>HF972608.1:13539-28571 GCA_000432995.1 Clostridium sp. CAG:1013
CGCCCGGCAATTTGCCGAACGGTTCGGGCTTCGCTTTGCTGTTTTCCGGGAAGATGTGGCCGCCTTGGCCCGCCGGGAAGGATTAGGGCTGGAAGAATGCGGCCGAAAGGTGCGTTACGACTTTTTCCAGTCTCTGACACCGGGGGAGAATGACCGGATCCTCACCGCTCACAACGCCAACGATAACGCCGAAACGGTGCTGCTTCACCTATGCCGGGGGGCGTCTTTGCCGGGGCTGCTGGGGATCCCTTACTGCCGGGGGAAAATCCTGCGGCCGTTTTTGAAGGTGTCCCGAAAGGAGATCGAGGAGTACTGCCGAGAACAGGGGCTTTCCTACGTGACGGACAGCACCAACCTGTCCCGAGAGTACGCCAGAAACAGGGTTCGTCTGGAAGCCATGCCTGCCCTGGAGGAAGTGAACCCTGGATTCCTGGAGGCTGTGTCCCGCATGGTGGAGACACTTTCCCAGGACCAGGCCTTTCTGGAAAGGGAGGCGCGGGCTCTGCTGGAGCGGTGCCGAGTGTCTTGGGGTCTGGATGGGCGGCGGCTCCGGAAAGCACCACCTGCTTTGAAAAGCAGGGTGTTGTTGGCTTTTTGGGAAGAGCGGGGAGGACCTGCTCTGGAAAAGAAGCACTTGGACGCCTTGTTCCGCTGTTTGGAACGGGACGGCGAAGCGGACTTACCCGGCGGCGTACGAGCTCGGATGTCACAAGGGGTGCTGTCCTTGGAGGAACCGGGCGGACAGGAAGGCTTTTCCAGGGACGTATCCCTGGGATGTACTCCTCTCCCATGCGGGAAGGAGCTGTTTTTGGAGGTAAAAAGCCTCTCAGAGGGGCTAGATAAGCCAAAAATTCATAATTTGTTGTTTAAAAACGCTTTGGACTATGATATAATTACAGGCAATTTAAGGGCCCGCTCTCGGCTGTCGGGTGACCGTTTTTCCCCGGCGGGGCGGCGGGTGTCTAAAAGTCTGAAACAGTTGTTTCAGGAAAATAAGGTCCCACTTTCCCAGAGAAACCGGACCGTACTGCTGGAAGCGGACGGGCGTCTGGTGTTTTGCGAGGGAGTGGGCCCAGCTGAGGGCTTCCAGGTGACGGACCGCACGAAGCGGGCGTTGCTGGTGGAGGTCCGCGAGGGAAACATGCTTGAGAAATTGCGGGAATAAGGGAGAAATGGAATATGGCAATGGAACTGGACATGCGGAAGGACATTGAAAGCGTATTGTTTACCGAGGAACAGATCCAGGAGATCGTCCAGCGGGTCGGCGGGGAGATCTCCCGGGATTACGCGGGGAAAAACCTGCTTCTGGTCAGTGTGCTGAAGGGCTCTGTGGTGTTTATGGCCGACTTGATGCGGGCTGTCACCATCCCTGCCCGGATCGATTTTATGGCCACCTCCAGCTATGGCTCCGGTGCCAAGACCTCCGGCGTGGTGAAGATCGTCAAGGACCTGGATCTGGAACTTGCCGGATATGACATCGTCATCGTGGAGGACATTCTGGACAGCGGCAAGACTCTGAGCTACCTGATGGAGCTGCTCCAGTCTCGGGGACCCAAGAGCATCCGCATCTGCACTTTGTTCGACAAGCCCGAACGCCGCGAGGTGGAGGTTTTCCCCACTTACGTGGGTGCCCAGATCCCCGATGCCTTCATCGTGGGCTATGGTCTGGATTTCGACGAAAAATACCGCAACCTGCCCTTTGTGGGAGTGTTAAAACCTTCCGTCTATGAATAAAGGGCCAAGAAAGCGGATAGAGTTTTACTGAAAGATATAGGAGGACAAATTCTTGGACAGCAATCAGAAAAAGATTCGAAACCTGCTGCTGTATATCGGGATCCCGGTGGTGGTGCTCTTCATCATCATCTTCCTGTTCAGCAACAGGACACCTCGGACAGCGACCTACAAGTATTCCGATATCATCAACTTCTTCGAAAGTCAGGAAGTGACGGAATACAAGCTGAATCTGGGCACCGGGGAAATGGCCATCAAGCTGGAGAACGGCGATGCAGTTAGCTACGTGCTGCCCAGTGTGGATCTGTTCTACATGGACGTGAAGGACGACATCGAGGCGTATAACAAGGTCCATGAGACCAAAATGGTCCAGGACATCATCCGTCCTGTAGAGACCAGCTGGTTTATCAGCCTGTTGCCCACGCTGATCCTGTTTGTGGGGCTGATCGTGTTCTGGATGTTCATGATGCGAAGGCTTGGCAGCAGCATGGGCGGCGACAAGCAGATGAACTTCGGCAAGGCCAAGATCAAGCAGATGAGCGACGAGAAGCGCAAGACCACTTTCGCCGATGTGGCCGGCGCCGATGAGGAAAAGGAAGAGCTGCGAGAGATCGTAGAGTTCCTGAAGAACCCCAATAAGTACAACACCCTGGGCGCTCGTATTCCCAAGGGCGTGCTGCTGGTGGGCCCTCCCGGTACTGGTAAGACATTGCTGGCCCGGGCTGTGGCTGGCGAGGCAGGCGTGCCTTTCTTCTCTATTTCCGGTTCTGACTTTGTGGAAATGTTCGTGGGCGTGGGCGCTTCCCGTGTCCGTGACCTGTTCGACAAAGCGAAAAAGAACCATCCCTGCATCATCTTCATCGACGAGATCGACGCTGTGGGCCGGCAGAGAGGCGCTGGCTTGGGCGGCGGCCACGACGAACGTGAGCAGACCTTGAACCAGTTGCTGGTGGAGATGGACGGCTTTGGCGCCAACGAAGGTGTCATCATGATCGCCGCCACCAACCGCCCTGACATTCTGGACCCCGCCTTGATGCGTCCCGGCCGGTTTGACCGCCAGGTGATGGTGGGCTATCCCGATATCAAGGGCCGTGAGGAGATCCTGCGGGTTCACGCTAAGGGCAAGCCTTTGGCTCCCGATGTGGTGCTCTCTACCATCGCCAAGTCCACCGCTGGCTTTACCGGCGCGGACCTGGAGAACCTTTTGAACGAAGCCGCCCTCCTGGCAGCCCGGAAGAACCATCGGGCTATCACTATGGAGGAGATCGAAGAGGCCACCATCAAGGTGGTGGTGGGCACGGAGAAGAAGAGCCGTGTCATGAGCGAGAAGGAAAAGAAGCTCACCGCTTACCATGAGGCGGGTCACGCTATCGCCACTTACTACTGCAAGACCCAGGATCCTGTCCACCAGATTTCCATCATTCCTCGTGGCATGGCAGGAGGCTATACCATGCATCTGCCCACGGAGGACCGGACTTACCGCAGCCGTGAGGAAATGCGGGAAGAATTGGTGGTGCTGCTGGGCGGCCGCGTGGCGGAAGCTCTGGTGCTGGATGACATTTCCACCGGTGCCTCCAACGATATCGAGCGGGCTACCAAGATCGCCCGTGCCATGGTGACCAAGTACGGCATGAGCGATAAGCTGGGCCCCATCACTTACGGCACCGACGACAGCAACCCCTTCCTGGGCAAGGAAATGGGCCACATCAGCAACTACTCGGAGCAGACCGCTTCCGAGATCGACGAAGAGATCCAGAGCATCATCTCCACCGCTTACGAAAAGACGGAGAAGATCTTGAAGGATCATATGGATGAGCTCCACCGGCTGGCCGGGGTGCTCTATGAGAAGGAAAAAGTGGACGGCGTGGAGTTCCAGCAGGTGATGGACGGCAATCTGCTTCCCAGCGGATCCATCCCCACCATGCCTCAGGACGCTCAGCCTCAAGAGGCTCTGCCTCAGGCGGAGGACGACGCTGCTCCCGGAGACGAAGTCTGATTTTTAAGAATATGGCAACCAAGGGAATGGTCACATTCCCTTTCTTGCTGTTTATAAGCATGTAAAGCGATTGGGCTTGACGGGTATACAGGAGGAACTATGGCAAAAAAACAGACCTATGGCAACGACAGTATCACCAGTCTGAAAGGTGCGGACCGTGTGCGTCTGCGCCCTGGGGTGATCTTTGGCTCCGATGGCATTGACGGCTGCCAGCACTCCATTTTCGAGATCCTGTCCAACTCCATCGACGAGGCCCGGCAGGGGTATGGCAAGGAGATCACGATTACACGGTTTTTGGACCATTCCGTCCAGGTGGAGGACCACGGCCGGGGCATCCCGGTGGACTACAACACCAAAGAGGAACGGTACAACTGGGAGCTGGTGTTCTGCGAGATGTACGCCGGCGGCAAATACAACAACACCTCCGGGGAGAACTATGAGTACTCTCTGGGTTTGAACGGTTTGGGCCTGTGCGCCACCCAGTACGCCGCGGAGTATATGGACGTGGATATCCGCCGGGATGGGTTTCGGTATACCCTCCATTTTGAGCGGGGAGAAAACGTAGGCGGCCTGCACAAGGAGAACTATTCCAAAAAGGACACCGGTTCGCTCATCAAGTGGAAGCCGGACCTGCAAGTGTTCACGGATATCGACGTGGCGCTGGACTACTACCTGGATATCTTAAAACGCCAGGCGGTGGTCAACGCTGGTGTCACCTTCCACCTGAAAAACGAAGTGTCTCCCGGCAAATTTGAGACCACCGACTTCTGCTATGAGAACGGCATTTTGGACCACGCCAAGGAGCTGGCGGGGGAGGACGCACTTACCCCAGTGCAGTTTTGGCAGAGCGAGAAAAAGGTGAAAGACCGGGAAGATATGGCCCTGTACAACGTGAAGATCAACGTGGCGGCAGCCTTCTCCAACCGGGTACACATGACGGAATACTACCACAACTCCAGCTGGCTGGAGCACGGCGGTGCTCCCGACAAGGCAGTGCGCAACGCCTTCGTGTATCAGATCGACGCCTACTTGAAGCAGAACGGCAAGTACAATAAGAACGAGAGCAAGATCACCTTCCAGGACGTGGAGGACTGTCTGGTGATCGTCATCTCCTCCTTCTCCACCCAGACTTCCTACGAGAACCAGACCAAGAAGGCTATCACCAACAAAGGTATCCAGGAGGCCATGGTGGAGATGCTCCGCCACAACCTGGAAGTCTACTTCATCGAGAACCCCTTGGATGCTGAGAAGATCGGCAACCAGGTGCTGGTGAACAAGCGCAGCCGTGAGGACGCGGAAAAGACCCGCCTGAACCTGAAAGGCAAGCTCACCGCCAAGATGGACATTACCGGACGTGTGGCTAAATTCGTGGACTGCCGTTCCAAGGACGTGTCGGAGCGGGAGATCTTCATCGTGGAGGGCGACTCGGCTCTGGGTTCGGTCAAGCAGGCCCGAGACCCCAACTACCAGGCGGTGATGCCCATCCGAGGCAAGATCCTCAACTGCCTGAAGGCGGACTACGACAAGATTTTTAAAAGCGAAATCATTACCGACCTGATCAAGGTGCTGGGCTGCGGCGTGCAGGTGAAGAGCAAGGCCAACAAGTCTATTGGCGCCTTCGATATTAACGCCCTGCGGTGGAGCAAGATCATCCTGTGCACCGATGCTGACGTGGACGGGTTCCATATCCGCACCATGCTGCTAACTATGCTCTACCGGCTGACCCCGGACCTGATCGAGCAGAACAAGGTGTTCATTGCGGAGTCCCCTCTGTATGAGATCACCTCCAAAGACAAGACTTATTTCGCCTACAACGAGCGGGAGAAGGAACAGTTCCTCCAGGAGCTGGAGGGGCAGAAGTTTACCATCCAGCGCAGCAAGGGTTTGGGTGAGAACGACCCGGATATGATGAACCTGACCACCATGAACCCCAAGACCCGCCGTCTGATCCAGGTGAAGCCTGGGGACGTGGAGCAGGCCGCGGAAATGTTTGACGTGCTGCTGGGGGACAACCTGACCGGCCGGAAGGACTACATCGCCCAGCACGGCAGCGAATACTTGGACGACCTGGACGTGTCCTGAGAGAAGGAGGAAAACACAGAGTATGGCAAAAAAACGACAGCAGCCCTCCCGGGGCGGATCCTCCAAAATGCAGGGCTTTATCGCCGGAGCGGGGGAGATCGTCCAGCAGGACATCAGCGATACCCTGCGGCAGAATTTCATGCCCTACGCCATGAGCGTCATCATGTCCCGGGCCATCCCGGAGATCGACGGCTTCAAGCCTTCCCACCGAAAGCTGCTTTACACCATGTACAAGATGGGCCTTTTGGGTTCCGCCAGGACCAAGAGCGCCAACATCGTGGGCCAGACCATGAAGCTGAACCCCCACGGCGACGCCGCCATCTACGACACTATGGTGCGGCTCTCCCGAGGGTATGAGGCGCTTTTACATCCCTATGTGGACTCTAAGGGCAACTTCGGCAAATTCTATTCCCGGGACATGGCCTGGGCCGCCTCCCGATACACGGAGGCTCGGCTGGACCCCATCTGCAAGGAGCTGTTCCAGGACATTGACAAGGACACCGTGGACTTTGTGGACAACTACGACAGCACCATGAAGGAACCCACCCTGCTGCCCGCCACTTTCCCCAGCGTGTTAGTTAACGCCAATACGGGCATCGCCGTAGGCATGGCCAGCAATATCTGTCCCTTCAACTTGGCGGAGGTGTGCCGCACCACCATCGCCCTGATCCGAGATCCGGAGGCGGACCTGTTCCAGACCATGCAGGCCCCCGATTTCCCCGGCGGCGGGCAGATCCTGTTTGACCGTGACCAGATGGGAAGCATCTACCAGACAGGCCGAGGCAGTTTCCGGGTGCGTTGCCGCTATTCCTACGACAAGAGCGCCAACTGCATCGACGTGACCCAGATTCCGCCTACCACCACCATCGAGGTGATCGTGGAGCGGGTCATCGACCTGGTGAAGCAGGGGAAGATCAAGGAGATCGCTGACATCCGAGACGAGACCGGCTTGGACGGCTTGAAGATCACCATCGACTTGAAGCGGGGCACTGATCCCGACAAGCTGATGCAGAAACTCTATAAGCTCACCACTTTGGAAGACAGCTTTGCCTGCAACTTCAACGTGCTCATCGGGGGAACACCCCGTGTGCTGGGAGTGCGGGAGCTTTTGGAGGAGTGGACGGCGTTCCGGGTGGAATGCGTCCGCCGCCGCACCTATTTCGACCTGCAAAAGAAAAAAGAAAAGCTCCACCTGCTGCAAGGCTTGCAGGTGATCCTGCTGGATATCGACAAGGCCATCCGCATCGTCCGGGAGACGGAGGAGGAAGCCGAGGTGGTGCCCAACCTGATGATCGGCTTCGGCATCGACCAGACCCAGGCTGAGTACGTGGCGGAGATCAAGCTGCGCCACTTGAACCGAGAGTATATCTTAAAGCGCACCCAGGAGATCGAGGAGCTGGAAAAAGCCATTGCGGAATTGGAGAGCATCCTCAGTTCCAAGGCCAAGGTAAAGACCATCATCGTCAAGGAGCTGGAAGAGGTGGCCCAGAAATACGGCCAGCCCCGCCGGTCCATGATCCTCTACGCCGATGAGGTGGAAGAGGTGGAGATCACCGAGGAGGTGCCGGAGTATCCGGTGAACCTGTTCTTCACCAAGGAGGGCTACTTCAAGAAGATCACTCCTCAGTCCCTGCGGATGAGCGGAGAGCAGAAGCTGAAGGAAGGGGACGAGATCGCCCAGCAGATGGAGGAGCAAAACAGCGCCGAGCTGCTGTTCTTCTCCGACAAATGCCAGGTCTACAAGATGAAGGCCAGCGATTTTGCCGACACCAAGGCCAGCGTCCTTGGTGAGTATATCCCCGCCAAAGCCCAGATGGACGAAAACGAGCGGGCGGTATACATGGCCGTCACCCATGAGTACGACGGGTATATGCTGTTCTTCTTCGAAAACGGCAAGGTGGCCAAGGTGGACATGAGCGCCTACCAGACAAAGCAGAACCGGAAAAAGCTGCTGAACGCTTACAGCGACAAGTCGCCCTTGGCGGCTGCGTTGTACGTGAAGGAGGACCAGGAAGTGCTTCTGACTGCTTCCTCCGGTCGGATGCTGCTGTTCCACACGGGACTCATTCAGCCCAAGACCACCAAAAACACCCAGGGCGTCCAGGCCATGAACCTGAAAAAAGGTCAGCGACTCATGAGCGTCCGGCTGTATGAGGAAGGGATGCTGAAAAATCCCAACCGCTATAAAAAGAACCTTCCTGCTCTGGGCGCGCTGCCCGACGGGGAGGAAAATACCGGAGAGCAGCTGAAGCTGTGATCCCCAGCATTTTTGGGACATGCCGCCATTTTTTGCGGTGTGTCCCTTTTTATGTCAAAAAATTAAAAGAAGAACGCAAATTTTTCCCTTGCGTGCGCTTCCGGTTTTGGGTATGATGGAAATAGAAATTTTAGGGAGGAATGTGCTATGAAATACCGCAATCCGTTGCTTCCCGGCTTTTACCCGGACCCCAGTGTTTGCCGGGTGGGGGAGGACTATTACCTGGTCAACAGCTCTTTTGAGTTCTTCCCCGGAGTGCCTCTGTGGCACAGCCGTGATATGGTGAACTGGGAGTCTCTGGGCTATGTGCTCACTCGCCGCAGTCAGCTGGAACTAGATGGTGCCCGAGTGTCCGGGGGAATTTTCGCCCCTACCATCCGCTTCCACAACGGAAAATATTACATGATCACCACCAACGTCACTCACGGTGGAAACTTTGTGGTCACTGCCGACGATCCCAAGGGACCTTGGTCCGACCCGGTGTGGATCGACCAGGGCGGCATCGATCCCTCCCTGTTCTGGGACGAGGACGGAAAGGTCTACATGCAGCGCACCCATACGGATGACCAGGGTGTGCAGTGCATCGGACAGTTTGAGGTGGACCTGGAAACAGGCAAGGTGCTGTCTGAAGTGCGGCCTATCTGGTACGGCACCGGCGGCAAGTGCCCTGAAGGTCCCCATATCTACAAGATCTTTGGCAAATACTACCTGATGATCGCCGAAGGCGGCACGGAGTACGGTCACATGGAGACCATTGCCCGCAGCGACTCTATCTGGGGTCCCTTTGAAAGCTGCCCCCGCAATCCCATCCTGACCCACCGTAACCTGAATCCCCGGAATGGAGAAGCTCAGGCTCTGGGACATGCCGACCTGGTGGAGGACGGAAAGAGCAACTGGTGGATGGTGTTCCACGGCATCCGTCCCTCTCAGTTCATGCTTCACCACATGGGACGTGAGACCATGCTGGCCCCTGTCACTTGGGATGAGGAAGGCTGGCCTGTGGTGGGCGAAGGCAAGCCCATCCAGTGGGAGATGGAAGGCCCCGGCACGCCGGAGCAGACGCTTCCCGACGGCTACGCACTCCAGAACACTTTTGCTCAGGAAGAGGATTTCACCACTGCCAAGGAGCTTTCGCCCCTGTGGTCCTACCTGCGCAATCCCTATGAGGAAAACTACCAGCTGGGCCAGGGTCTGACCCTCACCGCAGGAAAAGACGATCTGGAGAGCCTTGGTTCTCCCACTTTCCTGGGGCGTCGGCAGCAGCATTTTGACGCCACCGTGAAAACGGTGATGGAGTTCGACCCCCAGAGCGAGCAGGCGGAAGCTGGCCTCACTGTGTTCCACACCAAGGATCACCACTATGATCTGGTGGTCACTCTGAGAGAGGGAAAACGGGCGGCTTTCCTGCGCCGGCGCAGCGCCGATATGCTGGTGGAGTCCCAGCCTGTGTTTCTGCCGGAAGAGGGCAAGCTGACCCTCACCATCCAGGCGAGTCGTCTGGCCTTCGAGTTCTTCGTCCAGGCAGAGGGGGGAGAGCCTCAGTCCTTGGGGACAGCCTCCACGCAGCTCATTTCCACTGAGTGCATGATCTGCACCTTTACCGGATGCTTCTTTGGCATGTACTGCCAGGGAGAGCCCGGTGCTCAGGCTACATTTGAACAGTTCTCCTACCGGCCCTAAGCGTAAGCAGGCTGATATCGGGAGGCAGAAAAGGGAAGGAGCAAGGGCTTCTTCCCTTTTCTAATAGGTGACAATAGGGGGAAATTCCCTTTACCCCGAAAGTCGTTTGTGCTATAATAATACGGATATTCTATCGGGGAGGGGAGAACTTTGCGGATCCTTGGGATCGATCCTGGTTACGCCATTGTGGGCTACGGAGTCATTGAAACCAGCGGCGGCAGATACCGGCCTTTGGAATACGGCGCCATCACCACGGCAGCCGGGGCGGATTTCGGCCTGCGGCTGGAGGAGATCTACCAGGGTATGAACGAGATCCTCACAAGGCTCTCTCCTCAAGCTGCCTCCGTGGAAAAGCTGTACTTTACCAACAACAAGACCACAGGTATCGGAGTGGCGGAGGCCAGAGGGGTCATCCTGCTGGCGCTGGCCCAGGCGGGGATCCCCTTGTACGAGTACACCCCCATGCAGGTAAAGCAGGCGGTCACCGGTTACGGAAAGGCTTTGAAGCCCCAGGTCCAAGAGATGACCCGGCGGCTGTTGTGCCTGGAAAAGGTGCCCAAGCCTGACGACACCGCTGACGCCCTGGCCTTGGCGATCTGTCACGGACAGGCGGCAGGCTCGCCCTTACGGCGGGTGCTGCTGCAAAGGGGCCACAAGCCGGATCAGGTGATCTGAGCTCGGCTATAAAACGGGAAGGAGATATCCCATGATATACAGCGTCACAGGAACTTTAGTAGTTACCGAGCCGGGAGCGGCAGTAGTGGATGTGGGAGGCGTAGCCTTTCGGTGCATGACCTCCATGAACACCTTGCGCAGTCTCCCTAAAATCTCGGAAAAGACCACGTTATACACGTATCTGAACGTTCGGGAGGACGCCCTGGATCTGTTCGGTTTTGCCACTAAGGGGGAACTTTCCTGCTTCAAGCTGCTGACGGCTATCAGCGGGGTAGGGCCCAAGGTTGGGCTGGCCATTTTGTCCCAGCTCACTCCGGAAGACGTGGCTCTTGCCGCCGCTGCGGGGGACGCCAAGCGTTTCACCAAGGCAAATGGCGTGGGACCGAAGCTGGCCCAGCGAATCGTGTTGGAGTTGAAAGATAAAGTGAAGGACTTGTCCGGCGGGGTGCCTTTGGAGGGTATGCCGGAGCCGGGCGGGCCTTCCGCTTCGGGGAACGCCGCCCAGGCAGTGGGTGCTTTGGTGACCTTGGGCTATTCCGCCAGCGAGGCCGCCGCCGCAGTGGGCAGGCTGGATTCTACCCTGCCCACCGAGGAGCTGATCCGCCTGGCCTTGAAGGGCTTTGGCAGCGGCAAGTAACCACCCTGTAAAGTGAGATAACGAAAGGAGGAATCGTCATGCCTGTGGAGCCTTACGGCGGGAAAACGGATTGGGACGACGACCTGGACTTTGAAAACCGCATGATGGAGCCGGGCTACACTCCAGAGGACCAGGCAGTGGAGAATCCTCTGCGTCCCCGGACCTTTTCCGAATATGTGGGTCAGGACAAGGTCAAGGAGAACTTAAAGATCTACATCGAGGCCGCCAAGAGCCGGAAAGAGTCCTTGGATCACGTGCTGCTTTACGGTCCTCCTGGTCTGGGCAAGACCACGTTGGCGGGGATCGTGGCCAACGAGCTGGGAGTGAACCTGCGGATCACCAGTGGCCCGGCTATTGAGAAGCCGGGGGATCTGGCGGCTCTGCTCACCAACCTGAGTCCGGGGGACGTGCTGTTCATCGACGAGGTCCATCGTCTGCCCCGCACCGTGGAAGAGATTCTTTACCCGGCCATGGAGGACTTCGCTCTGGATATCATCACCGGCAAAGGACAGATGGCAGCTTCCTATCATCTGCCTCTGCCCAAGTTTACCTTGGTGGGGGCCACTACTCGAGCCGGACAGCTTTCCGCTCCTCTGCGGGACCGGTTTGGTGTGGTGCTGCGGTTGGAGCTTTACTCTCCCCAGGAGCTGGGGAAGATCGTGGCCCGCAGCGCCGGAATCCTGCGGGCTCAGATCGATGCGGACGCCGCCTTGGAGATCGCGTCCCGTTCCCGGGGCACCCCTCGAATTGCCAATCGGCTTTTGAAGCGAGTCCGGGATTTCGCTGAGGTGATGAGCGGCGGAGTCATCACCCTGAACACCGCCAAGATAGCCTTGGACCGGATGGAGATCGACGAACTGGGCCTGGATGCCAGCGACCGGAATATGCTCCGGGCCATTATCGAGAATTACAACGGCGGCCCTGTGGGTTTGGAGACCTTGGCCGCGGTCATCGGGGAGGAAGCCGTCACCATCGAGGACGTGAACGAGCCTTACCTGATGCAGATCGGATTCCTTACCCGTACGCCTCGGGGACGCTGTGCCACGGCAGCGGCGTACCTGCACTTGGGATTCCCGGTGCCCGGCAGATTGCGGGACGAGGATCAGCTCACCCTGAACGGGGAATGAATAGAAACGTAGTACAGAAAAGAAAGGCGGAGAGCCATGCGTACGGCACAATGGCAGGACTATGAGCTCATCGATACCCTGGAAGGGGAGCGTTTGGAACGGTGGGGGGACATCCTTCTGATCCGGCCGGACCCTCAGATCATTTGGTCGGGGGAAAGGGCCGATCCCCGGTGGGGAAAAGCCCATGCTCGATATCAGCGGTCCAGTTCCGGTGGAGGCAAGTGGACGGAATTCCAAAAGGTTCCCCCTGTGTGGAAGATTCAGTGGGAGGGCCTTACTTTCCGGCTTAAGACTATGGGCTTTAAACATACGGGTATTTTCCCGGAGCAGGCGGTGAACTGGAAGTTCGCCATGGAGAAGATCCGCAATGCAAACCGTTCTCCGGAGGACCCGGTGCGGGTGCTGAACTTGTTCGGCTATACCGGTGCCGCCACACTGGCCTGCATGAAGGCCGGGGCTGTGGTAACCCACGTGGACGCCAGCAAGGGAATGGTCCAGTGGGCCAAGGAGAACGCTCAGGCAAGCGGTCTGGCGGACCGTCCGGTGCGGTGGCTGGTGGACGACTGCGTGAAGTTTGTCCAGCGGGAGCAGCGCCGGGGCCGCACTTACGACGGTATCATTATGGACCCGCCCTCCTATGGTCGGGGACCTGGGGGCGAGGTGTGGAAGCTGGAAGAGCAGCTCTATGGGCTTATCGATATGTGCCTGCCCATTTTGAGCGAGAAACCCCTGTTCTTCATTTTGAACTCCTACACCACTGGGCTTTCCCCCTCGGTGATGGAATACCTGTTGGGGGTGCTCTTGCAGAAGCGCTTCGGCGGCAAGATCAGCTCCGACGAGATCGGTTTGCCGGTTACCAGCACAGGGCTTACCCTTCCCTGCGGCAGCACCGCTATTTGGGAGAGCAAGTAAGGCGGGAGATACCCGGCTGATCATTTTTTCGGTAAGAATTCTTAATTAAAAGGTGATTTTTCATGTCCTTTATTCAGACCCAGCAAGTGCGTTTTTCCTATGATGCCGAAACAGTGGACGCCAGAGAGGTGCTCCACGGCGTGGACCTCTCCATCGAAGAGGGGGAGTTCGTGGCTCTGCTGGGGCATAATGGCTGTGGGAAATCTACTATGGCTAAACTGTTCAACGGGATGCTGATCCCCACTGCGGGAAAAGTGCTGGTAGGCGGCATTGATACCAGCGTGGAGGAGACTCAGCTGGACGTTCGCCGTCAGGTGGGCCTGGTGCTGCAAAATCCCGACAACCAGTTGGTAGCGGGCGTAGTGGAAGAGGACGTAGCCTTTGGCCCGGAGAACCTGGGCGTCCCGCCGGAGGAGATCCGCCGCCGGGTGGATGAGGCATTGAAAGCCGTGGACATGTACGAGTACCGGGAGCATGCCCCCCATAAGCTGTCCGGCGGACAGAAGCAGCGGGTGGCCATCGCGGGGATCATCGCCATGGAGACCAAGTGCATCGTCCTGGACGAGCCCACCGCCATGCTGGACCCTCGAGGCCGGGCAGAAGTAATGGAGACCATCCAGCGGCTGAACCGAGAGAAGGGCATCACCATCGTGCTCATCACCCACTATATGGACGAAGCGGTCCAAGCGGGCCGAGTGGTAGTGATGGACGAGGGGAACGTTCTGCGGGACGGTACTCCCCGGGAGGTGTTCTCCGATGTGGAGTTCTTAAAGCGCCATGATCTGGACGTGCCCCAGGCCACGGAGCTTGCCTACCGGCTCTCCGCAGCGGGGATCAAGCTGCCGGAGATGCCCTTGAGCGTAGAGGAGTGCGTAAAGATGTTCCGACGCTACCTGCGTATGGGGACTCATTGAAAACAGCGGGAAAGGAAAGGGGAAACGAGTTTTGGCAATTCTAGAAACCAAGGAGCTGGTCTATCGGTACAGCCCCGGCACACCCTTTGAAAAGACCGCTGTAGACCAGGTGTCTATCCAGGTAGAGAAAGGGGAGTTCTTGGGAGTCATCGGCCATACGGGCAGCGGCAAGTCCACCTTGATCCAAATGCTCAACGGCCTTTTGCGGCCCACCTCCGGTCAGGTGTTGCTGGACGGGAAGGACATCTGGGCCGAGCCCAAGAAGATCCGACAGGTGCGCTTCAAGGTGGGCATGGTGTTCCAGTACCCGGAATACCAGCTCTTCGAGGAGACGGTGCTGAAGGACATCATGTTCGGCCCGAAAAACAAGGGGCTGTCCGATCAGGAAGCGGAGGAGCGGGCCCGGGAAGCGGCCCATTTCACCGGCTTGAAGGCGGAACTGCTGGAAAAATCTCCCTTTGAGCTTTCCGGCGGCGAGAAACGCCGGGCGGCTATCGCCGGCGTCATCGCCATGGACCCGGATGTGCTGATCCTGGACGAGCCCACCGCGGGCTTGGACCCTCGGGGCCGTGACGTGCTGCTGGCTCAGATCACCCAGTACCATAAAGCCAGAGGAAATACGGTGCTGCTAGTTTCCCACAGCATGGAGGACATTGGCCGCACCGCCGACCGGATCCTGGTGATGAACCGCAGTCACGCCGCCATGCTGGATACCACGAAAAACGTGTTTGCCCGGGGTCCGGAACTGGAAGCCATGGGACTGCGGGTGCCTCAGATCACCAAGATCTTGCAGGAGCTGAAAAAGCTGGGCCTGCCCGTGGACGATTCCACCCTGACGGTGGACGACGCCCTGCACCAGCTCATCCCCATTTTAAAGCGGAAGGAGGAGCTGCGATGATCTCCGACATCACTTTGGGGCAGTATTTTCCCCAAAAGTCCCTGATGCACCGAGCCGATCCCCGAATGAAGATCTGCCTGGTGATTTTTGCCATTGTACTGCTGTTTGTGGCGGGGAACTTTG
>HF972608.1:28584-33337 GCA_000432995.1 Clostridium sp. CAG:1013
GCGGGGAACTTTGCTTCCCTGGCGCTGGCGGTGGCGTTCATCGGACTGGGCATGGCTCTTTCCCGCATCCCCCTGAAACTTTACCTGAAAAGCCTGAAACCCATTCTGTTCCTGGTGGCCTTCACCAGTATCTTGAATATTTTTTACGGTACCGGCGAGCCTCTGTGGCAGTGGGGTGTCCTGCGGATTACCGCCAACGGCCTTATCACCTGCGTGTTCGTGGCGGTGCGTATCGTGGCGCTGATCCTTGCCAGCTCGGTGCTCACCTTCACCACGTCACCCACCCAGCTTACCGACGCTATCGAGCGGCTTTTGAAGCCTCTATCCAAGGTGCATGTGCCCATCCACGAGTTTGCCATGATGATGACCATTGCCCTGCGGTTCGTGCCCACTCTGCTGGAGGAGACCGACAAGATCATGGCGGCTCAGAAGGCTCGGGGCGCTGACATGGAAAGCGGCGGGCTCACCCAGCGGATCCGTGCCTTGGTGCCGGTGCTCATTCCTCTGTTCGTGTCCGCATTTCGCCGGGCCTATGATCTGGCCACCGCTATGGAGAGCCGCTGCTATCATGGAGGAGATGGCCGCACTAAAATGAAAACTCTTCGCTTCGGCCGGAACGACTGGATGGTGATTCTGGTCAGCCTGGTGATCCTGGCGGGATTTGTGGCGCTGAACCTGGTGCTTCCCGCTGTGGGAAGAATATGATGGGGAGGGCGTTATGGAACGAAATCTGCTCATAAAGCTCTCCTACGACGGTGCACATTATCACGGCTGGCAGATCCAGGAAAACGCTGTGACCGTGCAGGAAGTCTTTCAAGAGGCTCTTTATAAGATTACCGGGCGGCAGGAGGACATCAAGGCATGCTCTCGCACAGATACGGGCGTTCACGCCCGGGAGTTCTGTGTCAGCGTGAAAACGGAAAGTCCCATCGCGCCGGAACGTCTGCTGGCGGCTTTGAATCATTATCTTCCCCAAGATATGGCGGTAAAGTCCTGCGAAACAGTGCCTCTGGATTTTCACGCACGGTATTCCTGCCAGGGGAAAGAGTACATCTACCAGATTTGGAACCACCCTGTGCGGGATCCCTTCCTGAAGGACCGTGCCCTGCACTATTGGTACCCCATCGATGCTGATCTGCTGAACAGAGCGGCAGCCCACTATGTGGGACGCCACGATTTTTCCTCCTTCTGCACCCTGGATAAGCGTGAGAAGGGGGATTTGACCCGCACCGTGACCACCGCCCGGGTGGACCGGTCCGGGGATCTTGTGACCTTTACTGTGGCCGCGGACGGTTTCCTCTACAATATGGTGCGAATCATGGTGGGGACGCTGCTGCGGGTGCAGCAGGGAAAATTTACCCCGGAGGATATTCCGGGAATCATCGCGGCTAAGGACCGAAAGGCCGCCGGTCCCACGGCCCCAGCCTGTGGGCTGTATCTCAACCGGGTATTTTACTAAGAAGATCCAACGGGAAAGGAGCGTGACCCATGGCCAAGCACAGCAAACCCCAGGAAAAGCGGAAGATCATTCAGCTGAAAGACCATTTGCCGGGACGGCAGCCTGAAAAGGAGGAGCCCAAGCAGGAGCAGCCGGAGGAGGAAGCTCCCCAGGTCTCCGTGGAATATGAGGAGGAGCCGGAATCCCAGGACTCCAAGAAGGCGTGGCAAGCCCCGAAAGCCTTTTATCGGGCGGCGGTAGTGCTGTTGGTGGCGATTCTGGGACTGGCGCTCTGGGTTAACCGTGACAACCTGACGCCTCAGAAGATTTGGAATTGGCTTCAGATTCAGATCACTGGCGACGGCACTGGGGACGGATTCCCGGTGTCCATCACAGGTTCTCAGGTGACGGCGGGAAATTTCCTTTATGATAACGGCAGCGTAGTAGCCCTCAGCGATACCTCTTTGACCATGGTGGGGTCGTCGGGTCAGGAGATTCTTTCTCTGCGGCACAGCTTTAACCGACCGATCTTAAAGGCCTCTTCGGGGCACTATCTGCTTTACAACCAAGACGGCACCGGATATATGGTGATCTCCGGCACGGAGAAAAAGTTGGAAAAGTCCAACAAACAGAATATCTTGACCGGAGCCGTGGCCCCAAATGGCCGATACGCTCTGGCTACAGAAGGGGAGGAAGGCGCCTCCACGCTGACTGTGTACCTTTCTACCGGTGAGGAACAGTTTACCTACAACTTTGCTCAGGATTACATCACCTCTGTGGCCCTGAACGCTGACGGCACCTGGGCTATGGTCTGCACTGTCCGGAGCCAGGGAGGCGAACTGGTGTCTAAGATCACCGTGTTCGACTTAAACCAGTCCACACCGGTCGGGGAGTATGAGTCCCGAGGAAACTTGCTGGTGGACGCGTACTGGGGATCCAACGGCGTCCTGTACGCTGTGGGGGATGTTTCCCTGGTGCGGGCTCGGTCTTCGGAGCTGAGTTTTTCCGAGTACAGCTATGAGGGGCGTACACCTACGGCGTTCCAGTTTGCAAATGGGCAGCTGTATCTGTCCATTTCCGCTTACGAGCACGCTGGACCCTGTACCCTGCTGGCGTTCCGTGGGTTGGATGATCCGGTGGAGATCCCAGTGGAAGAACGGGTGCAAGCGCTGGCGGTGTCCGGTGGATCCGTGGGGGCTTTGGTGGATCAGGAGCTGATCCTCTATGATTCCACCACCGGGAAAGAGCTGGCCCGAGAAAACGCAGGCGGCGACGCCAAAAGTGTAGCTCTGGCAAACGAGAGCACAGCGTATGTGCTGGGCGTCAGCGAGATTCGAAAAGTACAATTCTAACTTCAGAGAGATAAAAAAAGGAGGGCTGCTTGGAGCAGCTCTCCTTTTTGTCGTATTATCCTCTGGGAAGAAAGTAACGGTTTTCTTTGGGGTCTTTCAGCCGCTCCGAGAAGGCAGCGGCAAAAGTCTCGTATTCCGGGGTGAAGCATCCCTTAGCCTGAACAGGGCAGGATTTGACGCACCGGAAACAGGAGATACATTTTTCTCCATCGATAGTGACGCAATCCTCCTGAATGGCTCCCATGGGGCACTGCCGGCGGCACAGCCCGCAATGAACGCAGCTTTCCTTCGTGGAAGGGATAAAGCTGCCGCCCTTGCCACCCTCTTTGTAGGGGCGGTTGCCCGTGGGGGAGAAATTATCCCAGCCAGCGGTGAAGTCGTCCCAGGCTTCCAGGGCGAAAGCCCGATCCTGGAGCAGGTCATCCTGGTTGGGACGGCCCACCTGGATGGTACCGTAGGTGTGTTCCCCGATCAGAGCGGCTCCAGCGAAGGGGACGAAACCATGCTCCCGGCAAAAGTCGGTCAGTTCCAGCAGGGCGTCGTCAAAATCCCGGTTGCCATAGGTGACGGTGACGATGCAAGGAGTGTCCTGACCACGGAGGGGGGAGAGACGTTCCAAAGCGCCCTGGAATACCCGGCCGCCATAGACGGGAACACCGAACACCACCAAGTCATCAGCGGTAAATGTGGTTTCGGCAGCGGGGGCACAGGTCACGTCCACCAGGACAGCCTCTCCCAGAGCGGAAGCCATTTCCCAGGCGCCCTTGCGAGAGGTGCCAGTGGGAGAAAAGACAGCGGCGTATACAGCCATTCAATCAAGTCCTTTCTGTGAAATGTGTGAAATCTTTTTCTCAGGATATACTGATTATAGGATCTCTCAGGGGATTTTGCAAGAAAAAGCCGTGGATTAAGATTTCCGTAAGAGGGATAGGGCTTGTGGAAACGCCGGGTTTGTGCTATATTTATCAGGTAGCGAAATTTCAGCGGAAGGGAGAGATGAACCGTGGGCTATATCTGGGATGTGGTATTTGTAGTTGTCCTTGTACTGTTCGTAGCGATCGGCGCCCACCGGGGATTCATTCGTTCGGCGGCCCATTTTTTGGGAGCCATCCTTGCCGCCTGCTTCGCGTCTTTGCTGGGCGGGCCAGTGGCTCAGTGGGTGTTTGACACCCTGTTCCGCCCCGGTTTGGTAGAGCGTATCGGAGAATCCCTGACCACTTTGGGAAACGGGGATACCTATACGGCAGTCCAGCAAGTATTTGCCTCTCTGCCTGACTTCGTGATTCGAGCTTTGGAGTCCGCTGGGATCACAGCTATGACCGTGACCGAGTCTGTGGCTGACCAGTCGGGTCAGGCCGCAGCGCTCATCGCTGACGCTTTGGCTCCGGTATTCGTGGGCTTTTTGAAAGTGCTGGCAGTGATCGTGCTGTTCTCCCTGTTTATGGTCTTAGTGCGCATTGCCTCCAACGCTTTGGCCACCCTGTTCCATTTGCCTCTCCTCAATGCGGTCAATGGTATTTTGGGCGGCGTGTTTGGTTTTTGCTTAGCGGTGGTGTCCATTTGGATCGTCTTGGCGGCGATTCAGGTGTTTACTCCCATGCTGGCGGCGGATACCCAGGCTCAGGTAGAGGACGCGCTTCGCCAGTCTTATGTGGCGGGCCTCATCGTTCACTGGAATCCCTTGGGGATCATGTTCCAGTGATGTTTTTCGGAAGGCTTCCCCAGAACCGGAACGTGTTGTGGGAACGGCGTGCCGGAGGAAGCATGGGTGGGGCTGATTTAGAGGTTTTCAAGGGATCGTAAGTGACGAGATTTGTGAGAAAGAGGGAAAGTAGACCCATGCCCCAGGAGAAGAAACCTATCAATCAAAATTTAACGGTGCCCAACGCACTTTCGCTGTTGCGAATCCTGATCGTGCCCTTTTTCGCTTGGTTTTTCATGGCGGATCAGCTGCCTGTGGCCG
>HF972608.1:33348-43572 GCA_000432995.1 Clostridium sp. CAG:1013
GCCTGTGGCCGTGGCCCTTCTGGTGCTTTCCGGTCTGTCCGACATGGTGGACGGCATGCTGGCCCGCAAGCTCAATCAGGTGACGGAGCTGGGCAAGATGCTGGACCCCTTCGCCGACAAGCTGACCCAGGGCGTGGTAGCCCTGTGCCTTGCCATCAAGTTCCCGGTGATTTGCCCGGTGCTGGTGGTGTTCATCGTCAAGGAGCTGACCATGCTCTGCTGCGCGGTGGTTCTTTTGAAAAAGCAGAAGCGTCCCTGCGCTGCCAAATGGTACGGCAAGGTAGCCACGGTGCTGTTCTACGTTTCGGTAGCGGCCATCGTGGTGATGGACGGTTTCTTCCATGTGGAGGGAATGGTCTTTAATGTGATTTCCAATGTGCTGCTGATTTTGACAGCGGTGATGATGGTCTATTCCGCGGTGAAGTATTTCCAGATCTTCCTGAAGATTCTTCGCTCCAACGACCAAAGGTATGAACTGTCCCTTCACGATGGGATCCGTGCTAAAACGGTGCGGGAGAAGCGGAAAGGATGATAAAACACACCGCGGAAGCTCCGTCTATTTGGGGGAGTTTCCGCTTTTTTCACGGCGGATTCATATTCCGGACATGATTTTCCGGTTAAATGGGAAAGCTGTCTGTGCGAAACGAAAATGAACCGGGTTTAGAACGCAGGCAAAAAAGAAATGCACCCCACAAAAGTGAAGTGTGCGACTTGGGTGCAGCGTCACGCTGCCTGTGTTGAGACGAGAGAAAGGAACGAAAGCGCCATGTTACTTTGTACACGCTGCAAAAAGCGCCCGGCGGTGGTATTTCTGTCCAATGGCCTGAACGGGAGCGAGCCTCAGGGGCTGTGCCTTGTCTGCGCCAAGGAATTGGGTATCAAGCCGGTGAACGATATTATGGAGAAAATGGGCATCACGGACGAGGAGCTGGAAGCTGCCACCGCCCAGATGACCGAACTGATGAACCTGAACAACGACGGCGACGACGGTGACGGGGATGACCTGTTCGCTCCTGGCGGGGCTGCCACCATGCCGGTGGATCAGATGCTGGGCGGCCGGCCCGGAGAAAATGGCGGTGTCGGTGGAACAGGAGTCCAGCAGAAGAAGGAGAACTTCCACAAGAAAAAGCGGAAGCATATCCAGAACTTCTGCACCGACCTGACCGCCAAAGCCCGAAACGGCCAGTTGGACAACATCATCGGCCGGGAGAAGGAGATCCAGCGAGTAGTGCAGATCCTCTCCCGCCGCACCAAGAACAACCCCTGCCTGATCGGCGAGCCCGGCGTGGGCAAGACCGCTGTGGCAGAGGGACTGGCTCTGCGCATCGCCCAAGGAGAAGTTCCTGCCAAGCTGCGGAACAAGGAGGTCCAGCTGCTGGACCTGACCGCTCTTGTGGCGGGCACCCAGTTCCGGGGCCAGTTTGAGAGCCGGATCAAGGGCCTGGTGGACGAGGTGAAAGCCGACGGCAACGTGATCCTCTTCATCGACGAGGTCCACAATCTGGTGGGCACCGGCGACGCTGAGGGCAGTATGAATGCCGCCAATATCCTGAAGCCTGCCCTTTCCCGAGGGGAGATCCAGGTCATCGGCGCTACCACCTTTGCGGAATACCGGAAATATATCGAAAAAGACGCCGCCTTGGAGCGCCGGTTCCAGCCGGTGACCATCGCGGAACCCTCCATTGAGGATGCCTGCCAGATCCTGACCGGGATCAAGGGTTATTACGAGGCGTATCACCGCGTCCAGGTGTCGGACCAGATCGTCCGGCGGATGGTGGTGCTGGCAGAGCGGTACATCAGCGACCGCTACCTGCCTGACAAGGCCATCGACCTGTTGGACGAGGCCTGTGCCTGTGCCGCTCTGCGGAATAAAAAGCTGGAAGAATACGACAACACGGAACTGGCCCTTTCCAAGGAGCGGATTCGGGAGCAGGACCTTTCCAACCCTGCCGACGGGGAATCTGTGGACTATGAGGAATTGGCCAAGACCCATTACCGTATTGCCACTTTGGAGGAGAGCCTGGATAAGCTGAAAGGCGAGGGCGTGTTCGCTCAAGTGGAGGAGCAGGACGTGGCCAAGGTCATCGAGCTTTGGACCGGCATCCCTGCTTCCCGCGTGGCGGAAAACGAGCTGGCCAAACTGGCGGACTTGGAACAGGTCCTTTCCAAGAAGATCATCGGTCAGGACGAGGCAGTGAATGCCATTTCCGCGGCTATCCGTCGCAGCCGTGTGCAGATCAGTCCCCGGCGTCATCCGGCTTCCTTCATCTTTGTGGGACCCACTGGTACCGGTAAAACTGAGCTGGTCCGGGTTCTGTCCCAGGAGCTGTTTGACACTCCGGAGACCCTGATCCGCCTGGATATGTCCGAGTTTATGGAAAAGCATTCCGTGTCCAAAATCATCGGATCTCCTCCCGGATACGTGGGCTACGATGAGGCCGGACAGCTGACGGAAAAGGTTCGCCGCCGTCCCTATTCGGTGCTGCTGTTCGATGAGATCGAAAAGGCCCACCCGGATGTGCTGAACATTCTGCTCCAGATCCTGGATGAGGGCCGCATCACCGACGCTCATGGCCGCACGGTGAACTTTGAGAATACCGTGATCGTCATGACCTCTAACGCGGGCAGCGAGAGGAAAGAAGGGGCTTTGGGCTTTGCCAAGACCACCGCGGATATGAGCCGGGAAAAGGTGACCAAAGCTCTCAGCGAGTTCCTCCGTCCGGAGTTTTTGAGCCGTATCGATGAGGTGATCGTGTTCCGTCCCCTGGACGTGGAAGACTACAAGAAGATTGCCGCCCTGATGCTGAACGAGTACGTGGGTTCCCTGAAGGAGAAGGGCATTGCCCTGACCTTCGATCAGGCGGTCTGCGACTATCTGGCGGAGAAATCCATTCACGGCCAGAGCGGTGCTCGAGATCTGCGAAACAACATTCGCCGCATGGTGGAGGACAAATTGGCCATGCTGCTGGTGGAGCGTGGAGAAGGCTCCTTGACTGGGGTGAACCTCTCCATGGAAGAGGGCGAGCTGAAACTGAATTGCTTGCCTCAATAATTAATTAGAAGTGGAACGTGGGATCGGAAAAACCGGTCCCACGTTTTTTCTTTTGAATTTTTGGAAAAGTCCGTAAAAATCTCTTGACGGGAGGGAGGCAGTGTGCTATAATAATCACCGTCGCAAAATGTGCGGGTGTAGTTCAGTGGTAGAACCCCAGCCTTCCAAGCTGGTCGTGTGGGTTCGATTCCCATCACCCGCTCCAAAAATGTGCGGGCCAAAAGATGCGCCAATAGCTCAGCTGGATAGAGCAACTGCCTTCTAAGCAGTAGGCCAGGGGTTCGAGTCCCTTTTGGCGCGCCAATATGGTGGATGTAGCTTAGCCCGGTTAAAGCGCCAGATTGTGGCTCTGGAGACCGTGGGTTCGAATCCCATCTTCCACCCCACATCGGAACACGGAGTTTAATTGTAAAATTAGGCTCCGTGTTCTCCATACTGGGCTGTCGCCAAGCGGTAAGGCAACGGACTTTGACTCCGTCATCCCGTGGGTTCGAATCCCGCCAGCCCAGCCAGCGGCAAGCTGCCGCTCCCAATTCGCGAATTCCACTTTGGTGGAGTTCGCGAATTTTATTGCTAACGTTTTTGGCGCAGGTTCATTTTCGTTCAGTCAGCAATCATATATCATAAACGACACTAGCGAAACGAAAATAAATAATCTAATCTTGTTAGCAATAATCCACTAATCCGCATGGATATCTTGACACACTGTTCTGAATTAAAAAAAGCGATAGCTATACAGGACAGTGCGTAGAATTGGAAAAGGAGGAAATGGTCTATGGCACAAACACGGAAAATGTGCCGCGATACGTCGGTAGACCTTGTGAAAACATTCGCTATTATTGGTGTTCTACTCATTCATACCACTGCAGGAGTTATCTCTTCCAATCAGTCCGGTTCTCTGGGATGGTACACAACTCTGCTGTGGGGATCAGTAAGCCGAGCAAGCGTTCCACTATTTTTGATGTGTTCGGGCGTGCTGTTTCTTGCTCCGGAGAAAGATCTTCCTCTCAAAAAGCTATGGGGTAAATATATTGCCCGGATTGCAGTTGCACTTTTTGTCTGGGCATTCTTCTACAAACTTTTTCATCTCGCTCTAGAACACAACTTTTCTGGCACAACACTACTTACTGCGATAAAAGACGTATTCCTTTTCCGGCACGAAACGCACTTATATTACTTGCATATCGTACTTCTTGTATATGCCCTGCTCCCTTTCCTACGACTTCTGGTCCAATATGGCAGCAAACAGATGCTACAATATGCCCTGCTCATATGGTTCTTGCTTGGGATTGTCTATCCCACTGTATGCGGATACTGGCCCTTTTCACGGCTTTCTGGAATTCCTCTCCAATGGAAACTGAACATGACTTACGCATCTTTGGGATATTTGCTACTGGGGTACTACTTAAAGCGCTATCCACCTCGGAAATTTTTTGCAGTTGGATGCTTGCTGGCAGGATTCACTATCGTCTTTGGATTAACCGCTGTTTTTTCTCTTCAGAAAGGGTCACTAGACAGTCAGTTCTGGGAAGGTATGAGTGTAGGAGTTTGTTTACAAGCAGCTGGGATCTTCTCACTGTTGACTCTTTTACCCACATCTCCAATACTTTCCCACACAGTTCATTTCGTCTCAAAAGCATCTTTCTGTATCTATTTGTGCCACATGATGTTATTAAAACTGTTGGGAATGCATTTCAGCGCAAATTGGCCAATTCCTGCACTAGGGATTCCTCTGCTGACAGCAGCCACGTTGGCTGGTTCTCTGGTAGTATATTTGGTACTTTCCCGTATTCCGATTGTAAACAAATGGCTACTTTAGCCTATCTTTTTAAAGAAAACCGGAGGCTTAAACCTCCGGTTTTTTCTGTTGTATGCTTTAGTAATATAAGGAACCCCAGCTTTGCCGGGGGGCATGACTGCTCACCTTTTTGGCGCCGGTTCATTTTCGTTTTGTACAGCCAGCGGGAGGCTGCCAGACCCAAGACGTAGTGTTGGTATGGTTTCACTATTTGAAAAGAAGATAAAAAGAGCGGAAGCCGTGAGAGTGGCTTCCGCTTTTTACATGTTCAAAAGTTTAGGATAGGGGATTTTTCGTTGGGGGAGAGGGTTGCTTGTGGTAGGTAAGGCACCTTTGGCGGAACTGGTTAGGAGGGACACCAAAGCTCTCCCGGAAGGCCCGGATGAAATTGTTGGCGTCGCCAAAGCCGCACCGAAAAGCTATCTGGGACACGGAAAGACTGGTAGTTTCCAGAAGCTCCTGGCCGTAGGACAGGCGGTTCAGCAGCAGGTATTGCTTGGGACTGTACCCCACCTGCTTTTTAAACAAGTGGGTGAGATAGCAGTGGTTCATGTAAAAACGTTGTGCCAGATCTGCGATCTTCAAGTCTTGAGAGAAATTAGCTTCAATATAACGCTGAATGTCCCGCACCTGGTTGCTTGCCCCATTTTCCAAGACGGCAAAGTTGTCCGGGCAAGCCCGATAAACTAAAATCAAAAGCTGGGACATCAGGGATTTCAGCATTTGTTCCCCGTAAGGCGCATCTCCGGAGAATTCCTTCAGAAGTCCGGCCAGAGCGTGCTTTGGTTCATCGCCAAAGTCCTTTAGGGAAACACAGTGGTTGAAGCCTTCCGGTCGGTTCTTGAAGATCCCCGGAAGGGCGGAGGAGGGGTAAGCCCGTTCCAATTCCGCAGCTTTCACCATGGCAAAGTACCTGCGATAGGGGGTGCGCAGAACGCGGGTCTGATGGGGTTCGTAGCTGCTGATGAAAACAATGGAGTTTTCCTCTGCCACATATGTTTTTCCACTGATGGTGAATTCCGCTGCGCCTTCCTCCACGAACACCATCTCAGAATAGAGATGATAGTGGTTGTGCAGGGGACCGTCGTCTTGGCTGTAATGCATTTGGGATATCAGCATAGTTTTCTCCGTTGGTTAGGCCATGGTTTCCAGACTTTCCAGGGTGACTTCATAGCGGCAGGGTTTGCCTTGGGCAAAGGCTTCGTATTCCTCGGCCATGTAGGCACCCATTCGAGCCACTTCGTTATTCATGCTTCCGGCGATGTGAGGGGAAAGAATTACGTTTTCCATATTCCAGAAGGGACTATCCGCCTCCGGAGGCTCCGGCCAGGTCACGTCCAGCAAAGCGGTTCGATCGGGCTTTTCCTTCAAGGCCCGGATCAGATCCTCTTCCACAACCTGGGCGCCGCGGCCGGTATTGATAAAGGTGGCGTTCTCTTTCATGAGAGAAAAGTACTTGTAGTCCAGCATCCTCTGTGTAGCGGGACGGTTGGCGATGTGATTGGAGATGGTCTGGCACTGGGAGAAGATCTCTTCCAGAGAAGCACGTTTTGTTCCAAGAGTCGCCAGTTTTTCGTCGCTGGCAAAGGGGTCATAGCAGAGAGTCTCCAGCTGATAGCTTTGAAGCATGCGCAGCACCAGAGAGCCGATCATTCCCGCTCCTAGGATGCCCACTTTCACGTTATAGTTACAGGGGAAGGAATGAGCGTACTGGGCAAAGGCGTCACGACCGCTTCGCTCTAATCGGCGCATTCCTTGGAAGAAGCCTTTCCCGGAAAGGATGATCTGAGCCACGGTGAATTCCGCCACAGGCACGGCATTGGCCGCCCAGGCGCTGAACACCTTCACGCCGCAGTTTAAAAAGGGTCTTGCAAATTCCTGCACGGATCCGGCAGCGTAGAACACAGCTTTCAGACGGGGCAGGTATTCCCGGATCTCCTCTTCTGTCAGGGCGGGCATGCCCCAGGTGGAGAACAGGTAATCCGCTTGCGCCAAGGCTTCCCGATGGTTTTCCCGTTCCTCCCAAAGGACCTCTTTCCGAGGCAGGTCCAGGGTCTGGCACAAGCGCTCAAAGGTTTCCGGATCGTAGGCGGAAAGCAGATGGTTCTCTCCGCTGGCGTTGATGAATAAGGCTTGCTCTTTCATTGGACATTTCCTTTCCCCGCAAGATCAGCGGCCCAGTTTCTCAGCGTTGCCGCGTCCTGCCGGAAAGCGGTCTCGCTGTCATCCTCAACGAATTCCAGGATCAGGCAAGGCTGTCTGCCTGTTTCGCTCAGAGTGGCCAGATATTTTTTCCACTGTGGTTCTCCTTGGGACAAGGGGTGTCGGACATTTCCCTTGGTCCAGGCGAACACATGGACATTTGCTAAATGATGTCCCAGGGTGCGGATCTCCCTCAACCGTTCCTCCTGGGTGATGTCCGGGTTGGGCTGCCAGTAACATTCCACATTGGAGCGGTCCACAGCGTTTAGAAGTTCCAATGCTCCCTGGATGGTCTGAGTGGCCGTGTCCCGGTGATACTCAAACGCCAATCGGATCCCAGCCTCGTTCGCTAAGTCTGCCGCCTGCCGGAAAACATCGGCAAGTCTTTCCCGCTCCTGAGGAGCGCAGTTTTCCCAGGGATTTCTGCCTGCCCAAATTCGGATCAGTGGGGCACCCAAGGCTTTGGCGCTTTCCAACACCGGGCTGAAATCCTCTCCCGGATCTCCTCGAAAATAGGAGCCGTAGGAGAACACGGTGAGCCCGGCTTCCCGAGTCATGCGTCCGGCGGTCCGGGCGGTGTCTGTGTCACCGGCGGGCACGTGGATATCCCCGCCCCATTCGATGCCGTCCAGTTTGGCCTCTACGGCAAGAGATACGATCTCTTCCAAAGACTTTTGCCGGAAAGTCACCGAAGTCAATCCAGTTTTCAGATGGAACATGACTGCCCTTCCTTTCCCGAAAAAACAATACAATCCTACAATAGGGTAGTATAAATGATTTTGTAAAGACCGTGTTGTGATTTTTTGCGAGATCATATGCAAAATTTGTCTTTTATTTATAAAAAAAGGAAAAGCAAATTTTGCATGGTTTTCCTAAAAGAAAGCCTAGCTTTTTACCTGGATCCATTCTATCATGAGACTAACACAAATGCAAAGTGACAAATGTCTTTTGCTGTAACGGGAGGCTGCGACATGTTTCGATACACTACCACTCAGGAGATCCTGGAAGAAGCCAAGGAAAATGGGCTTCATCTGCCCATGGGGGAAGATCTTTCTCCGCTGAGAGAACCGGTTAAGGTTCAGGGGGTGACCATCCCTAACCGGGTGGCCATTCAGCCTATGGAGGGCTGCGACGGCACTGCCGACGGCAAGCCGGGAGAACTCACCTTGCGGCGGTATGAAAAATTTGCCCGCAGCGGCGCGGGACTCATCTGGGAGGAGGCCGCTGCTGTGTGGGAGGAAGGCAGGGCCAACCCCCGGCAGCTGTGGATCCGGGAAGAGAACGTGGAGGATTTCCGCCAGATGAACGAGAAGATCCGGGAAATCTCCATGAAGGAAAACGGCTTCGCGCCTGTGCTCATCCTTCAGGCCACCCATTCCGGCCGGTACAGCAAGCCCCATGGTGTACCGGAGCCCCTGATCGCCTACAACAATCCTCTGTTTGAAAAGGACGCTCCCATCCCTCCGGAGCGGATCGTCTCCGATGACTACCTCCACCGGCTGGTGGAGCGCATGGGTGAGGCGGCCCGTCTGGTCCAGAAGGCAGGGTTTGACGGGGTGGATATCAAGTCCTGTCACCGGTATCTGGGAAGCGAACTGCTTTCCGCTTACACCCGTCCGGGAGATTTCGGCGGCAGCTTCGAAAACCGCACCCGATTCCTTAGAGAGAGTATCCAGGCTGCCAAAGCCGCTGTCACCCCTGGGTTTCTGGTCACTTCCCGCCTGAACGTCTACGACGGCTTCCCCTATCCTTACGGGTTTGGCGTCAGCCCGGAGGGCGGCTTGACCCCGGACCTTACCGAGCCTGTGAAACTGGTAGGGATCCTTCATCAGGAGCTGGGCGTGGATCTGCTGGACGTGACCATCGGCAATCCCTATGTGAACCCCCACGTGAATCGTCCTGCCGACGCTCAGCCTTATGATCTGCCTGAGTCTCCTCTGGTGGGTGTGGCCCGGATCGTGGAGTGCGCCAAGACCATCCAGCAGGCTTATCCCAAGCTGACAGTCATCGGCTCTGGGCTCAGCTACCTGCGGCAGTTTACTCCTCAGCTGGCGGCGGGCGCCATGGAGGAGGGGTGTTTCTCTATGGCGGGTTTTGGCCGGATGGCTTTTGCCTATCCCCAGTTCGCCAAGGAGATGTTCTCCCAGCAGGGGTTGGACCCCAAAAAGTGCTGTATCGCCTGCGGTAAGTGCAGCCAGCTGATGCGCTTCGGCTCTATGGCTGGGTGTGTGGTGCGGGATCCGGTCTATACGGCCCTGTACCGGGACGCTGTCCAAAAAGCGGGAAAGTAACTTGATTTGGAGAATAGGAGGAGTCACCATGAAAAAGATCGCCATCGTCACCGGCGCCCGACGGGGCATCGGTTTGGGTATTGCCAAAAAACTGTTGGGCGAGGGCTACACTGTGGTCCTCTGCGCCACCACAGAAGCCTCTCAGGTGCAGGACCTGATGGAAGAACTAAACCAACTGGGGGAAGCCCACTACATCGCCAGCGACATTTCTCTGCCTGAGGACCGGGAAGCCTTGCTGGATCAGGTGCTGGAGCAGTTTGGGCGGATCGACGTGCTGGTGAATAACGCCGGCGTGGCCTGTAAGGAGCGGCTGAATATTCTCAAGACTACCCCTGAGAGTTTCGAGCGGCTGATGAGGATCAACTGTGAAGGGACCTTCTTCATGTGCCAGGGAGCGGCCAACCGGATGATCGCCTGCCTGGATCGGGGACTGGAGGAATACAAGCCCCGGATCGTGAACATCTCCTCTATCTCCGCGTATACCTCCTCGGTGAGCCGGGGGGAATACTGCATTTCCAAGGCGGGCATCTCCATGATCACCAAGCTGTTTGCCGACGGATTGGCGGAGTACGGCATCCCTGTGTTTGAGGTGCGGCCTGGCATCATCGCCACGGATATGACTGCCCCCGTCCATGAGAAGTATGAGAAGCTCATCCAAGAGGGAGTTACACCTATTCGGCGGTTTGGCCGGCCCGAGGATGTGGCGGACTGCGTGGCAGCTGCCTGTTCCGGCCTGCTGGATTTCGGCACCGGCACTGTGCTCAACGCTGACGGTGGGTTCCACCTGCAAAGACTGTAAGGGGGAGCGTCATGAGGACCCTAGAGATTTCCGGGAAACGGGTGGACCTTTACGCTTTGGACACCTTGGTAATCGGTTCTGG
>HF972609.1:0-9135 GCA_000432995.1 Clostridium sp. CAG:1013
CCCGCCACACTTGGAGCAGGTGTCGGGATCAGTCTCGGAGACGATGGTCTCGCCGCAGTCCTCGCAGTACCAGGCGGGGATCCGATGACCCCACCACAGCTGACGGGAGATGCACCAGTCCTTGATGTTCTCCATCCAGTTGTAGTAGGTCTTTTCCATACGCTCGGGGATGAAGCGAATGGTGCCGTCCTTCACCACGTCAATGGCGGGGCCGGCCAGGGGCTCCATCTTCACGAACCACTGAGTGGACACACGGGGCTCCACCACAGTGTGGCAGCGCTGGCAGGTACCCACATTGTGCTTGATGGGCTCGATCTTAATGAGGTAGCCGCCCTCTTCCAGATCCTTAACGATCTGCTTACGGGCATCCAGACCGGACATACCGGCGTACTTGCCACCGTTTTCGTTGATGGAACCGTCCTCGTTCATCACGTTGATGACGGGCAGGTCGTGGCGCTTGCCCACCTCGAAGTCGTTGGGGTCGTGGGCGGGGGTAATCTTCACCACGCCAGTGCCGAAGTCCATTTCCACGTACTCGTCGGCGACCACAGGGATCTCACGGCCCACCAGGGGCAGGATCACGTTCTTGCCCACCAGGTGCTTGTACCGCTCGTCCTCGGGATGGACTGCCACGGCAGTATCGCCCAGCATGGTCTCAGGACGGGTGGTAGCCAGTTCCACATAGCCGGAGCCGTCGGCCAGAGGATACCGCAGGTGCCAGAAGGAACCTTCCTTCTCCTCGAATTCCACCTCCGCGTCAGAGATGGCGGTCTTGCAGTTGGGGCACCAGTTGATGATCCGCTCGCCCCGGTAGATCAAGCCCTCGTTATACAGCTTGACGAACACGTGGCGCACAGCTTTGGAACAGCCCTCGTCCATGGTAAAACGGAGCCGGTCCCAGTCGCAGGAAGAACCCAGCAGCTTCAGCTGTTCCAGGATGCGGCCGCCGAACTTATCCTTCCAGGCCCAGGCACGCTCCAGGAAACCGTCGCGGCCCAGATCCTCTTTGGTGAGTCCCTCTTTCCGCATGGCTTCCACGATCTTGGCCTCAGTGGCGATGGAAGCGTGGTCTGTGCCGGGGAGCCACAGAGCAGAGTACCCCTGCATCCGCTTCCACCGGATGAGGATGTCCTGCAGGGTCTCGTCCCAAGCGTGGCCCATATGCAGCTGCCCAGTGATGTTGGGCGGGGGAATGACAATAGTGTAGGGTTGTTTCTCCGGATCGGGCTCGGCGTGGAAATAGCCGCCCTTCATCCAGAAGTCGTAGATGCGGCCTTCCACCTCCTGGGGCTCGTAGGCCTTGGCAAGCTCTTTGCTCATGGTGTTCCCTCCAAATAATCCATATCCGGGAAAAATCCCGGTTTTCTTCCTTCACGGGGGAATTCCCCTGAAAGATAATTATTTCATCTTATGCCCGGTTTGTCAACAAAAAATGGGCTATCCCCCTTGTTTTTCCCCATTTCATCCCTATTCCTGCCAAATAAAGAAAAGGACCACCGCAAATTGACGGCAGTCCTTGTATCTTTGTTCTGAAATGGACCAACTTACGCAGTCTCCAAAACCGCTAAATAATCTGTAAATTTCACGAACACCGTGGCGGCTTCGCTGCGAGAGGTATTGTCCGAGGGGTTAAAATTGCCCTTCTCGTCACCGGAGACCAATCCCCGGTCATAGCAGGCATACACCGATTTCTCCGCCCAAGAGGAAATCTCCTCATCATCAGGGAAGGCAAAGGCTCGGTGTTCAGGCACCGCTTGCTCTACCTTTTGGATGTAGTTTTCCAGCACCACACACATCTCTTCCCGAGTAATGGGAGCGTTGGGTTTGAAGGTGTTGTTCTCGTAACCCGCGATCACATGGTTTTCCCCTGCCCAGTTCACTGCGTTGGCATACCAGGCATCCGCTTTCACATCGCTGAACAGCATCTCCTGAGGAACATAATCCTCTGGAGCGTAAGCGTTATAGAGCACCTGGACAAACTCCGCACGGGTAATGGCGTCTCCGGGATTGAAAAATCCGTTCTCGTCCCCGGCAAAAAGTCCCATACTGGCGGCCTTTTCCACATAATCATAATACCAGGAGCTGCGCTTCACGTCAGGGAACCGCAGAGGCTCATATCCCCCTGCCACATACTCGTAAGCCTGCTGGTTCTTAGTGGGATACCGGAAGCTGACATGGTTCAGATCACTGGAATCCACCCAGGGATTCTGCTCCACATGATCTTTCTCCTGATAGAACATGGAACCATTTACCTCTGTCCGGGAACCGATAAGGAAGTATGCGTAGGAAATCTGGCTATCATCTCCGTCATCCCAGGTCAAGTCCAGATTGTACCAGTCGCCGTCGTCCATCTTGATGTTGTTCCACATATGGGTCTCACTGATTACCAAAGCGCAGGGGATCTCCAACAGATCACACACCACTTTCATGGCCTTAGCGTAACCGTCGCACACTGGCTCGTACTCGTCCCCAGCTACCAGGCAGCTGTACGCCTGATGAGACAGGGACTGGGCTTTACTGTCAGCAGGAGAGTAATTATAGGTGCTCTGGGCTGCCAGCAGGTCATGGACCTGCTGAACCTGAACGTATAGATCGGCACTCTGATTCACCTGATCGGCAATAGCCTGAGCGCTGGCCATTTGCTGGTCGTACATCTGCCGTTCTTGACCGTCATATTTCAGCTGGAAGGCGAAAACAGCGTTTCTAACATTGACCGTTGTACCGTCGGCAGATTCCCAATACATACCGTACCGCATGCTGGAAAGCCAAAAAGCATCTGGGCGGTCATAACGCAGAGCCACAATAGCCGCGCACAGATCTGTATAAATGGCGCGATAAAGGCTCTCAGAGGAAGAACCAGGGGTAAATACTCCCCCGCTGATGGTTCCCGTCATGGTAAGGCCGTACAGGGAGTCCACCCGAACAGCTACCTGGCGATAGCCGTTGACCTCCGCAGCCGTGAGAATCTGATTGAGGGGAATACTGGCCAAAGCATCGTAGCAGTCCTTCTGCCGCTGGGTCAGCTGACCATACATAGAGCCGTCGTCATAAGAGCCCAAGGGTGCGCTGAAAACCGACTCCTGATTTTGGCCGATTACGGTTCCGCCTCCCAAAGTGTCCTCTGTCTCCAAAAGGGCATACCCTGTTTCACCATCTCCCATTTGGTAAACCACGGATTCCTCTGGGGAAGTTTCCCCTTCCTGGGCCACAGCCCCCGCAGGGACCGCCATAAGCAGAAGCAGCCCAGACATAAGCAAGCTGCACCACCGTTTGAGCATCCGATTCATCTCCAAGACCCCTTTCTTTTCCAAACCGCTCCTTTCAGGCGCGGGATTTCTATAGTATGTACCCCCATTATCTCTGAATCAGAGGGTCTTGTCAATCCCGCTTTCCCAAAGCTTTTCCAAAAGCCAAACCTGGGAAAATCTGGGCATTTTCTCCCTCGGGGTTGCATCTTAGGGAATTTTGTGGTAAACTGTAACAGATTTGTAACCTTTCGCACTGAAATATCGAACCATCCTTTGGGAATAGAAACCCGGGGTTTCGGGTCAGGTTCTTTTGCATTTAGGAGGAATGTCTTTTGATGAAACATATGGCGAAACCTACTCGCCGGCCTGGCGCTCTGCTGCTGGCTCTGGCGGTCCTGTTCACCACATTCTGTGCTCTGCGCCTTCCTGCCAGCGCAGCAGGCACCCCCACTTCTTTGGGTCTGGGTGAGCACGGCATCATGGCTTATGAAGACGGCTGGCTGTATTCCTACGGCGGCAAAGGCGAGACCAATTCCGATGGCGTACGGGTTTCCGACTGCGCCGGACTGATCTACGCTTACTTCAAGGATCTTGGCGCTGAAGCCGGCTGCTGGGGAGGTGCCACCTCCCAGGTGACCTATAACTGTGTGTTCTCCGGGGACGTTGACGAGCTTTACGGCATTCCCCGTATTCACGGTCTGGTGGTAACCATGCCGGATTATAACGATCCCGCCACTGGCATTTACAGCCACATTGGTATTTATATCGGCAATAACATGGCCACGGACAACAGCGACTACAACGTGAACATGGTGATGGACCAAGTGGTAGGCAGCGGCCGGGGCTGGACGGCCTGGCATGTGTTCGACAACGGCATGCTCTATCCTTCCAACGGCTGGTATGAATTCAACAACAACCTGTACCACTACACCGACTGCCAGTACGATGTGGACACGGTAGTGGACGGTTTCACCATCGGCAGTGATGGTATCGCTCTGGGCTCCGATGGGCAGCCCCTCACCGTTGACTCTCCTGAAGCTCCCGCTCTCAGCGACAGCTACGTATCCGCTTCCACTGTGGCTCAGCAGTTGAAGAGCCTGGGTTACAGCGGCAAGGACAGCACTCAGGATCTGGTGGATGGCGGCGACGTGCCTGGTGATGACCTGCTGAACGGCCGGATCACTGCCAGCGGCGTGCGGCTTCGCAAGGAAGCCACCACCCAATCCGCTCAGGTTGCCATCCTTTCCAAAAACGACCAGGTCCAGATTGTGGAAACCGTTTCTGGAGAACCGCTGAACATCGAGGGTGTCACCTCGGATCAATGGTATTCCGTGGTCACCTCCCGGGGCCTGAAAGGTTACGTGTTCTCCGCCTATGTGGAGAAAGAATCCACTTTGGAAACTCCTGTGTTCTCTCTTTCTGACAGCGGTGACCTGCTGATTACTGCCGGAGATGGTTGTGACATCCGTTACACCACCGACGGCACTCATCCCACTGCGGAGAGCACTCCTTACACGGGGCCCATCTCCATCTCGGGCACTTACCGGGCCATTGCTGTCCAGGATGACTGGACAAGCCCCATGGCTACCATCACTTACGCGGGAAACAAGCTGTTTACTGATTTCACCTCCGAGGACTGGTATTTTGAGCAGGTGGATCAAGTAGTTGCCTTGGGATTGTTCAGTGGTGACGGCACCACCTTCGCTCCCACCAGACTGATCACTCGTGCGGAATTCGCTTCTGCTCTGGCCAATTTGGCCGGTGTGGATGTGTCCGATTACCAGGGGACAAGCTCTTTCTCCGATGTGGGGAACGCCTGGTACAACGGCGCTGTGAACTGGGTCTCCTCCATGAACATCATGAGCGGCATGGGCGACGGCACGTTCCGTCCTAACGATCCCATCACTCGGGAACAGCTGTGTGTGGCGATCGCCAACTACGGCGGCCTCACCTACAGTGGCAGCGCCACCGCATTCGCCGATGACAGTTCCATTTCCTCTTGGGCCAGAAACGCTGTGTACGCTTGCAAGGAGCTGGGACTTATCAGCGGTATGGGGAACAACACCTTCGCTCCCAAGGACAACTCCCAGCGGTGCCACGCTTGCACCATTATCCTGAACGCCTACAACAAAGGGCTGTAACTCTTTTACAGAACATAGAAAAGGGCCTCCGGCAAACTTGCCGGGGGCCCTTGTTAGTTTGTATTTGCGTTTGGCGAAACTCTTTACTTGCCCAGACGGATCACGTTCCAGGAAGCCTTGCCCAGACGGCTGGTAAGAATGCCGTCTTTCAGCTCATCCCGATCGTTCACGGTCTTGGGAAGCACAGTCTGCTTGTCGGCGGAGTTCACGGCCATCATGTCGTCATGCTCCAGAACAATGTGCTCCAGCACGCGGTAGCCCTCGAAGGAGCGGAGATCAGCTTCCAGCGGGATATCGTCGTTCAGATCACGGTTCACAGCAAAGATGGTGACCTGGTCCTTTTCGTCGTCCCAAACCGCCACGGAATCCACGTCGTCCACGTCGGTGAAGGAACGGGTGTCGTGCTTGGAGGAACGGAGAGCGGGATTCAAAGCCACGCCGCGGCCGTACTTGGAGGCATGGAGATAGGGATAGAAGATGGTCTGCTTCCAGGCAGGACCGTTCTCCTCGGTCATGATGGGAGCGATTACATTCACCAGCTGAGCCAGGCAGGCCATGCGCACACGGTCGGAATGCTTCAGCAGAGTGATAAGCAGCAGGCCCACAACCAGAGCGTCCTCAAAGTCGTAACGGTCCTCCAGCAGATGGGGAGCCACGGACCAGGGACGGTTCTTCATGGTGTCATCGTCGTCATCCTTGGCATGGAACCACACGTTCCACTCGTCAAAGCTGAGCATCATGTCCTTCTGGGAACGCTTCTTGGCCTTGACGAAATCGCAGGTGGAAATGATGGTGCGGATGAACCGGTCCATATCCACGGACTGGGCCAGGAAATCGGCGGTATCGTTCATGGGGTTGCCGTAGTAGCTGTGCAGGGAGATGAAATCCACGTTGTCATAGGTCTCCTCCAGCACAGTGGCTTCCCACTGGGGATAGGTAGGCATCTTGGTGTTGGAACTGCCGCACACCACCAGCTCCACGCTGGGATCGATCTGCTTCAACGCTTTGGCGGTCTCGTCCGCCAGATGGCCGTATTCCTGAGCGGTCTTGTGACCGATCTGCCAGGGGCCGTCCATTTCGTTGCCCAAGCACCAAACCTTGATGTTGTGGGGATCCTTGATGCCATGAGACACACGCAGGTCGCTGTACTTGGTGCCGGAGGGATGATTGCAGTACTCCAGCAGGTTGCAGGCAGCCTCGATGCCCCGGGTGCCCAGGTTCACAGCCATCATCACTTCACTGCCGGCCTTCTTGCTCCAGGAAACGAACTCGTTGACACCAACCAGGTTGGGCTCGGTGCTGCGCCATGCCAATTCCAGCCGGCGGGGACGCTGCGCCACAGGGCCTACACTGTCCTCCCAGTAGAAATTGGAGACGAAGTTGCCGCCGGGATACCGAACGATGGGCACACCGATCTCCTTCACCAGATCCAGCACATCCTTGCGGAAACCTTCCTCGTCAGCGGAGGGATGACCGGGCTGGTAGATGCCGCCGTACACAGCGCGGCCCAAATGCTCGATAAAAGAGCCGTACACACGCTTGTCCACACGGCTGATCTGAAAATCCTTGTCCAGGGTAATACGGGCAAATTTCTGATCCATAGTTAAAAACCTTCCTTCCCAAAATTGTCCGTACAATTTTACGCTTCTATCATAGGAGAAATGAACGGGAAAGTCAATGCGCTCAGGGAAATTTTTTTGCCTTTTCCCATTGGCCGATGATACAATGGAAATACCGCCGCCCCCTCCCTCTTCTGGTGGGGGAGATAAATCAGGTCCTATTTTTCAAAAAACGGGACCTGTTTTTCCCAGGGAGTTCGCGGTATGCTGATGCTGAAAAAGAATGAAAGGAAAGGGATCTGCCATGGAATTTGACCAACTGTATCAGGAGGCCGTCTCCGTCTTGAACCCCCGTCGTATTTCGGAGGACATCGAAGTGGGAGGCGTTGCCGCCGCCTTAGTGACGGACCAGGGAAACGTGTACCGGGGCGTATGCATCGACACCGCTTGCAGCATGGGCTTCTGCGCCGAGCACGCGGCCATTGCCGCCATGGTCACCGCCGGGGAAAGCCGGGTGGAAAAGATTGTGGCCATTGATTGGCAAAAACGTGTCCTTCCTCCCTGCGGCCGCTGCCGGGAATTCCTCATGCAGCTTGGACACCCGGACACTCTGGTGCTTGTAGCAGAAAACACCCCGGTCAAGGTGAAGGATCTGCTGCCCTTCTATTGGCAGGACGCCCAAACTGAATAAGACTCGTCGTTAAGGAGGAATCGTTTTGAGACTTACCCATCTTCGCACCAACCACGTAGAAACACCTTTGGGCCTTTTCATGAATCATCCTGTCTTTTCCTGGGTGGCAGAGGACACCGCTGACAAACGCCAGGCCGCTGCTGAGATCCTGGTGCAGACTGCCCAAGGAGAGATCGTCTATCAAAGCGGCAAGCGGGAGGACATTTCCTCCCTGGGCTTCGAGGCGCCAGTGGAGCTTCTTCCCCGCACCCGGTACCATTGGACCGTCACCGTTTGGGGCGACGGCGGGGACAGTGCCTCCGCCTCCTCCTGGTTTGAGACAGCCAAGCAGGGGGAGCCCTGGCAGGCCCAGTGGATTGCCGCCGACTTTGAGGAAAAGGAAATCCAGCCCCTGCTTGCCAAGGACTTCACCCTGAGCGGGGAAGTGGAGTCCGCTAGAGCTTACATCTGCGGCGTGGGCATTTACGAATTGGAGGTCAACGGGAAAAAGGCCGGGAACGAATACCTGCTGCCCGGGTATCACTGCTACGACTTCCAGCTGGAATACCAGACCTTCGATATCACCTCCCTGCTGCGTCAGGGAGAAAACACCCTGGGACTTTCCATGGGACCTGGCTGGTACAAAGGAGACATCATCTTTGACCGGTACCATAATCTGTACGGCGACACCATGCAGGCCATCTGCGAGGTCCACGTGACCATGAAAGACGGCTCGGAGCAGGTGGTAGTTTCCGACAACACCTGGAAGAGCTATCCCTCCCCCGTCACCTTCAGCAACATCTATGACGGAGAACATTACGACGCCCGCAAGGAAATCTCCGGTTGGTCCTGCCCTGGATGTCAGGCTGCCGCCAACGGTGTGCGTCCCGGCACAGAGAACCTTGAAAAGCTCACCGCCCGGATGGGTCCCAAGATCGTGAAAAAGGCCAGCTTCACCCCCACGGTGCTCCACACCAAGAAAGGGGAAACCGTGCTGGACTTCGGCCAGAACATGACCGGCTGGGTGGAGTTTGACGTAAACGAACCCGCTGGCACAGAAGTAGTGCTGAGCTACGGCGAAGTGCTCCAGGACGACTGCTTCTACCGGGACAACCTTCGCTCCGCCAAAAGCGAATACCGCTACATCTCCAACGGGACTCCCGCCCACGTCCGGCCCCATTTCACCTTCTATGGCTTCCGCTATGTGAAAGTGGAAGGCGTCTCTCAGGTGCGGCCCGAGGACTTCACGGCCTGGCACATCCGTTCCAATATCGATCCCACCAGTTCTATCGTTACAGCGGACGAGCGTGTGAACCAGCTGTTCCACAACGCCATGTGGGGCCAGTTTGACAATTTCCTGGACGTGCCCACCGACTGCCCTCAGCGTGACGAACGCTTGGGCTGGACCGGCGACGCGGCCATCATTTCCGGGACTGCCTGCAAAAACCTGTACATGCCAGCGTTCTTCCATCACTTTGTGCACAATGTGGGGCTGGAAGAGAGCTACTACGGCGGGG
>HF972609.1:9180-14574 GCA_000432995.1 Clostridium sp. CAG:1013
GCGCCAAAAGCGCCCGATGAAAAAGAGGCCTTCTGGCTCAGCGGCAACGTTAACGGCTGCGCTATTTGGAGCGATGTAGCCACTATGATGCCCTGGGCTGTCTACGAATGCTACGGTGATCTGACCCAGCTTCGGGAGGAATACCCGGTGATGAAAACCTGGGTGGATCGCATCCGCAAAGACGACGAAGCCGATGGTGGCCGTGGTCTGTGGCTGCGGGGAAGCCAGCTGGGAGACTGGCTGGCTCTGGACCGTGAGGATGGGGACACCCAGAACCCCTTCGGCGCCACGGATCTGGCCTACACTGCCACAGCGTTCTACTACTACTCCGCCAGCCTTACCGCCAAGGCCGCCAAAGCCCTGGGTTATGAGGAGGATCAGCGAGAATACGAAGCTCTGTGCGAGAAGATCAAGGGAACGTTTTTGGCGGAATACTTCCAGGAGGACGGCACCTTAAAGATCCACGTGACCCAGACCGCCTGCGTACTTTCCCTGTTCTTCGGACTGTATCCCCAGGGAAAACGGGACGCTGTGCTGGACCAGTTGAAAGAGCGGATCCAAGCCCGGAACATGCATCTGGACACCGGTTTCTGCGGCACTCCTTTCCTGTGCCGGGCCCTTTCCGACAACGGCGCCAACGATCTGGCCTATACCCTGTTCCTCAACGACGATCTGCCCAGTTGGCTCTATGAGGTAAATATGGGCGCTACCACCGTGTGGGAGCGGTGGAATTCCATCCTGCCGGACGGTTCCATCAGCGGCACCGGCATGAACAGCCTGAACCATTACGCCTATGGTTCCATCGTGGACTGGATGTACCGGAACCTGTGCGGCCTGAACCCCGTGGAAGAAGCCCCTGGCTACAAAAAAGCTGTTATCCGCCCCATGGCGGACCGGCGTATTCCCTGGGCCAAACTGCGCCAAGAGACCGCTTCCGGCGAATACCGTGTGGAATGGTGCTGGCAAGGTGAAGAACTCCACGGATCCGTCACCGTTCCCTTCGACTGTCAGGCGGAATTACGCCTTCCTACTGGGGAGACTCGGACCCTGTCCGCGGGAACCTACGTGTTCTAAGAAGGAGGGATACACTTGCTGAACTTTCGCGAAATCGACCGGAACAACTTCCGGGACGTTCTGAAACTTTCCGTGGCCGAAAGCCAAAAGGAATACGTGGCGGACAACGCCTATTCCCTGGCCCAGGCCAAAGCCCAGCCAGAATGCGTGCCCCTGGCAGTCTACGACGGGGACACCCTTGTGGGGTTCGCCATGTATGCCATGGACGTGGAGGACAAAGAGTATTGGATCTACCGGCTGATGGTGGGACAGGAGTTCCAGTCCCGGGGCTATGGAAGAAAGATGCTTGCCCTGGTCCTGGATCAGATCAAACAGGATCCCACTCACCACATGGTATATCTCAGCTGCAACCCTGAAAACGTCTGGGGCAGAGCCCTGTATGAAAGTGTGGGCTTTCGTCCTGACGGCCGGGACCATTTCGGTGAGATGGTCTACCGGCTTGACTGGGAATAAGGAAAAAAAAATGGACCGGCAAATCTGCCGGTCCATTTTTTATGTTGGTTTCTTACTCAGCTTCAGAAACGGAAGAATCGCTCACTTCGGAGGTCTCGGAGGTGCTATCCTCAGCAGCGCTGGAGGTGTTGTCCTCAGAAGCGGTGGAATCGGTCTCCTCGTCAGCGGAGACAGTGGAGCTGGTGCTGGTGGTAGAGGTCTCGCTGGTGGAGCTGTTGTTGCTGCCACTGCAAGCGGCCATGCTCAGAACCAGCATCAGGGCCATCATAGAAACAATCAGTTTTTTCATGTTAAGTTTCCCCTTTGAAAATTGGAATTTGCTCCAGGCAACCAGGATGGTTACCTTTCGCCACCGAACGGAATTCCATCCGGTTGTTTCACGATACAGAGTGTAAGAGGAATTTATTACAGAAAAACGATAGATTTCTTTACGAGTTTCTTACAAATGGGGGCATAATTATTTACAATGTTTCCATAACTGTATTGTGCAAATCTGCCATGATAGGCTTCTCCCTACCGGAATATCCCCAGCCAATCAATTTCAAAGCAAACATAAATTTGTTTACATAATCTATCATTCCCCGCTTTATGTCTCATTTTGTCAGACCGGGACGAATAACAAAAGGCCGCCGGAAAACACTTCCGACGGCCTTGCTTTATGTTACTTTACTTTCTCCGCACAAAGGCCTTCTTTGGCATTTTGCAGATGGGACAGGTCCAGTCGGCGGGAAGTTCCTCAAAGCCGAAATTGGGATCCTGATACACATAACCGCACACAGAGCACACGAAGCTCTCCCCGCTGCTCTTGTCAAAGGTCTTTCCAGGAGGCAGGAAGGTGGGGGAATTCTTGGGAGATGCGCCTCCCATATGCTCCACGTAGTACTTGTAGGTCATGGGGGTGCCCACCGCCTCGTCGCTGCCGGCGATGATCTCCGCCACGAACACCACTTGCTCTTTCGTCTCCACCTGATCCTTCACCCTGCACAAGAACCAGCAGCAGGTATTTTCCTTCACCACCGGCACCCCTTCAATGAGCACCTTGTGCCGGATGTTCTCCAGCTTGTCGGTATTGCGGCCGGAAACAAACCCTAACGCGCCGATCACCGTGGCGGGAGTCTCCTCGGACAGCACCGAGATGGTGAAGATCCCTTCCTGCTGGATACACTGGCAGCTGTAATTGGCCTTGTTCATGGCCACCGTCACCAGAGGCTGGGCGGTGGGAGTGGCTTTGGAGATCTGCATCACCGTGTTGACGATGCAAGCGTTAGGCTTTTTGCCGTCCTTTACGCCGATGGCGTACATCCCGTAGGAAAGATTTCCCAAAACCAAGGGTTTCATTGAAGGTACCTCACTTTCACGAATTGCCTGTTCTGTTCTATCATACAGGCTTTCAGGCTCCATTATGCTTGATCTTGTCCCAATAGGCCCGAAAACTCTGTTCGGTCTTGTTGTCCCCATACTGGTAGTACTGAGTACCCACCAGGGGATCGGGAAGATATTGCTGGGGCAGCCAATGGTTGGGGGCGTCGTGAGGGTACTGGTAGAACTGCCCCTTCCGCTCCACTTCGGCGCCGTCAAAATGCTTGTTTTGCAGGTTTCTGGGGATGGGACCCGCTTTTCCTGCTCGGATATCCGCCACGGCCTTGTCCAGAGCTGTGTATGCCGAATTGGACTTAGGCGCAAGCGCCACCAGCACCGCCGCGTCCGCCAAGGGGATGCGGGCTTCCGGAAGCCCCACCATCAGGGCGGAATCCACCGCCGCCTTCACAATGGGGATGATCTGAGGCCAAGCCAATCCCACGTCCTCGCAGGCGCACACCAGCAGCCGGCGGCAGGCCGAGGGCAGATCCCCCGCCTCTAAAAGCCGTCCCAGGTAGTGCAGTGCCCCGTCCGGGTCCGAACCCCGCATGGACTTCTGGAACGCGGACATCAGGTCGTAGTGCTCATCCCCGTTTTTGTCGTAACGCATCACGCTTTTTTGGGTCAGCTCCCGGGCGCTCTCCAGGGTGACCTCCACCGCCGGGCCTCCCGTGTCGCAGGCAAGGGTGGAAAGCTCCACCGCGTTCATGGCCTTGCGCACGTCACCCCCGCAGGCAGAAGCGATATGGCGGCACACGCCCTCCTCCGGGAGGATAGGTCTCCCCTGCTCCTCCGCCAAGCATCGGAAGGCCCGCTCCACCGCTCTCTCGATGTCCTCTTTCCCCACAGGCTTGAACTCAAACACCGTGCTGCGGCTGAGGATGGCGTTGTACACGTAGAAATACGGGTTTTCCGTGGTGGAGGCGATAAGGGTGACACTGCCGTTTTCGATAAACTCCAACAGGGTCTGCTGTTGCTTCTTATTAAAGTACTGAATCTCGTCAAGATACAGAAGCACCCCGCCGTAACCCTCCAAGGTATTAGTGGCGGCCTCGGCCTCTTTGATGTCCGCTGTGGAAGCGGTGGTGCCGTTCAATTTCACAAGATGCTTTTGGGTGTTCCGGGCAATAATGGAAGCCACAGTAGTCTTTCCCACGCCGGAAGGCCCGTAAAACACCATGTTGGGGATGGTCCCCGATTGGAGGATCCGCCGCAGAGCTCGGCCCGGTCCTAAAATATGCTGTTGGCCCACCACGTCGTCCAAAGTACTGGGACGAACACGGTCCGCTAAAGGCGCTGTCAAGGCGATCTCCCCCTTTCTCAACAAATGCTGCTATCTTACGGTTCAGTATACCATTTTTCAAAGCGATACGCAACCATTTTACACAAACAAACGTTTGAATCTATCAAACAAAAAAAGGCCGCGGGAAATCCCCACAGCCTTCTTATTCGCTTCGCGCTTTCTTACTGATAGAGAGGATATTTCTTGCAAATACCGTCCACACGGGCGCGGATCGCATCGATCTTCTCCTCGAAGTTGTCCTCCATGGCCATGGCAATGCAGGCAGCAATCTCGTCCATGTCTGCCTCCACCAGACCCCGAGTGGTGACTGCGGGAGTGCCCAGACGCACGCCGCTGGTGGTGAAGGGACTCCGCTTCTCGCCGGGAACGGTGTTCTTGTTGGCGGTGATATACACCTCGTCCAGACGGCGCTCCAGCTCTTTACCGGTGAGCTCCATGTCCGTCAAGTCGATGAGCATCAAGTGATTGTCTGTGCCGCCGGAGACCAGCTTCACGCCCCGGTCCATCAGACCCTTGGCAAGAGCCGCGGCGTTCTTCACGATCTGCTCCCCGTAGGCTTTGAACTCGGGCTGCAACGCCTCGCCCAGGCACACCGCTTTAGCTGCGATAATGTGCATCAGAGGACCACCCTGAGTGCCGGGGAAAATAGCCTTGTCAATGGCCTTGGCAAACTCCTCCTTGCAGAGGATCATGCCGCCTCTGGGACCACGGAGAGTCTTGTGAGTGGTGGTGGTCACCACATGGGCGTAGGGCACCGGGTTCTCATGGACTCCAGCAGCCACCAGGCCTGCGATGTGGGCCATGTCCACCATCAGGTAAGCGCCGCAGGCATCGGCGATCTCCCGGAACTTCTTGAAGTCGATAGCCCGGGGATAGGCGCTGGCGCCAGCCACGATCAGCTTGGGCTTCACTTCCAAAGCCTGCTCCATCAGCTTATCATAGTCGATGCGGCCGGTCTGGGCGTCCACGCCGTAAGCAACAAAGTTGTACAAGGCGCCGGACATGTTCACGGGAGAACCGTGGGTCAAATGACCGCCCTCGGAAAGATTCATGCCCAACACGGTGTCACCGGGCTGGAGCAGTGCGAAATAAACCGCCAGGTTGGCCTGGGCGCCGGAATGGGGCTGGACGTTGGCATGGTCCGCGCCGAACAGCTTGCAGGCACGATCCCGAGCGATGTCCTCCACAATGTCCACACACTGGCA
>HF972609.1:14627-43793 GCA_000432995.1 Clostridium sp. CAG:1013
CCTCGGCGTATTTGTTGGTGAGCACCGTGCCCATGGCGGCCATAACCGCCGGGGAAACGATGTTCTCCGAAGCGATCAGCTCCAGATTCCGCTGCTGGCGGGCGAACTCCTTTTCCATGGCCTGGCCTACTTCCGGATCTTTCCCAGTGACAAAGCCCAGGGTATCCATCAAATCATTAAACATGGCTGTCGACTCCCTTTCTCTCAGGTCCTGCCGGAAACCCGTTCGATCCCGCCCGCGTTTCCATCGCCAGGTAAATTTCTAATATTATACCAGAAAGGATTCCCTCCTGACAAGCGTTCCAGCCATTTGTTCCTAAAGAAAAGAAGCGGGATCTTTTTCCACCATCATCCAGGGGGAACCCGTAGAGGGACAACCTTGTCAAGCGAAAGAAAACAGAGTACAATGGAATCACAAGATCCCACGGGAAGGAGCGCTTTCCATGACAAAAAAAGAATTGGCCCTGCTGGCAGTAGAGGCTTTGAAAAAGGAATATCCCGACGCCATTTGCTCTCTGGAGTATCGTGACCCCCTCCAGCTGCTCATCGCCACACGGCTTTCCGCCCAATGCACCGACGCCCGGGTGAACATGGTCACTCCCGCACTCTTCGCCCGGTTCCCCACCCTGGAAGCCTTTTGCGAAGGCACTGAGGAAGAGATCGGTGAACTGATCCGCTCCTGCGGGTTTTACAACACAAAATCCAAAGACATCCTGGGCATGTGCAAAATGATCCGGGACGAGTTCGGCGGCCAGGTGCCGGACACCATTGAAGAGCTGACCCGCCTTCCCGGGGTGGGCCGCAAGACCGCCAACCTGGTGGTGGGTGACATCTACGGCAAACCCGCCGTGGTGACGGACACCCACTGTATCCGCATCACAGGACGGCTGGGACTGACCAAAAACACTGTCCCCGTAAAGGTGGAGGACGACCTGCGGGCCGTGCTGCCTCCGGAGGAATCCAACGACTTCTGCCACCGGCTGGTGCTCCATGGGCGTGCCGTCTGCACCGCCCGGAAAGCCTACTGCGAGAATTGCTGCATGGCCTCTTTCTGCAAACGGGCGGGAGTAGGTCCCAACGGTGAGAAAAAAGAACCCCGTAAAAAGTCGACTGCCAAATCCAAAAAGGAAACCTCTTGACTTAAAGTAGGGTTTACCCCTTATACTGGCAAAGACAAAAAGAAAATTTTTCAAGAATTCTCCCGGAGGCAATTACATGGAAAAATCTAAAGTGTATTTTACCAACCTGCGCACCTCGTTTGACAGCAATCTTCTGCAAAAGCTGCGGAAGCTGATCCTGGCCGCCGGCATGGACAGCATCGATTTCAAAAATAAGTACGCCGCTATCAAACTCCATTTCGGCGAGCCCGGCAACTTGGCGTTCCTGCGTCCCAACTACGCCAAAGTGGTGGCTGACGTTGTAAAAGAGCTGGGAGGCAAGCCCTTCCTGACCGACTGCAACACTCTTTATGTGGGCGGCCGGAAAAACGCTTTGGACCATCTGGACAGCGCCATGCAGAACGGATTCCATCCTCTGACCACCGGCTGCCAGATCCTCATTGGCGACGGCCTCAAGGGCACCGACGAGACTCTCGTCCCCATTGACGGCGACTATGTGAAGGAAGCCAAGATCGGCACTGCTATTATGGACGCGGACGTGTTCATCTCTCTGACCCACTTCAAGGGTCATGAGGCCACCGGCTTCGGCGGCACCCTGAAAAACATCGGCATGGGCTGCGGTTCCCGGGCCGGAAAAATGGAGATGCACAGCGCTGGTAAGCCCCATGTGAATCAGGACCGCTGCGTGGGCTGCGGCTCCTGCCAGAAGGACTGCGCCCATAGCGCTATCACCATCACCGATCGGAAGGCAAGCATCGACCACTCCAAGTGCGTGGGCTGCGGCCGCTGCATCGGGCGCTGTCCTGTGGACGCTGTGAATGCCGCCGGCGACGAGGTCAACGATATCCTCAACTGCAAAATTGCCGAGTACACCTGGGCCGTGGTGAAGGATCGTCCCAACTTCCACATCAGCCTGGTCATCGACGTGTCCCCCTACTGCGACTGCCACAGCGAAAATGACCTGCCCATCGTTCCCGATGTGGGCATGTTTGCCTCCTTCGACCCGGTGGCCCTGGATCAGGCCTGCGCCGACGCTGTCAACGCACAGCCCAGCATGCCCGGTTCTGTTCTGGACGAGCGTGACCGCTGCCACCACGACCACTTCACCGACACCCATCCGGAGACCAACTGGGCCAGCTGCCTGGATCATGCCGTAAAGCTGGGCATGGGCACCCGTGAGTATGAGCTGGTCACTGTGAAGTAAGCGCTGGACCGGACACAGCTTTTTCTTCCACAAATATTGACAAAATTCCGCAAGAGGACGATAATGATTGTGTTGAGCAGACAAAAATCATGTCGTTCTCTTGCTATTTTTATGGATGAATTTTTTGTGGAGGTTGATTTGCGATGAACTATGATTTTGAGACCCTGGTGGACCGCTCTAATTGCGGATCCGGCAAATGGGACGAAATGAAAAAGAAAAACCCCAATGTGGAAGCCGGTATCGTACCCCTTTCTGTGGCGGATATGGAGTTCAAAAACGCCCCGGAAATCGGCGAAGGCCTGAAAGCCTACATGGACACCCACATTCTGGGTTACACCAGCCCCACAGAAGAGTACCGGAACACAGTCTGTCAGTGGATGAAAGATCAGCACAACTGGGAGATCAAGCCGGAGTGGATTTGCTGCACTCACGGCGTGGTGTCCGCTCTGTTCCTGCTGGTGGATGCCCTCTGTGAGCCTGATGACGGTGTCATTATCTTCACCCCTGTTTACTATCCTTTTTACAGAGCCATCGAGACCCACGGCTCCAAAGTGGTGCGCTGCCCGCTGATCCATGAGAATAACACTTATACCATCGACTACGACCTGTTGGAAAAGCTGGCTGCCGATCCCAAGAACAAACTGATGATCTTCTGCAGCCCTCACAATCCGGTTGGCCGTGTTTGGACGCCTGAAGAGATCCGGAAAGTGGCTCAAATCTGCCATGAGAACGGTGTAAGAATTATCAGCGACGAGATCCACTTTGACATCATCCTGCCCGGACATCAGCACACTGTATTCCCCACTGTGGTGGATTTCCCCGAGGACGTGATCGTCTGCACCGCTCCCAGCAAAACCTTCAACCTGGCCACCATGCAGACCTCCAATATCATCATCCCCAAGGAGGAAGACCGTGAGAAGTTCCAGGCTGCCCGGTCCCGTTCCGCGGACCATGATCCCGGAGCCCTGGGCTTGGAGGCCTGCCGCATCGCTTACACTCAGTGCAAGGACTGGATGAACGAAATGCTCCAGCAGATCGCACAGAACTACGAGTTTGCCAAGAGCTTCATTGAGGAACGCCTGCCTCAGATCAAGGTGACTCCCCTGGAGGGTACTTACCTGCTGTGGCTGGACTGCACCGCTCTGGGCAAGACCAAAGAAGAACTGGAAGACCTGATGGTGAACAAGGCGCAGCTGTTCCTGGACGAAGGCTATATGTTCGGTGACGAGGGCATCGGCTACGAGCGTGTGAACCTGGCTTGCCCCAAGTGGGTCCTAGAAGCTTCCTTGGAGCGTTTTGAAAAGGCCATCAAAGAAAACTGCTAAACATTGAATCAACTCTGTACAAAAAGCGGACACAGGATTTCCTGTGCCCGCTTTTTCGCGTCATCTTATCTTTGTCCGTCCTTTACCGGGCGGACTTTTCCTTTCCCAAAGCCCGGCGTGCCAACTGATCTGCCAGGTCATTCCACTGGTTGCCGGAGTGGCCCTTCACCTTGACAAAGGTAAGCTTCAGCTGAGTCATGGCCTGACGGCAGAGTTCCACGTAAGCCTGAGTGCCAGCTTTGTTGGCCTTCCACATGCCGGTAGCCCACTTGCCTACTCCCTCGTAGTCATGATGGATCTCCAAAGCGGGGATGCCTTTGTCCAGACAGTATTGAATCACCGCCACAGCTCCTAGAATCTCCCCCGCCACGTTATGCATGTCGGCCAGCTCAGGATCGGAATACTTTTTGGAAAAGAGAACCTTCTCTCCCTGCCAGAACAACACAGCCCCGCAAGCAAACTCCTTTGTCTGAGCGGAGAAGCTGCCGTCCACGTAGGCCACAGCCATTCCCTCCCGTTCCGGGGAAGCCTCCTGGGTATCTTCCTCTTGGCTGGTGGAGTCCGCGGCCCGCTGGAGGAATCCTTCTGCTTCATCTCGAGAAGGAAAACCTTTATAGACCACGCCTTTTACTCCGTGAACCTGAGCCTTGCAAGCATCCCAGGTCTCGTAGATACCGTCACCGTCCTTACCATTGATCACCGCGTAATATTTTTTCGCCATCTCCCGCTCCTTGTTATCATTATTTCTTATAGAAAGCAATACAGCTTTACAGTATCTGAAATTATCACTATTTCAGCTAACTCTCTTGGATTGTATATGAAAAGTTGATTTGCTTTACATGTTAAAAAATCATTCACCAAACAGGGGTGTGGAGAGATACCGGTCTCCCGTGTCAGGCAGCAGCACCACCACGGTCTTTCCGGCGTTTTCAGGCTGGGATCCCACCTCCGACGCCGCCCAAAGAGCAGCTCCGGAAGAAATCCCCACCAGAATTCCCTCTGTCTTGGCAAATTCCCGAGCGGCAGCGTAGGCCTGCTCCTCGGTGCAAGTCAGCATTTGATCGTAGAGTGTAGTATCCAGCACTTTGGGGATAAACCCTGCTCCCATGCCCTGCAACCCGTGAGGACCGCTTTTCCCCTGGGTCAGCACGGGAGAACCAGCGGGCTCCACCCCCACGATTCGAATCTCCGGCTTTTTCTCTTTGAGGAATCTTCCCGTTCCGGTAAGTGTTCCGCCAGTACCGGTGCCTGCCACAAACAGATCCAAAGCTCCCTCAGTCTGCTCCCAGATCTCAGGACCAGTGGTGTCATAATGAGCTTGGGGGTTGGCAGGGTTATCAAACTGACCGGGCACAAAACTGCCGGGAATCGACGCGGCAAGCTCCTCTGCCTTGGCGATAGCTCCTGCCATGCCCTTGGCGCCCTCGGTCAGGACGATCTCTGCACCGTAGGCTTTCAGCAGATCCCGGCGTTCCTTACTCATGGTCTCAGGCATGGTGAGAATCACCCGATAGCCTCGAGCAGCGCCGATAGCTGCCAAACCGATGCCAGTATTCCCCGATGTGGGCTCAATAATGGTGGCACCCGGTGCCAGAGCCCCAGCCCGCTCCCCTTCCCGGATCATCCAGAGGGCAACTCGGTCCTTGACGCTCCCAGCAGGGTTCAGGTATTCCAGCTTTGTCAAAAGCCGGCAGGTAAGCCCGCGGGCCTTTCCAAAACGAGCCGCTTCCAGCAGAGGCGTGCGTCCCACAAGCTCCGTAATATCCCTGGCAATCTGTTCCATGAAAGCTCCTCCTCTTCAGGCGTTTTCTCTACTATAAAGTGGCTGACTGGGAAATGTCAAGGGGAAGGGGCAAAACGCCATGAAACTCCCGCTAGAAAAGTCATTTTTCAGGGTATTTTTTCGTTGCCAAAATACCCTATTTGAGGTATAATCTTATGGAATGTTCATTGACGTTGAATTAAGGAGCTTTGTGCCATGAAACATACATCAAAAAAACCTCTCTTGATCGTTTTAGGATGCCTGCTGGCGCTGTTGGTTGCCGCCTTCTGCCTGTGGTTTTTCTGGCTTCAGAATGTCTGGGGGACTGCTGGTGCTTCCCCGGTATACGTGGAGTCTGTCGCCAATATCGCAGGGCTAAATTCCGGCTCAGTTCCCCGGTTCTCCGGCGTAGTTGAGCCCCAGGCCACCTATGACATCAAAAAGGACGACAGCAAGACTGTGGCGGAGATCTACGTCACGGAAGGAGATCAGGTCACCGCAGGGGACGCTCTGTTCCGTTACGACAGCACCGAAATGCAGATGCAGCTGGATCAGGCCAAACTGGATCTGGAAAGCATCTCCAACACCATTACCACTTTGAAAAACCAGAAGTCCGACCTGGAAAAAGAAAAGAAGAACGCCAGCAAGGACGAACAGTACTCCTACACGGTGCAGATCCAGGCTGTGGAGCTGCAGATCAAGACCGAGGAATACAACAGTGACGTAAAGCAGCAGGAGATCGACCGGCTGAATGAGTCTCTGGCCAATACCGAGGTATACAGCGAAGTGGAAGGCACGATCAAGGAGATCAACGAGACTCCCGCTACTGATTCCAGCGGCCAGCAGAAACCCTTCATCAGCATTCTTTCCTCCGCGGAATTCCGGGTAAAGGGAACTATCTCCGAGTTGAACATTGGCTCCCTCTATCAGGGGCAGGCTGTAACCATTTACTCCCGGGTGGATAATTCTCTTCAGTGGAGCGGTGTGATCGACACCATTGAAACGGAACCCACCCAGGACAACAATAACAACATGATGTATTACGGCGGCGGCGACAGCGGTCAGCAAAGCTCCAAGTACAACTTCTATGTGACCCTGTCCAACCGTGACGGACTGATCTTGGGCCAGCATGTGTACATCCAGCCTGACTTGGGTATGGACGCCATGCCCGAGGGGCTGTGGTTGCCGGCATTCTACATTGCTCACGACGACGCAGGCAGCTATGTTTGGGCCCAAAGTGAGAATAACACCCTGGAAAAACGCGCTGTGATCCTGGGAGAATATGACTCCGGCAACGACCGCTATGAGATCGAAGGCGGCATCACTGAGGAGGACTATATCGCCTATCCTCAGGAGGACTTGAAGGAAGGAACTCCCACTACCTCCGACATTACCAAAGTGCCGGCAGAGGATCCCTCAATGGATGGTTCCACTGGAGACGGCATGACCGACAGCGGTACAGTTGATGGCGGCATGGTAGACGAGGGCTTTGGCGTGATGCCCGAAGTAGCCCCTGAAGAGGACACCGGCGCTGTTGTAGAAACGGAAGAAGTGGATCCCGAGGACGGTGAAAGCATGTCCAGTGACAGTCTGGACGGCTCGCCCATGGAGGGCCTGGCGCGATGATGCTGGAACTGAAAAATATCTGCAAAACCTATAATCAAGGCAAGCTGGACGTACCGGTGCTCAAGGACATTTCCCTCACCGTAGAGGAAGGGGAATATGTGGCCATCATGGGTCCTTCCGGCTCTGGCAAGACCACCTTGATGAATATTATCGGCTGTCTGGACAGTCCCACCTCCGGCAATTATCTGCTGGAAGGCAAGGACATTTCCCAGAGCAGCGATTCCAAGCTGTCTGACGTGCGTCTGCACAGCATTGGATTCGTGTTCCAGAGCTTTTACCTGCTGTCACGGCAGTCCGCTCTGGAAAATGTAGCCCTGCCCCTGCTCTATGCTGGCGTCCGCCGCAAAGAGCGTCTGGAGATCGCCCGCAAGGCATTGGAACGGGTGGGCCTGGGCGAACGTGTGAACTTCAAACCCACTCAGCTTTCCGGCGGTCAGTGCCAGCGTGTGGCCATCGCCCGAGCTATCGTGAATAATCCCAAAGTGCTCTTGGCCGACGAACCTACCGGCGCTTTGGATACCAAATCCGGTGAGCAGATCATGGAGATCTTCCAGAAGCTCAATGATGAAGGCGTCACCATCGTGATGATCACCCACGAGCCGGAGATCGCCGCTCACGCCCAGCGGACGCTTCACATTCGGGACGGCCGTCTGCTGGAAACTCAGGCGCCCAAGGAGGAAACTCCCAAAGAGGAAGGCCCCTCCCTGCCTGCGGATCTCCTTCCCCCCGAGGAATTCCATTTGGGCCAGAAACCAAAGGAGAATTCTCCCGCAGCTCCCGCCCAAAAGGAAACAATGCCTGTTGAGGAAAAGCCAGTCTCCCCTGTCCAAGAAGAGACACTTTCTTCCCAGGAAAAGCCTGCAGTTCCCAACGTGGAGCGCTCTGAGCGTACCGCCAGCCGGGCAGGCCGGCACAGTTCTGGAACCCGGACCCCCAAAACGGAAAAAAGCTCCCCTTCCCGGAAGCCTCGTCATGGAGCGTGGACCTCTCCTGCTCCTGCCCCTGTTTCTGGAGAGCGCCGCCGAGCTTCGGAACCCGCTCCCATGGACAAAACAGCGGGAAGTGTGCTGTACGAGGAACTGAATGCCCTTTTGGCAGAAGAGCTTACTCAGTCTGCGGCAACTAGGCCGGCTGCCGCTCCGGCAAGGCATGCACCGAAGGCTGAACGCCCAGTGAAAAAGGCTCCTCCTAAGGCGGCCCACGCCAAAGAGGGACGTCCGGCTCACACCAAGCGGGGCGGATTCGGAGAGCCTATTCCCACGGATCTGGGGGCGTTTTTCCAGCGCCCAAAACGGGAACAGTCTGAAACTCCTAAGCCTTTGATCCCCCGTACAGAATTTTGAATTTCCACGTTTTCGTCCCATCGTTGGGGAAAGGAACGGTTAATCATACATGAGCATGAACAAAAAAACAAAGAAAAACCTGATTATCGCCAGCGTCACCGCGGTTTTAGTGGTTGCTTTCGCTCTGGGTCTCTGGTTTTTCGTACAGTACCGCGCTGACCGGCGCACGGTGGACGTGGTCCCCATGATGAATGTCACCACTCAATACTGGGGGGACCAAACCTATTCTTCCGGCACCGCCGCCAGCGACTCTCTTCAGGAGATCTACCCCACCACTGATAAGACCATTTCTGACATCTATGTGGAAGAGGGCCAACAGGTAGCTGTTGGCGATCCCCTGCTCCAGTACGACAAAACCAAGCTGGAGCTGGATGTGGAATCCAAGGACCTTGCGGTAAAACAGGCGGAGATCGAATTGGATGACGCGGAGAAGCAGCTGAAAAAACTCCAGAATACCACTCCCATCACCACTCCCAAGCCTGGCACTCCCACCGAAAAGCCTATTGTCACTCCTACGCCCACTCCGACCCCTACCCCCACGCCTACGATCAAGCCTGCGGACGTGACTTTGTACCGTCGGCTGGATGTGGACTCCAAACCCTACGCGGGCAGCGGTACGTCGGAAGATCCCTATGTGTTCCTGTGCACCGATGACTGCGTGATGACACGGGAATTCCTCCTGCGGCTGCTGGGTGACGGCTCTGGTGCCACTCCCGGTCCCGACGACGTGCTGGCCTCTCCCTTCGCCGCCATCTTTGAGGTGCGGGAAGGGGATTCCAACTACGGAGATCTGCTCTGGTCCTTCAAGTTGGACGGCAACGATCTTTCCGGTAACTTCCAGGTGTCCGATCTGCTGACCGGTTCCAACACTTTGGAATCCGTGGAGGAGATATTCGACGCCAGCTCCAAAAAGGCCACGCCCACTCCCAGCAACGACTACGACGACATGGGCTACACCAAGGATCAGCTGAAGGAAGAGATCGAAAAGAAACGTCAGGAAATTAAAAACTTGCAGCTCAAGGTGAAACAGGCCAAGCTGGATTTGGAAAAATCCAAACTGGCACTGGAAAACTCCACCATTCGCTCCACAGTGGACGGCGTGGTCCGCACCTTGACTGATGTGGACACTGCTACCGCCAACAACACCCCCTTCCTGGTGGTCTCTGGTCAGGGCCAGTTCACCATCAAAGGGAGCATCAGTGAAAGCCTGCTCACCAGCGTCCATGTGGGTGATGTGGTCAATGCCATGAGCTATGAAAACGGCATGAGCTATACCGCCACCATTTCGGAGATTTCCGAATATCCTTTGGACGCCAACTCGGGAGGCATGTACGGCAGCACAGGCAATCCGAACAGCTCTCAATACGAATTTACCGCCGTGGTGGATGACCCTGAGGGTTTGACCAACGGCATGTACTTAGAGATCACCCTGAACGTTCAGGGCAACGCCAGCAGTGACGCCCTCTACTTATGGAAAGCCTACATCCGGGAAGACGAGGCCGGCAGTTATGTGATGAAAGCTGGTATCGACAACCGGTTGTACAAACAGTACTTAGAGCTGGGCGCCACCATTTACAGTGGAGAGTATGTGGAAGTCATCAGTGGTTTGACCATGGATGATTACATAGCCTTCCCCTACGGCACAGATGTGCAGGAAGGTGTGCGTACTGTGGTGGAAGGTACCGAGGATCCGCCTCACTCAGAGGAGGGCACCGGTGAAAACTCCACAGGAGATTCCTCCAATGTGGATAATTCGCTGGACGCCGGCGTTTACCCGGCTGACGGTGCTGTCATGGAAGGAGAGGTGGTTGTAGGATGATCGAAAATATCCGTCTTTCTTTCCAAGGCATCTGGGCCCACAAAATGCGCTCCTTCCTCACCATGCTGGGCATCATCATTGGCATCGCATCCATTATTTCCATTGTGTCCACCATCAAGGGCACCAACGAGCAGATCAAACAAAATCTGATCGGTGCAGGCAACAACGTGGTGCGAGTACAGCTGTACCGTACCGATTATGACTATGTGTACGACATCGGCAACGAGGGCATTCCTCAGGGTATTTCCCCTGTAAGCGAGGACCTTTACAAAGAGATCCTGGACCTGCCCCAAGTGGAAGACGCTGCCGTGTATACCCGCCGGCAGTATGCTAACTCCTTCTACTATGGAAACAAGGAGGTTTCCGGCTGCCAGATCTACGGTGTGGACAATTCCTATTTCTCCACCTGCCGGTATGTGGTGGACAAAGGGCGCACCTTTGTACCCAAGGATTTCCAGGAATACCGGCCGGTCGCCATTATCGATAGTGACACCGCGGAACTGCTGTTCCAGGGCGAGGATCCCATTGGTAAGACCATCGAGTACAATTCCACCGCCTTGGTGATTGTTGGTGTAGTGAAGGAATCCAATGAGTTCCAGCCTGTAATCAACTCCATTGAGGATTATTACACTTACATGCAGAATCCCACCGCTGGAAAAGTGTTCCTGCCCTACTCCATTTGGCCCTCCTTGTTCGCCTATGACGAGCCTCAGGAAGTGGCGGTACGGGCGTCCAGCACCGAAGCCATGTCCGCTGTAGGAACCAGCGTGGCGGACCTGCTCAATGAGCAGAGCCAAAACGAGAACATCAAATACCGGGCAGAGGACGTCCTCCAGCAGGCCCGGGATCTGCAAGACCTGTCCAACGCCACCAACCAGCAGCTGATCTGGATCGCCAGCATTTCCCTGCTTGTAGGCGGTATCGGCGTTATGAACATCATGCTGGTATCCGTAACAGAACGCACCAGGGAAATCGGCTTGAAAAAGGCAATCGGCGCCAAAAAGAGCCGCATCCTGTGGCAGTTCCTCACAGAAGCGGCAGTGCTCACCAGTCTGGGCGGTCTTATCGGTGTGGGAGCCGGCATTGGCTTGGCGGAACTGGTTTCCCGCCTCACCCAGGCTCCTGTGGCTATCAGCGTGCCCTTTATCTTCCTGGGCTTGCTGTTCTCCATGTTTATCGGTGTGCTGTTCGGGCTGCTGCCTTCCATCAAGGCTGCCAACCTGAATCCCATCGACGCACTGCGTCACGAATAAGGGGTTGCACCCCAGGCATGCCGCGCACGCGCCTTTGGGGCGCGGACTTTGGAGTAAGTTTCTCCCTCGTCGCCCGCGTTGATACCTTACCGCAGCGTGCCCCTCTGTAAACGGCGTGACGTGGTACCCAGTCGTCCACGCACTATGCCAAAACACTGAAAAACGAAAAAAGCACTCCGTTTGGGGTGCTTTTTTTGCAAGGAGGATGCATTATGTATATAAACTGTATCGAACGCAAGGCAAACACCTTTACAGAAGAGGACCAGTATTTAAACAGCATCCCGGCCATTTCTGGCTTAAATGAGTTGCCACTCACCCAGCCTGTCACCTTTCTGGTGGGGGAAAATGGCAGTGGAAAATCCACCCTGCTGGAAGCCATCGCTGTGGCCTTTGGCTTCAACCCGGAAGGTGGTTCCCGAAACTACAACTTCTCCACAGTGGACACCCATTCAGGACTGTACCGCTATCTCACCCTTCACAAAGGCCCCTACCGGCCCAAGGACGGCTTTTTCCTCCGGGCGGAAAGCTTCTACAACACCGCCAGTGAAGTGGAACGGCTGGCTCAAAACAGCCTGACTTCCTCGGATGCCTTTTACCAAAACAACTACGGTGGGAAGTCTCTCCACCGCCAATCCCACGGGGAAAGTTTTCTCGCTCTGGTCCACAGCCGATTCTGGGGGCAGGGGCTGTATCTCCTGGACGAACCGGAAGCGGCCCTCTCCCCTGCCCGGCAGCTCACCCTGTTGGCGGAGATCCACCGGCTAGTCCAGGAAGGATCTCAATTTCTCATCGCTACCCACTCCCCCATCCTGATGGCCTATCCCCAGGGGCAGATCCTGCTTCTGGGCGAGGGTCCCATCCACCCTGTGGAATACCGGGAGACAGAGCATTATCAGATCACCAAGAGCTTTCTGGACGATCCCCAGCGGATGCTCCGGGTACTTTTCGAAACCGATGAACAGGAGGAGACACCATGAATCACTGGCCGCAGGAAGCGGAAACCATTATGGAAGAACGCTTCGGGAAGGACTCTGTAATCGCCCTAGCCACCCAAGGGACCAACGGCCCGGGAGTGCGCTACGTGAACGCCTACTACCAAGATGGATGCTTCTACATCATCACTTACAGACTCTCCCGAAAGATGGAGCAGATCCGCCAAGCCCCCAGAGTGGCCCTGTGCGGCGACTGGTTCACTGGCGAGGGCACCGGGGAAAGTCTAGGTTGGTTTTGCAGCCAGGAAAACCAGGACCTTGCTGCCACACTTCGCCAGGTCTTTTCCCAGTGGATCGACAATGGCCACAACGACTTTACCGACAGGAACACCATTATCCTGCGGGTGAGACTGACCCACTGGCTGCTGCTGTCCCACGGGCGACGCTTTGAGAAAACAGCGGAATAAAAAAGAGCATGCAAAAATCCCCCCGGGAGCTTGTCCCAGGGGGATTTTCTCAGCTAGAAATGGTATTCAGCGGAGACTTAGATCTCAGCGAAATACTTGATGGTGCGGACCATCTGGCTGGTGTAGCTGTTCTCGTTGTCGTACCAGGAAACAACCTGAACCTGATACAGGCCGTCGCCGATCTCGGTGACCATGGTCTGAGTGGCGTCGAACAGAGAGCCGTAGGTGATGCCGATGATGTCAGAGGACACCAGCTCTTCCTCGGTGTAGCCGAAGGAATCGGAGGAGGCAGCCTTCATAGCAGCGTTGATGCCTTCCTTGGTGACGTTCTCACCCTTGACAACAGCCACCAGGATGGTGGTGGAGCCGGTGGGAACGGGCACGCGCTGAGCAGAGCCGATCAGCTTGCCGTTCAGCTCGGGGATAACCAGGCCGATAGCCTTAGCAGCGCCGGTGCTGTTGGGAACGATGTTCACAGCAGCAGCGCGAGCGCGGCGCAGGTCGCCCTTGCGATGGGGGCCGTCCAGAACCATCTGGTCGCCGGTGAAGGCGTGCACAGTGGTCATGATGCCGCTCTGGATGGGAGCATAGTTGTTCAGAGCGTTAGCCATGGGGGCCAGGCAGTTGGTGGTGCAGGAAGCAGCGGAGATGATCTGATCGTCAGCGGTCAGGGTCTTCTCGTTCACGCTGTAAACGATGGTCTTCAGGTCGTTGCCAGCAGGAGCGGAAATAACAACCTTCTTAGCGCCAGCGTCGATGTGAGCCTGGCTCTTAGCCTTGGAGGTGTAGAAGCCGGTGCACTCCAGAACAACGTCCACGCCGATCTCGCCCCAGGGCAGATCCTTGGCGTCCTTCTCAGCATAGATCTTGATGGTCTTGCCGTCCACAGTGATGGAATCCTCGCCGGCCTCGACCTTATCAGCCAGAGCATAGCGGCCCTGAGCGGAGTCATACTTCAGCAGATGAGCCAGCATCTTGGGGCTGGTCAGGTCGTTGATGGCAACGATCTCGTAGCCCTCGGCGTTGAACATCTGACGGAAAGCCAGACGGCCGATGCGGCCAAAACCATTGATAGCAACTTTAACAGACATTGGTAAAACCTCCTGTAAATTGTATAGGGTTTTAAGCTTCTTCTATTCTAAAACATTTTTTAGAATATTACAAGAGTTTGACAGAAAAATAACGTCAATTTCTTCCCGCCTTTACGGATATGGAGAAAAATGCTTATTCTTCTTTAAACCGGCGGGCACTGTGGCGGGCCCGGCTAGACTCCACTCCGCCCTTGGGAGTACGCCGCAGGCTGTACTTGCGGAAAGTCACCAGGAACACCAGAATGAACAGATCCACCACCAGAGTGGCAAGCTGAGCAGACGGCGGGATCTCTCCAGAATAGGTGCGGCCCAAAAGCAGCAGGGACAAATTGGAGAGAGAATAGGTCAAGCCAAACACCACGGCGAAGATTCCCGTAACAAAGGCACGCTTGGCTGCGCCTTCCTCATCCACTCCCGCCAGCAGCTTGCACAGGTAGAACAGGCACAGCAGCATGGTAGCGCCGCCCAAGATGGCGAAAAAGTTCTCCACAAAGGAGGAGGACTTGGCGTAGAACACATAGACCAGAATCAAGTAGGAAACGCCCCACAGCACTCCCACCAGATACAGCAGAGGCACTTTCCCCAGGAGATTCTTCCCCAGGAAGAATCCGACGGAGGCGAACAGCTGCACCAGACCGAACAGGACGCAGCAAACCAAAAACAGCATATGGAGCACCCAATATTCTCCATCAGCGGCAGGCTGAGCCCGCAGTTCCATCCATTGGAGCACTCCGGAGAAGAGGAGCACACCGCCGGAAAGAAGAGACGCCACGCCCGTCATGATGTTGCGCCGGGGAGTGTAGGGTCCGAAATACCGGCGGGAACGGAAACACATCCAGGACGCCAGCAGGCCGGTGACCACCGGGACCAAAAGAGAGATCCAAGCCATCACCCCGCCGTCGGTGTAAAATCCGGTGTCATAGTCAAAGAAGTAGAGCATCTGCACCACGCGCAGCAGCACGCCGGCGGCGAATCCCACGCAGGTGACTTTCAGCGCGTTGCCTACATTTACAAATTTCATGTCATTTAGTCCTTATTCTGTATTTCCCCAAAAAGGAGAGACCCTGGGTTTTCTGCCCCGGGCCTCTGAATTATAGCATATTTTTTTCCATTTTCCAATAGAGATTATAGGGAGGACACGCTCCAGAAAAGAATTCCTCTCACTGGCGCTGATCCAGGGGCACATAGACCTGACTCATAGGCAGAGCCCGGTAAGCCGGACGCATGATCCGTCCGCCAGTGGTCAGCTCCTCGATGCGGTGAGCGCACCATCCCGAGATGCGGCTGACGGCAAACATAGGAGTAAACAGATCCTGAGGAATTCCCAGCATCTCGTACACCAAACCGGAATAGAAATCCACATTGGCGCTGATGACCTTGTCCTTGCCGGTCACTTTAGCAAAGGCCGCGGGAGCCAGACGCTCCACCAGCTGATACAGGGCCAGCTTTCCGTCGTAGCCTGTTTTTTTGGCCAAGCTCTGAGCCTTTTCCTTCAGGATCACAGCCCGTGGATCGGACAAGGTATACACTGCGTGGCCCATGCCGTAAATGAGCCCGCTGCCATCGGCGGCTTCCCCTTGGAGGATCTTCTCCAGGTAGGCTTCCACCTCGTCCTCGTTTTCCCAGTTCTGAACGTGAGTCATCAAGTCGTCCATCATCATGCGGACCTGGTGGTTTGCGCCACCGTGCTTGAAGCCCTTCAAAGAGCCCACAGCCGCTCCGATGGCGGAATAGATATCCGTTCCCGCGCTGGTGAGCACCCGGGTGGTAAAGGTGGAGTTGTTACCGCCGCCATGCTCCGCGTGAAGCACCATGCACAGATCCAACAGCTTTGCTTCCTCCCGGGTAAACTTCCGGTCCGGTCTCAGGGCGTTGAGGATGGCTTCGGCAGTGGAATGGTTGGGTTCGTAGGGGTGGAAGAACATGCTCTGCTTGTCAAAATGACGCCGCTTCACCTGATAGGCGTAAGACATGATGGAGGGCATCCGAGCGATGAGGGACAGACTCTGACGCATGTTGTTTTCCAGAGACTGATCATCGGGATTGTCGTCGTAGGAATACAGTGCCAGCACAGAACGAGCCAGCTTGTTCATGATATTCTTGGAAGGCGCCTTGATAATCATATCCTCGGGGAAATACTCGGGCAGTTCCCGGTTCTCGTAGAGGATCTGGCAGATCCGATCGTACTGACGCCGGTTGGGCAGCTGGCCGAAAATCAAAAGCCACACCACTTCCTCGAAGCCAAAGCGATCCTCCGCTTCGCAGCCCCGAACGATATCTTCCACGTCAATTCCTCGATAGGTGAGCTTGCCCTTGTCCGGGATCTTATCACCGTCGGCGATGAGATAACCGTGAACATTGCACACGTGGGTCAAGCCCGCCATGACGCCGGTGCCGTCGGCGTTGCGCAGGCCCCGCTTCACCCGGTGGGTCTCATATTCTTCTTTGGTAATGACGTTGTTTCGCTTATATTCTTCGCACAGCTCCTGAATGGTGGTGCTGCCGGGCGTTTCATTGTTGAGCCTCTGCATAACGCTTCCCCTTTCTTCAAACGATGATTGTTTGATTGTACTCCGTTAAAGTGGGAAAGTCAACGGCTTTTTGCAAGATTCCTTTTGTAAAATTTTATTTTAGCAAGAATATCGTCAAGTTTACCCTTGAATATGAATTTTTTAATTCTAAATTATGCAAAAAGAAGGTGTACTCATGTCTCCTCAGTTTCGCAGAAGAACTCGTGGGATGCTGGTGTTGTTTCTTGTCCTCTACCTTTCCTTCACTCTGATCCCCGCCGCGGTGTACGGAGCGTATCGCATGCAGGAAAGCAACGCTCCCTCTGATAACACCACCGTCACCCCCGACGCCAGTTCCACTCCCCTTCCCACTACCCCTACTCCTGTCCCCTCCCCGGAGGACGCCTCAGGTTTCCTGGACGAACGGTCTCTGCCGGAGGTCTCTCCCCTGCCAGAGGAAACGACTCAGGAAGATGTATTCACTCTGTACGACACTTCCACCGGCGAGACCTTTGACGTGACCGCCGAGGAATTCCTCCCCGCTGCTCTGGCCTGCGAGATGGACTTGTTCGCCCCGGAGGAGGCCCTGAAAGCTCAGGCCGTAGCATTGTACACCTTCTACTCCTACCAGCGGGCGCAAAATTCCGGGGAGGAAGCTGACTTTGCCTGCGACTCGGAAGATTGGCTGGTGTATGTGCCCCAATCTGCCATGGAAGAACGTTGGGGGGAAGATTACTCCTCCTATTACCAAAAACTGATAGACGTGGTATCTTCTGTGAAAGGACAGCTTCTCACCTGGGACGGGGAACCTATCTGCGCGGCATTCTTCGCCATTTCCGGAGGGAACACCGCGTCCTCTCTGGATGTGTGGCAGGAGGATTTTCCCTATCTGCAAACCGTGGCAAGTCCCGGTGACGCTTTCACTGGCGGATACCTCTCCACTGTGTCCTTGACGGCGGAGGAGCTGCGTCAAGCTGCCGAAACCATGTGGCCGGGAGAGGTGGACTTCTCCGGAGAAGAAAGCTCTTGGTTCACAGCGGTGGAGACTGCTTCCTCCGGCTATGTGACCAGCGCCCAGGTGGGGGGCCGGACCTGCACTGGTGAGGAATTGCGGGAAGCCTTGGGGCTGCGCAGCGCCTGTTTCCAGTGCACCTATAACCAGGGGACCTTTACTCTCACCGTTCGAGGATGGGGCCACGGAGTGGGGATGAGCCAAGCTGGGGCCATGTTTCTGGCGGAACAGGGAGCGGATTACCGGGAAATTCTTGCTCACTACTACCCTGGAGTCACGCTGGATGGAACGGAAACCTCCTCAGAACCTCAATAAAAGGACGCAAAAAAGGACAGCCGAAGCTGTCCTTTTTTTATTTCTGGGAAAGGTGTACGTCCAGCTGCGGATAGGGAATGGAGATTCCCTCCCGATCGAAAGCGGCCTTAACCCCTTCCTGCATGGCGTAATAGATGGACCAATAGTCCTCTTGTTTACACCAGAATTTCGCCACCACTGTGACGGAGCTATCCTTCAATTCTCCTACGGCGATCAAAGGCTCCGGGTCACGAAGAACACGGGGCTCAGCGTCTACCAGTTCTTTCAGGATTTCCTTTGCCTTTACCAGATCTGCCTGGTAGGAGACCCCGTAGCTCAGATCCAGCCGGCGGGTGCCGCTGCTGGTGAAGTTTACCACCACGTCGCTGGTGATCTTGGAGTTGGGGATGATCACTTCCTTGTTGTCAAAGGTGGACAAGGTAGTGGCCAGGATCTCGATACGCTTCACCGTGCCCTCATACGTCCCGATGGAAAGATAATCCCCCATGCTGAAAGGCTTGGTGAAAATGATCTGCATGCCGCTGACCAAGTTGGACAAGCTTCCCTGCAAAGCGAAGCTGGCCGTCAAGCCTGCAGCGCCCAACGCCGCCACCAGGGAAGTAATGTTGATCCCCAGCTGTGCCACAGCGCTCACCGCTGCCACTACCAACACCAAGGCTTTTACCAAAGAACCTATAAAACTTGCCACTAAAGGGTCTACCTTGCCCTTGGAAATAGCTTTTTTCGTAAGTTTTGCGGCGAGTCGGGCCAAAAACCAGCCCCCAAAAAAGATGAGTGCCGCCAAGACAAGGTTAATAAAGAACCCCGCTAACCCGTGCAGGAAATTGCTCCAGACTGTCTGCCAATCCATAAGTTTTTCCGTCCTTTCCCGGCCGCGCCGTGTTGATTTGGGATATAGTATAGCATAAAACCAGAGAAATAGCGCCCGTTCCCCAAAGTTTTTTCTTTCCCCCCAAAATCCCTATGCCAAATACAAAAAATGTGATATAATGTTTTTAATTATTGCGTCTTTGAAAGTGAGAGCGTGAACATGGAATCGAACGTCACAACCAACGCCATGAGCACAAGTTTGCTGGCCCGGCACGTGTACTGCGTCTGCTTTACCGATCGGGACAGTTTGGATATTTTGCGGGGCGAACTGGCTTTGGCCAGGGAGAAATTCTTCACCGGCGGCCAGAAAACGCTGCGGGTGGGTAAAAAACAAGTCATCCGGGGCTTTGACGGAAAGCTCCAGGGAAAAATCTCCCGCCGTTCCTTCTATTGGAGCAAGTCTGTCCGCAACGTGGCAGGAGCTGGACGCCTGGCACTGGAAGAATCTTTCGACCAGAAGGGCGGCTACGTGCTGGTGAACCGGGATTTTCGCAGTGTCATCACAAGCCGGGTATTTTTCGACAAGTCTCAGATCTGGCTGAAATCCGAATACTACGAACCCTGGGATCCCCACACGGCACGGGTCATCTTCAAGCCTGTGGATTCCGCCGACATGGTGGAACGCTTCGACTGGGACTCTACCAAGAAATTGTACCGTTCCACCATGCTCTCCCCTGTGCCCTATCTGGAAGGCAAAGCGGAACAGAGCCTGCTCAACGCCCAGTTCGGAGAGCCCAAGCTGCTGATCTCCACAACGGAGGGGATCTTCTGCTACTGTCCCCAGAAAGAGGCCCAAAAACGCGTTGAAGCTTTAAACGACTTAAAAAGCGGCACCTTGGTGATCCTCCCAGCGTGGGAGGTGAAAGAGGGCTCCCTTGCCGGTGAGCGTGATGATGACGGAATGGAGGTCTCCTTCCCCAGTCTGGAGGAATACGCCAAAGTGGAGATGCCCCAGGACCTAAAAGCCGCTCCTCTCACGGAAACACCTGCCCCACCTTTCCAGGAAGGGGAGGAATTCGCCCCGGAGGAAGAGGCGTCTGCTTCCGTTGAACCCTCCTCCACCCAAGAGGAGATAGAGGAAAAGACGGAGGAGGAAGAACCCCCGAAAGACGAACAGGTTCCCACCCAAGAAGAAAAAGCGGCACCTGAGCCAAACGAGCCTGCTGACCCGGAGAGTCGAGCTATCCTCCACGCGGCGAGACTTGCCGCCCAGCAAAACAAGGAAAGCCAGCCTGATTCGTCCCCCGAGGTAGAGCAGAAGCCGGAGGAAAGCCCTGCCGAAGCCCCTTCCATCCAGGTGGTGGAAGCACCCCAGTTCTCCTCCCAGGAGCCTGGAGTAAGAGTAGTAGCTTCTCCCTCTGACCAAAAGGAAGCGCTTGTTTCCCAGGCCAGCCCCTCCTACCGGGGAGAACTGCGGGAAGGCAAGCCTTGGGGTCGAGGCCGCACAGAACAGAAGGACGGCCTCACCTCCTACGAGGGAGAATTCCGGGATGGCAAGCGGGAAGGCTTCGGCGCTTACTATTATAAAGACGGCAACCTGTGCTACGCCGGGTCTTGGAAAGACGATAAAAAAGACGGCTTGGGCGTATCCTTCCGAGACAGCGACCACGCTCTCCATGTGGCCCGCTGGAAGGAAGGCGCTCCGGAGGAATTCGTCTCCCTGTTTGACAAGGACGGTAATCTGCGTTATGGGGGCCGCATCCAGCAGGGCAAGAAGCAAGGCCCCGGTGTTTCTTACAATACTGCCGATGGCACCGTGTTTGTGGGCAAGTGGCTGGACGGCCAACCCACTGGCCTGGGCTCCGTGTTCGACCGAGAAGGCAACTTAATCTACTACGGCGGCTGGAAGGACGGCAAACGCTGGGGCCACGGCACGGAATTTGACCCCTCCGGCGCCATTATTTTCGACGGAGAATGGAAAGACGGCAAATACTTTAACGGAATTCTCTATCAAAAGCGGGACCAGGAAGGCCTCCCCGACACGGACACCACCGGTCCCACCTGGGAGCTGTAACGGGAAAGGAGTGAGCCTTTGAACTGGCTGGAACTGGTGAATATGGAATACGGGGAATGCGTGGTGCTGGGCGGTCAGGATCGAAGCATTCTCATGGTGGACTGCGGCAGCGTCAGCCAGAAGTTGCGAGAAGGGGACGTGCCCCTGGATCAGTGGGTAGAGACTATCGCTCACCGGTACGACAGCGCTATGGACCGGTATTTCCTGCTGACCCACTACCATCGGGACCACCTTTCCGGATTCCAGAAACTGCTGGACTGCCGAGAGGGGTATTTCAGCCGGGTATTCCTCCCCAAAACTCCCTTGGACAGCCGAGGCGCGCCCCTACTGCTAGAGTTTGCTTTGTTTGCCTACCTGTTTGCCCAGCCCCAAAGTGACTCCTTCCAGGTGAACACCTGGTGTGTCAAGGCATTCCGTACCCTAGGAGAGCGACTGGGCCAGGACAGGATCTTCACTCTGGGCGCCGGGGATACATTCCACTTTGACGGGGTGGAATATGAGGTTCTTTGGCCCCGTGTGGAAAATTATCCCTTTGAGCCCCAGCTGGGGACTGCCTTGGAAGGACTAAACGTACTGTTCTCCTCCCCCTTCCAGCCCGTCTGTGTCAAGCGGTTCCTGGAGCTGAAAGAGTCGTTTCTCACTCTGTACTGCAAGTGCTGCGACGCCTTCGCGGCTTCCCACCGGGCGGTACCCGAGAAACGCCGGGCCTATCTGGAACATCTGAACAGTGTACTGGAAGAACTGGAAGCCTTACGGGAACAGCTGAACCTGACCCCCGAAGCCCACGACGTTCGAGAAGCCTTGGAGAACCCCATCAACGCGGGAGCCTACACCAGCGCTGTCAACGGGGCGTCGGTGGTATTCCATAACCGGCGCAAAGGTGGCCCCAGCGAGCAGGACATCCTCCTCACCGGCGACGCCACACCGGAGACCATGCTTGAGATCATGGACCAGCTTCACGACGGGTATTTCATTCTGAAGGCGCCTCACCACGGCACTGCTTCCGGATACAGCACCCTGTTCCGGGATATGAGTGCCGCCCATCTTCTCATCAGCAACGGTGAGTACCATGCCGGAGGCGCGGTGGCTCAGGAATACATCGACTGGGAAGGGGCTGTGCGTCACTGCACGGGCACCGGAGCCTGCAAGTGGTTCAAGGCCTCCCAGGGGTGCTGCAACCGGTTGAGCTACTGCTTCGATCAGCAAAATGGTCCGGGGCTTGTCATCAAATGTTCTGCCGCCGGGAATAAAACCGGGAAATTCCCCGGCTGCGCTATCCGGGTGGTTGGCCCCCGGGGAGAACGTGGCTGTCTGTGCGACATGTTTCCCTCTGCTCGAGACATCTAAGAGGTGATCGCTGTGAAAAAAGAAGTGCGGCTCTACAATGTCTTTTTCCCCTTGTGGTTTTTAGTGTTGTTCTGGCCCCTGCTTGTCCCCAGCGTGCCCATTCTTTTGCTCCTGCTGCCCCTCAACTTCGCTTTCGACAGCCTGGTTCTGGTGGTCACGGCCAAGTGCCTGCATCTGGAGCACAAAGCCCGTCTTTGGAAAAGAAGCATTCTCCCTGTTTGGCTGCTGGGTTTCTTGTGTGACTTTTTGGGAGCCGGTCTGGTCGGTTTGCTCATTTACCTCATCAACGGCGGCCTTACCGGAGAGACGCTTTTATTCCCTGCCGCCACCCTCTACGGTCTGCCGGGAGTTCTTTTCGCGGGAGCTCTCATTTACACGCTCAACCGCTTTCTCTCCTTCCGCAAAAGCGGCTTGGAGAAAGGAAAGCTCCACCGGCTGTGCCTGAGTTTGGCCATCTTCACCGCTCCTTACGTGATGATGATCCCCATCTTCTACGGATAACCCCCACCGGACTCGATCCAAAAACTACATAACCCGCTACGAAAAACCAACAGACAGGGCATTACCTGTCTGTTTTCTTTTTTAGGGGTTCATGTTACAATATGTATAAACGGGGGACCGGGTATTTACCCCGATCCCCCACAGGACTTTCCGCGACAAAGAGACGCGGCGCCCGTCTTGGAAAACACCGTAGCGCGCTATCTTCCAGCGTTACCGGAGCATCTTCTCCACATCGCCGATGAGAGCACCCATGGAGTGCATGGCCTTGCCGGCGCTCTTGCGCATGTGGCTGGCTTTCTTGTGCCCGCCGTTCATCACCTTGCTGCTGACAGCGGCCACTGCCACGCCGGCCAGCACCCCCATGCCGATCCCTTTCGCCACGTTCATCGTCTGTTTCACCATCGTTTTGAACCTCCAAACTGTGAGTATGCATTTGACCAGCTTTAGCGTTGCTGTCATGGTAAGCATGCCCTGCGCCCCCCTTGATTATTCCGCGGAAAGCCTCCCAAAGAAAGGTAGTTGAACTTCTTTGCCAAGCCTCAACATTGTACTGGTAGAACCTGAAATCCCCCAAAATACGGGGAATATCGCCCGCACCTGCGCCGTCACCGGTGCCGCCCTCCATCTAGTGGGGCCCATGGGCTTCAAGCTGGAGGATAAAAAACTCCGCCACGCTGGGCTGGATTACTGGCCCTATCTCACACTTTCCGTCTATTCCAGTCTTTCCGAATTCTTCGAAAAAAACAAAGGGAATTTTTTCTTCTTTTCCACCAAGGCCCAGCACCGTCACACAGACGTCTCCTATCCGGACAACTGCTATTTGTTCTTCGGGAAGGAATCCGCCGGACTGCCGGAAAAGCTGCTGTTCGATCATCCGGATCAGTGCGTGCGCATCCCTATGCTGGACAGCTTCCGCAGCCTGAATCTGGCCAATTCCGTGGCCATCGGTGCCTTTGAGGTGCTGCGTCAGTGGGATTTCCCAGAGCTTTCCTGCTCAGGAGAACTGCGTTCCTTTGACTGGGCCGCCGCCAAGAGTGCCCATCCCGACTCGGAGTTCCTCTAAAAAATTGTTCACAAACTGTTGAAATACACTTCATAGGATGGGCCTATGCTGATATGTAATCTGGTAAGCTGTCTCCTGAAAGGAGTTTTACAATGCCGCATTTCATAGAATTTCATGACGTTTGCAAGTACTATACCATGGGCGAAAACCGCATCGCCGCTGCGGATCACATCAATTTTTACGTGGACGAGGGAGAGTTCTGCGTGATCGTGGGCCCCTCCGGCGCGGGCAAGACCACGGTGCTGAACATGCTGGGGGGAATGGACACCTGCGACGAGGGGGAAATCCTCCTGGACGGGAAAAAGATCAGCGAATACAACCCCAAACAGCTGACCACCTACCGCCGCTACGACGTGGGGTTCGTGTTCCAGTTCTACAACCTGGTGCAGAACCTGACCGCCCTGGAAAACGTAGAGTTGGCCAGCGAGATCTGCAAAAATCCCCTGGACGCCAAGGACACCTTGGTGGAGGTAGGGTTGGGAGACCGGCTGCGCAACTTCCCCGCCCAGCTTTCCGGCGGTGAGCAGCAGCGGGTGGCCATCGCCCGTGCCCTGGCCAAAAACCCCAAGATCCTGCTGTGTGACGAGCCCACCGGCGCCCTGGATTACAACACAGGCAAGGCCGTGCTGGGTCTTTTGCAGGACACCTGCCGCAAAACCGGGCGTACGGTGATCGTCATCACCCACAACAGCGCCCTGACAGCCATGGCGGACCGGGTGATCCGCATCAAGAGCGGCAAGGCCATTTCCAGTGAAGTCAACGACCACCCCACCCCGGTGGAAGAGATCGAGTGGTGAGCGCTTTGAATAAGACATATGGAAAATCCATCTTCCGCACCATACGCAGTTCCCTTTCCCGGTTCATAGCCATACTGGCCATCGTGGCTTTGGGCGTGGGATTTTTGGCAGGTCTTCTGTCCTCACCGTCAGACATGCGCACCTCTGCCGACCATTACTACGACAAGACCCGCATGTACGACGCTCGGGTAGTCTCCACCCTGGGTCTGACTGAGGACGACTTGGACACCGTCCGGGACGTGGAAGGAGTTCAGGCAGTGATGCCCGCCTACGACACGGACCTGGTGCTGATCGCGGAAGGGGAAGACAACACAAACTATACCACCCGGATGCACAGTCTGCCCCAGGACACCTCTCCCGAGGCGGAGGACTACCTGAATCAGCTGGAGCTGGTGGAAGGCCGCATGCCGGAAAAAGCAGGCGAATGCGTGATCGTCCAGACGAAATCCTTCGATCAGGACACAGAGTGGATCGGCCAGACCCTGACCCAGAATCCGGAACTGGAAGAAGTGGAAGGCCTGACGGAGAAATTCACCGTGGTGGGTACGGTGACCAGCTCCCTGTACCTTTCCATGGAACAGGAAAGCACTACCGCCGGCAGCGGTACCTTGAACCTGATTGCCTACACGGTGCCGGAAAGTTTCGATATGGATTATTACACCACCTTCTACCTGGCAGTGGAAGATACGGTGGATCTGGACACCTTCTCCCAGGAGTACGAGGACAAGGTGGACCAGGTGATCCAGGCCCTGGAACCCTTGGGCGAGGAGCGTTCTCAGATCCGGTATGAAGAGCTGATCGATGACGCCACCCAGGAGTTGGAAGACGCCAAAGCGGAATACGAAGAGGAAAAAGCCGATGCCCTCCAGGAGCTGGCGGATGCCAAAAAGGAATTGGAAGACGGCGAGGCGGAACTGGCCGACAGTGAACAGCAGTTGGTCGACGCCAAGCAGGAAATCGATGACGGCTGGGCGGAATTGGAGCAGCAAAAGGCTTCCTTTAACAGCCAGATTGCATCCGCTCAGCAAGAAATCAATGACGGCTACGCCCAGGTCAATGACGGTCAGGCCCAGCTAGACGCGGGCTTGAGTCAGATCGAAGAGGCCCAAACCAAGCTGGACGCAGGCTATGCACAGTTGGCCGAAAGCGAGACCACTCTCAATGAAAGCAAGGCGCAGCTGGATGAGACCAAGTCCCAGTTGGACGCCTTAAATCAAGGAAAGGAAGCCCTGTGGCAGGCGGCCGCTTCCATGGGGATCCAGATCACCGACACCTCTGACGCCGCCGCTTTGGCTCTCATCGCCCAGGCGGAACAGCTCTACCCTGACTTAGCCCAGCAGCTGGCTCCCCTGAAAGCAGGACTGGAAGCCCTGGCCGCCCAGGGGATGGATACCACCTCCGCCATGGCCGCCTGGGAAGCGGGCAATGCCCAATACCAGGAGGGACTGGCTCAGTGGGAAGCCAGCAAAGCGGAGCTGGATAAAAACCAGGACGAATTGAACGTCCAGCGGAAAGCCCTGCAAGATCAGCAGGTCACCTTGAACAACAGTAAAGCACAGCTGGATCAAAGCTCTGCCCAGCTGCAAAGCAGCATCGCCACGGCGGAGCAGGAGTTCGCCAACGCTGAAGCCCAGCTGGCCGACGCTCAGACCCAGTATGACGATGGTCTAGCCCAGTTGGAAGAAGGCCGTCAGGAGCTGGAGGATGGCTGGAAGGAATACAATGACGGCGAAGCAGAAGCCCAGGAAAAATTCTCGGACGCTGAGGAAGAACTGGCAGACGCTGAAAGCGAGATCCGAAAGATCGAAACAGGTGAATGGTACCTGTACGTTCGGGAGGACAACACCAGCTTTTCCAGCTACGGCTCCAACGCCGACAAGATCGCGGCCATCGCCACGGTGTTCCCCCTGTTCTTCTTCCTGGTGGCCGCGCTGGTGGCTCTGACCACCATGACCCGTATGGTGGAAGAGGAACGCCAGCAGATCGGTACCTTGAAGGCTCTGGGATACTCCACCTCCAAGATCGCTGTGAAATATCTGCTGTACGCTGCCCTTGCCAGCATGATCGGCAGCGTGATCGGCCTGACAGTGGGCACTCGGCTGTTCCCCTATATCATCATCAGCGCCTACAATATCATGTACGATATTCCGGAGATCCTGATGCCCTTCAACGTGCCCTATGCCCTGCTTTCCTCCCTGAGCATGATTCTGCTCACTCTGGCGGTCACGCTGTGGGCTTGCTGGGCGGAACTGCGGGAGGTGCCTGCCCAGTTGATGCTGCCTAAGGCCCCCAAAGCAGGCAAGCGGATCTTCTTGGAGCATGTCACCCCCATTTGGAGCCGGATGAAGTTCACCAGCAAGGTCACCTCTCGGAACCTGTTCCGCTACAAAAAGCGGTTCTTCATGACAGTGGTGGGCATCGCTGGATGTACCGCACTGCTGGTCACCGGATTCGGCGTGCGGGATTCCATCTCCGACATCGTGGCTCTGCAATACAATGAGCTGACCCATTACGAGTTGACCCTGGGCTTGATGGATCCCAGCGCTTTGGACGGAAAAGATCTCCAGTCTATCCTGAACGACTCCTCCAGAGTCACCGATTCCATGGCGGTCATGCAGGCGGAAGCCGATGTGGTCCCCACAGGGAACAAACCTGAAGACAGTCTTGTGGTATTCGTTCCCCAGGACGTGGAAACCATGCCGGAGTATTTCCAGTTCCGTCACAGGACCAACAACGATCCTGTCACCTTTGACGAGGACGCGGTGATCGTCACGGAAAAACTGTGCGAACGTCAAGGCTGGAAGGTGGGCGACACCATTACCCTCCGGGATGGCGACGGTGTGGAGGCTCAGCTCACCATCACCGATATCTGCGAGAACTATATTTACCACTACGTGTACATCTCTCCCAAGACCTACGAAGAGGCCTTCGGCAAGGAGATGAAGGTCAACTCCCTGCTGTGCAAGCTGCCCGAGGACATCACCTCTCAGGAAGAGGAAGCCCTTGGCAGTGACCTGCTCCGATGCCGTGACGTGGTCAGCGCCCAGTTCTCCGATACGCTGGCCGAGAGTTTCCAAAACAGCATCAAGAGCATCAACACCATCGTGGTGGTGCTGATTGTCTCCGCAGGAGCTCTGGCCTTTGTGGTGCTGTACAACCTGACCAACATCAACATCACCGAACGGGAAAAGGAGCTTGCCACCATCAAGGTGCTGGGCTTCTACGACGGAGAGGTCTCCGCCTATATATACCGTGAGACCGCCCTGCTCACCTTGATCGGCACCGGCTTCGGACTTCTGCTAGGCATCGCCATGCACCAGTTCGTCATACGCACCGCCGAGGTACACATGGTGATGTTCGGCCGAAGCGTGTACGGGATCAGCTTTGTGTGGTCGGCGCTGCTCACCATCCTGTTCAGCCTCATCGTCAATCTGGTCATGCATTGGAAACTGAAAAAGATCAGTATGGTGGAGAGTATGAAGGCTCCTGAATAAGCCTTTTTCCCCACTTCTTCGGCCCGCTTCCGGTCCTCCGGCGGCGGGCCCTTCTTTTTTAAGGTGGGAAAAAAACTTTCTTTTCCCCGCTTTTTGACTTGAAAAGGGCCGAAAACTAGGGTACAATTAGTTTTGGTAATTTGTGCAAACTTTCACAATCCACCATTTTGTATAAAGGAGTGCACTGAACATGAGCTTACTCAGCAAAAAGACTATTGACGACATCGACGTAAAAGGCAAGCGGGTCCTGGTCCGTGTGGACTTCAACGTCCCCATGAAGGACGGCGTTATCACTAACGACAACCGCATTGTGGCAGCCCTTCCCACCATCAAGAAGCTGGTGGCTGACGGCGGCAAGGTGATCCTGTGCAGCCATCTGGGCAAGCCCAAGAATGGCCCCGAGGCCAAGTTCAGCCTGGCCCCCTGCGCCGTGCGCCTCTCCGAACTGCTGGGGCAGCCCGTGGTCTTTGCCGATGACGATACTGTGGTTGGCGAGAACGCCAAGGCCGCTGTTGCCGCTATGAACGACGGCGACGTGGTTCTGCTGCAGAACACCCGTTTCCGCAAGGAAGAGACCAAGAACCTGGAGCCCTTCAGCTCCGAGCTGGCCAGCCTGGCTGAGGTCTATGTGAACGACGCTTTCGGTTCCGCTCACCGCGCTCACTGCTCCACCGCTGGTGTCACCGATCACATCAAGGACACCGCTGTTGGCTACCTGATGAGCAAGGAGATCGACTTCCTGGGCAACGCCGTGAACAACCCCGTGCGTCCCTTCGTCGCTATTCTGGGCGGCGCCAAGGTTGCGGACAAGCTGAGCGTTATCGAGAACCTGCTGACCAAGGTTGACACTCTGATCATCGGCGGCGGCATGGCTTACACCTTCCTGAAGGCTCAGGGCTATGAGGTTGGCACCTCCCTGGTGGACAACGAGAAGATCGACTACTGCGCCAACATGCTGAAGGCTGCTGAGGAGAAGGGCGTCAAGCTGCTCCTGCCCATCGACACCGCTGTGGCAGAAGCTTTCCCCGATCCCATCGATGCTCCCATCGAAGTGAACTATGTTCCTTCCACTGAGATCCCCGCTGACAAGATGGGTCTGGATATCGGCCCCAAGACTCGCGAGCTGTTCGCTGAGGCTGCCAAGGGCGCTAAGACCGTGGTTTGGAACGGGCCTATGGGCGTGTTCGAGAACCCTGTTCTGGCTGAGGGCACCAAGGCTGTTGCTAAGGCTCTGGCTGAGACCGACGCCACCACCATCATCGGCGGCGGCGACTCCGCTGCTGCTGTGATGCAGCTGGGCTAC
>HF972610.1 GCA_000432995.1 Clostridium sp. CAG:1013
AGGTGACGGCTGTGGTAAGGACGGCGGAAAGAACGCCCCACAACAGGGAAACCCATTGAGGCTGGGGCAGCAAACATTCCAAAGCACAGAGGGCACCTGCCAAGGCTCCCAGCACCATCCGCCAGGTCTTGCACCGCAGTTGAAGTGTCCTTTGGGTGCACCAAAGCAGGAAGAAATCCACGTACAGGTTGACGATCACCAATACGTCCCCATAGATAGTCACGGCCATCCCCCCAATTCCCCTCTATTATAGCGGGGTGCGTAAGAATGTCCTGTCGGTTTGTGGCAAGGCGCACAGGGATTTCCTGGTGAGAAGAATTAGTCTGGGAAGAATTTATAAAAATAAGAAATATTATTATTTTACCTTGTATTTCCAGGAAAAAACGGATATAATAAGGATAACACAGGAGTTGATCCTGGAGAAAACGATCAAATGGGCGGGAACTTTTCCGCCCTGACTATAAAAAGGAGTGTGGACACAGATGATCTTGAACAAGCGGAAAATCGTTTTGGTAGGTACCGGCATGGTGGGCATGAGCTTTGCCTATTCTGCCCTGAACCAGGCCGTGTGCGACGAGCTGGTGCTGGTGGACATTGACAAGCGCCGGGCGGAAGGGGAAGCCATGGATTTGAATCACGGTGTGGCTTTCGCTCCTTCCAGCATGAAGATCTACGCGGGTGATTACAGCGACTGCGCCGACGCGGATATTGTGGTGATCTGCGCCGGTGTCAGCCAGAAGCCCGGGGAGTCTCGGCTGGATCTGCTCAAGCGGAACACAGCAGTGTTCCAGTCCATTATCGGGCCCATCACACACTCCGGTTTTTCGGGGATCTTCCTGGTGGCCACCAATCCGGTGGATATCATGACCCGAGTGACTTATGAGCTCTCCGGGTTCAATTCCAACCGGGTGTTCGGCACGGGCACCACTTTGGACACAGCCCGGCTGCGGTATTTGCTGGGGGACTATTTCTCTGTGGATCCCCGGAACATGCATGCCTACGTCATCGGTGAGCACGGCGACAGCGAGTTCGTGCCCTGGAGCCAGGCTATGCTGGCCACCAAGTCGGTGATGGACATCTGCGAGCAGTCCAACGGCAAGTTCTGCTTGGAGGAGATGCAGAAGCTGAGCGTAGAGGTCCGGGACGCCGCCCAGAAGATCATCGAGGCCAAGCGGGCTACCTACTATGGAATCGGCATGTCCCTGGTGCGGATCGTTCGAGCAGTGTTGTCCAATGAGAACAGCGTGCTTACTGTTTCCGCCCGACTGCGGGGAGAATATGGCCAGCGGGACGTGTACGCCGGCGTGCCCTGCATCGTCAACCGTAATGGCGTAGACCGAGTATTGGAGTTGTCCTTGACAGAGGAGGAGCGGCAGAAGTTTGCTGACTCCTGCGCCATTCTGCAAGAGAACTACCAGGGATTGGAGCTGTAAGGGACTGCGCTCCGGGCAAGTCGCACAGGCGGCTTAGAGCTGCCGGGATGAGGGCGAGAAATTGGCTTATAGCCTGCGCTTCCCAATCGGTGAAATTCCTTACAAAGAATTTTAGCCGTGCCTCGGAAGAAACTTTGGGTCGTCACAGACAAACAAAAAAGCCAGGACTGGGAATGATCCCGATCCTGGCTTTTCTTTATGTATTTAGAGCTGCTTACAGCTCTTTTCCCAGCTCCTGGATGTCGGCGATGAGCTGCTCCACGGCCTCCTCCCGGGTGGCCCAGCTGGTAGCCAAACGGATAGCGGTGTGGTCTTCATCCACCTTGGCCCAGGTGGAGTAGGCGTACTTCTGGCCCAGCTTTTCCAGCAAGCGGTTGGGGAAGATGGGGAACTGCTGGTTTGTGATGGACTCTGCGAAGAAGGGGAATCCGGCTTCCTTGCAGGCATCGGCGATGCGGTAAGCCTGCTGGTTGGCAGTCCGGCAGATCTGGTAGTACAGTCTGTCCTCAAACAGGGTGAGGAACTGGATGCCCAGCAGACGGCCCTTTGCCAGCATACCGCCGTTCTGCTTGATAGCGTAGCGGAAATCCGTTTTCAGTTCCGGGTTGACGATGACCACCGCTTCCCCAAACAGGGCGCCGCACTTTGTGCCGCCGATGTAGAATACATCGCAAAGACGGGCTAGGTCAGCCATAGTGACATCGGTGCCCCGGGCGGTGAGGCCGTAGCCAAGACGAGCGCCGTCCAGGAAGAGATACAGGCCGTTTTCCTTGCACGTTTTGCTTAGAGCTTCCAGTTCAGCCAGGGTGTAAAGAGCGCCGTTTTCCGTGGGGTGGGAGATATACACCATCTTGGGCTGCACCTGGTGCTCGTGGGTCTCGTCGCTCCAGTGGTTTTTCACGGTTTCTTCCACTTGGGCGGCGGTGAGTTTTCCATCGGAGCCGCTGGGCAGAGCCAGCACCTTATGGCCGGTAGCCTCCACGGCGCCGGTCTCGTGGGCGTTGATGTGGCCGGTCACAGCGGAGATAGCCCCCTGGTGGGGACGCAGCGCGGAGCGGATCACCGTGAAGTTGGCCTGGGTGCCGCCCACCAGGAAATGTACGGCCACGTCTTCACGGCCGCACTCTTTGCGGATGAGCTCCCTGGCCTGCTCGCAGTATTGGTCCTCGCCGTAGCCCACGGTCTGTTCCATGTTGGTGTTCAGCATCCGTTCCAGGATGCGGGGATGGGCTCCTTCGGTATAATCACAGTTAAAGTAAAGCATGGCGCTCCTCCAGAATCAGTGTAAAATAGGTCCGGTTTTCCCGGCAAGATACGACCCGATCATTATACCACCCTCGGTTTCAAAAGTAAATTGGCGAAGGAATGGCCTGGGACCAGATTTTTTTCGGTGGACCGTTGACAAAGCGGCAGGAATCGTGTATAATCCTAATGCTGTAAAGAAAACCGCTTTACAGAATGAGAAAGGAACCTGGTCACCAGTGTTCCGGACATAGCGGAAGATAGACGGCCAAGGGAGGGACGAGCTGTGGCAAAAGATCTGCGGATCAGCTTTTTGCTGGACTTTTACGGAGAAATGCTCACCGATACCCAGCGGGAAGTGGTGGACGCCTATTATAATGAAGACTTGTCCCTGGCGGAGATCGCTGAAGACCGGGACATCACCCGGCAGGGCGTGCGGGACGCTATCAAGCGTGCCGAGCAGCAGCTTCTGGAGATGGAAGAACGACTGGGGCTTGCCCGGCGATTCCAGGAGATTCAGCATAGCCTCACCTTGATCTGTGACTGCGCTCTGGCCATCCAGGATCTGAACGAAGAGCAAGGCAGAGTGCCTGGCATTGACGAGAACGTGTCCAAGATCCTGAAATGCGCTCAGGAGATCGCTGTGGAGGCGTGAGACGCGCTAAAATGAGTACAAGGGCCTTTTACCGGGCCAGTTAAAATAATTTGATTCCAGGAGGGATGACCAGTGGCCTTTGAAGGCTTGGCCGAAAAACTCAGCAATTCCTTTAAAAAGCTGCGGAGCAAAGGCAAGCTCACCGAGGCGGACGTGAAGGAAGCCATGCGGGAAGTGCGGCTGGCCCTGCTGGAAGCCGACGTCAACTACAAGGTTGCCAAGGAGTTCACCAAAAAGGTGACAGACCGGGCCGTGGGCAGCGAGGTTATGGAAAGCCTGACGCCTGCACAGATGGTCATCAAGATCGTCAACGAAGAGTTGACCGGTCTCATGGGCGGCTCTGAGGAGCGGCTGAAAATGCCTGCTCATCCTCCCGCTGTCATCATGATGTGCGGCCTGCAAGGTGCTGGTAAAACCACCCACGCTGCTAAATTGGCCTACCAGCTGAAATCCCAGGGACACCGTCCCCTGCTGGTGGCGGGCGATATCTACCGTCCCGCGGCTATCAAACAGTTGCAGGTGGTGGGCGAGAAGGCTGGAGCTCCCGTGTTTGAAAAGGGCACGCAGGACCCGGTGATCACCGCGAAAGAGGCAGTGCGCCACGCAAAGGACTACGGCAACGACTACGTCATCATCGATACCGCCGGCCGACTCCAGATCGACGAGGAGCTGATGGAAGAGCTGCGTCGGATCAAGGAAGCGGTAGAGCCTACGGACATCCTGCTGGTGGTGGACGCCATGACTGGTCAGGAAGCCGTGAACGTGGCCAAGACCTTCGATGACCTGCTGGACATCACCGGTGTCATCCTCACCAAGCTGGACGGCGACACCCGAGGCGGTGCTGCCCTGTCTGTCAAGGCAGTGACCGGCAAGCCCATCAAGTACGCAGGTACCGGCGAGAAGCTCTCCGATTTGGAAGTGTTCCACCCGGACCGAATGGCCAGCCGTATCCTGGGCATGGGCGACGTGCTCACCCTGATCGAGGACGCCCAGATGAAGCTGGACGAAAAGGCTGCTGCCAAGACCGCTCAGCGGTTGATGCAGAACAAGATGGATCTTAACGACCTGCTGGACCAGTTCGAGCAGGTGAAGAAGATGGGGCCCATCAAGGGAATCCTGTCCAAGCTGCCCGGTGTGGGCAATAAGCTGGACGATGTGGACATCGACGACCGGGTGATGGACCGAAGCGCGGCGATCATCCTCTCCATGACCCCATATGAGCGGTCTCATCCTGACTGTCTCAATGCTTCCCGGAAAAAGCGGATCGCTGCCGGGTGCGGCATGAAGGTGGAGGACGTGAACCGGCTTCTCAATCAGTTCCGTCAGACCCAGAAGCTGATGAAGCAGTTCGGGGGCATGGGCAAGGGCAAACGCCGCAGGATGCCCAACATGCCTTTCTAAAAAGTAAAGTACAGGATATTGCCGGGGCTCGCCCCGTGACCAATATTGCCCGGCGAGCCGGGCCAAACAGTTCAACATTTCAATTATTATCATTTTGGAGGAATGGATCATGGCAGTTAAGATTAGACTGAGAAGAATGGGCGCTAAGAAGTCTCCCTTCTACCGCATTGTGGTGGCGGATTCCCGCTTCCCCCGTGACGGCCGTTTCATCGAGGAGATCGGCTACTACAACCCCATGGAAGAGCCCAGCGTGGTGAAGGTCGACCCCGAGAAGGCCAAGAAGTGGCTGGCTAACGGCGCTCAGCCCACCGATACTGTGAAGGCTCTGTTCAAGAAGCACGGCGTGATCTAAATTCGCGCCTAGCCTTGAAAGGAGCAGCAGCATGGAGGCATTACTGAAAGCCATCGCTTCCGGCCTTGTGGAAAAGCCGGAGGAGATCGTCGTCACCAGCGAGGAGCAGGATAACGGTACCATCGTGTACCATCTCCACGTGGCCGAGGACGACATGGGCCGGGTCATCGGCAAGCAGGGCCGGATTGCCAAGGCGATCCGCGTGGTCATGCGCGCCGCTGCTACCCGCAACGAGCAGAAGATCATGGTCGAGATCGACTAAACAGAAAGGGCGCAAGCCCTTTTTTGTTTATCCGGAAACAGGAGGGTAAATCGATGAAACAACAATTCTTGGAAGCCGGGCAGATCGTGCGCACCCACGGAGTCCGGGGAGAACTGGTGCTGGAACCCTGGGCGGATTCTCCGGAATTTCTGGCGGGGATCAAACAGCTGTACTTTGACGGAGGCAAAACCGACGCCGGACTGCTGGCTTGCCGGGTCCATAAGGGGAGACTGCTCATCACCCTGCGTGGGGTGACCACCGTGGAGCAGGGCGATGCTCTCCGGGGCAAAGTGCTCTACCTGAACCGGGACGACGTGAAACTGGAAGAGGGCCAGGTGTTCCTCCAGGACCTGATCGGCCTGAAAGCAGTGGACGGCAACACCGGGAAAGAGTACGGCCAGCTTCGGGAGGTGCTGCCCACCGGCGCCAACGATGTGTACCGCATTGTGGATGGAGCAGGGAAGGAATACCTGTTCCCGGCGGTGAAGCATATGATTAAAAGGATCAGCGTGGAAGAAGGCGTCATCGAATTGCTGCCTATCCCCGGCATTTTCGACGAGGAAGGGGAGGAAGCCTAAATGCGGGTGGATATCCTGACCTTGTTCCCGGAGATGTTTCCCCCTGTTCTGGGGCACAGCATCGTGGGACGGGCTCGAAAGAAGGGAATTTTGCAGGTGTGCTGCCACCAGCTTCGGGACTTTTCCCCAGATTCCCGGGGTCGTGTGGATGATACAGTGTTTGGCGGTGGAAAAGGGATGCTCCTCATGGCGGAGCCCTTTGCCAGAGGCATCGACGAAATCTGCGCACATCTTGGATGGCGGCCGCATATCCTGTATATGTCTCCCCGCGGCAAGGTGCTGACTCAGGAGGATGCCAAGCGTCTGGCCAAGGAGCCGGGGCTGCTGGTGCTCTGCGGCCATTACGAGGGCGTGGATGAGCGGCTGCTGGAGGAATACGGCGTGGAGGAAATCTCCGTGGGGGACTACGTTCTCACCGGGGGAGAGCTGCCCGCCATGATCCTCACCGACGCTGTCAGCCGTATGCTGCCCGGCGTTTTGTCTGAGGAGGTCTGTTTTACCGAGGAGAGTCATTATTCCGGCCT
>HF972611.1:0-6261 GCA_000432995.1 Clostridium sp. CAG:1013
AAATTAAGTAGAGTTGAAACCTTAGTTATCAACCGCGTTAACCATAGCGGACGCGGCTTCAGCTCTTGTAAGCGTGGAAGTGGGACGGAAGGTGCCATTGGTATCACCGTTCATCAGGCCGGAAGCCTTGCAGGCGTACACATATTCCTTCGCCCAGCTGGCGATCTTAGCATCGTCAGTAAAGGTTTCGCTGCTGGTGCCAGTAGCGTCGAAAGCTCTGGCCAGGAAGATAGCAGCTTCCTGACGGGTAATGTAAGAATCGGGATTGAAGTTACCCTTGTCATCACCAGCAGTAATGCCCTGCTCATACAGATAAGCGATAGAGCTTACACCGTAATCATTGTCAGCCACGTCCTTGAAGGGAGACTCGGCAGGCTCGTCGTTGTTGTGACCCAGAGCCTGAGCCAGCATGATGGCAAAGTCGCGGCGGGTAATGTTGTTGTTGGGCTTGAAGGTGCCGTCAGAGTAACCGGACAGGATGCCCAGATCCACAGCACGCATCACGTTGGCATAGTACCAGTCACCCTCGTCAATGTCGGAGAACTGGTCGGCCAGAGTAGCCTTCAGAGTGTAGACGTTGGTGGTCTTCTTATCCTCAGAAGTAACTTTGATGGTGATGTTGGTATTCAGGTCGTAAGTCTCGTTTGCATCATACTCATCATCGCCAACATAAATGGTAGCCATCTTGGAAGCGGTGAGGGTCAGCTTCACGGGGTACAGATTGGTGCCGAAAGGCAGAGTCACGTTCACGTTCTTGCCACTGATGGAAGCGGAAGTGTTGTTAACCTTCACACTGGTCAGGGAAGCACCGGTCTCAGCGTCGTTGACAACAACCTTTACGGTGTAGGTCTCAGTTTCACCGCTCTCGGACTTCACGATCAGGCTGGTGACTGCATCCTCACCAATCTTAAGGGCCTTACCTTCCACCTTGAACTTGGTGGGATTCTCGGTGTCCTCGGAACCGTTGTCGGATTTCAGAGCAGCATCGTCGGTATCGTTGGCATACAGAGAAGCCAGCTTGGACAGCTTGAAGTTCAGGGAGAACTCGGTGCCGTTGTCATTGTAGGAAGAGGGCACAGTGACGGTAACCTGCTTGCCGGAGAGAGAAGCCTTCACATTCTCGTCCAGAGTGGAAGCAATGCTGATCAGGGACTTGCCAGTAGCGGGCTCGGCCTCAACGCCGTACACATAGTACACAGCGCCGTTATCCTTCACATAGTCAGCGTCAATATCCTCACCAGCAGCCTTCTGGTCGATCACAGTTTTCTCGCTGAGCACATACACGGGAATAGCTTTAGCCTCAGTCAGATTGCCGCTGTTATCCACAGCGTCCAGCTTTCCATTGAAGCTGATACCGGTTGCAGCAGTTCCATCTTCGTTGCCAACCAAAACGATTTCTTCAGCATCAGTATCGGCAAGATAAGCGGTAGCACCATCGCTGAGGGCGAGAGCGTTCAGGTACACGGAAGCAGTAGCTTCTTCAAAAGAATTGGGAAGGGTTACCTTAATAGTAGTAACGCTCTTACCATTCAGTTTAGCGGTGCCCTTAACGGAAGCATAGGTGTTGTCCTCGGTGATCTCAGCTTCCTTGTCGGTACCAACAAAACCAGCGGAGCTCAGAGCCTTGCCAGTCTTGGCATTCTCGTACTTCACGGTGATAGTGTAGGTCTGTACAGTGTCATCAGAACCAGTCACCTTCAGGGTGATCTTGTTGTCTTCGATCAGATCGGTAGTCTCCAGATTGGTGGCCTTATCGTTCTTAATCTCGGTATTGGAATCACCAAATGTAACCTTGGCGCCGGTGCTGGCCTGCACATACACGATGTACTGATCCAGCTCAGCCTTGGCAGCATAGGGCAGGGTCAGAGTGCCATTGGAGGCGGAGTAAACAGTCTCTTTGCCGTCCTTGGTGTACTTCACGGAGAAGTCGTTCAGCTTAGCCTCAGCGGAGGCAGCGACGGTCAGATTCACAGTGTAGTTGTTGGTGGTCTTGCCATCCTCGGACTTAACAGTGATAACAAAGGTCTTGCCGGACACATTGACATCACTCATGGTATAGTTGCCGTCAGTAGCTTCCGCAACTTCCTTGCCCTGCGCGGAGATAGCCACGTAAGCGTTCTCAGACACAGTGCCCTTCACTTCCACAGCCTTGGCAGCATCGCTGTCAAACTTAAAGCCAGCGGGCATTTCCACGGAAACAGTATTGCCGGAAACAGTAACTTCGTTGCTGCCACCGACCTTAACAGTCTTCAGAACGCCTTCGGGGTTCTCAGAAGGCACATCCAGGGTAACCGTGAGTGCCACATAGTCGCCGGCCTCTTTGCCAGTCCAAGCGTACAGGGTGTCAGTGTCAAAATCCACCTCAGTCTTACCGCTGGTGACAACGTCCTTATTGTAACCATTAGTGCTGGTGGTCAGAGCCAGGACACCGTCAGCCAGCTTGAAGGTGGGGACGACCTTATCGGTCTTGTAGCCATAGGGGACCTTGATGGTGATCTCAGTGCCCTCGATCTTGGTCTCCTCAGTCTGCTCAGGTACAGTGAAAGAAGTGATACCGGCATCGCTCTTCAGTTCCACAGTGTATTTCTTGGTGGAGCCATCTTTCGCGGTAACAGTCAAAGTACCCTTATTTTCGGTGAAAGAAGTAACACCAGTGTTTGTGGCATCACTGCTGGTGGTGATGAAATCATCAGCACCCAAAGAAGTGGGGAGAGTAGCACCAAAAGCAAAGTTAATGGTGATAACATTGCCGCTAATGGTGTAGTTGGTCATGTCAGCCAGGTTACCATCCTTGTCAGTCAAAGCCTTAATGGAGGTGTCACTGCTGGGAACAGTTTCCTTTACAGTGATCTTCAAGGTGTAGTCCTTGATGACATCCTGGTCATCCTCGGTCTGCTCAACTTTGGTGCGCAGGCCCAGAGTGTAGACATCGCCAGACTTAGTGGCTTTCTCATCCAGGTTAACGCTGGTAAGAGCAATCTCGGTGCCATTTTTGTCAACAGCAACCAGATCCACATCGGCCTGCTTAACCCAGGTGATGTCCACGGTAGTCTTAGTGGCTTCCACCGAATAGGTGGTGCCGCTGAGTTCAGCCAGCTGATTATCTACGTAAACCGTAGGATCAGCCGCTTCTGCCGCAGCGCTGAGCGGAATCATTGCGACGACCAGCATCAAGGCCAGAAGCATCGCAAGTGATTTCTTCAGAAACTTGCTTTTCTTCATAATTTCAACCCTCTTAAATTTTAGATTCTCACAGGGCTCTTTCCCCGTGAGTTGAAGTTATCTATAAACTTCAACATGCGGGGGCAAAGCTGTGGAAAACTCTGGAGCAAAGAGGGGGATTTTCTCGAAAAAAGGCGAAAAATGTCAACTTTTGTTCAACTGTCCCCGGATTTTTCACCGTTGGCGGGCAGGGGAGAGGGTTCCTTCACGCCTTCCCGGGTGGTGAGGAGAACGTCCGCCATACAGTCGCTGATGCGGCTCTCCGCCTGCTGCATCACATGACTGTAAATGCTGGTGGTAGTGGAAACGCTGGAGTGTCCCAGGCGATGGCTGATACTTACGCTGTCCACCCCGTGGAAGAACAGCATACTGGTCATGGTATGGCGGAAAGCATGAGGATTCAAATGGGGGAGCTGGTGCCGTCTCTGAAACCGGGCCAGCCAGTTCCCCAACTGGCTGGGATTCATCCTTCCGCCCCTTTCTCCCGGGAACACATAGGGGGACTCCTCCCATTTTTCGCCCAACTCTGCCCGCTGCGCCTCCTGCCACAGCTGATACTCCCGCAGCAGGCACATGGTCTCTTCCGGCAGTTTGATGGTACGCACGGAATCCCGGGTTTTAGGGGTGCCCTCATACACGCCCCGGTCCCCGGCGTAAAGCAAGGTGCAGTCGATGTGGATCTGTCCGTTCTCCCAGTCCACGTGATCCCATTTCAACCCCAGCAGCTCCCCCCGCCGGCATCCGGACACCAGCAGCAGGTGGACCGCTGTTTTCCACTTGATGGGCTCCGCGTCTGCCGCTTTCAGGATATCCGCCACCTCCTCCATTTGAAAGTAGTTGGGATCCGAGGATTCCCGCTTGGGCGGGCTGGCCCGGTGGGCCGGATTTAACGGAATACGCATCTCCTTCTCCGCCTGGCCCAAGATAATGGAAATTACCAGGTGGCAGTTCATAATCGTCCGGCCGCTGAGGCATTTTTCCTCTCGCTGGGTGGAAAACAGCAGGGAATAGGGCAGTTCCAGGGCGTCCGCCACTCGGTGGGCCGTGGCAGGTTTCACCGGTTCTCCTTTCCGAAGCCGTTCCAGGCTGATGCGCCGTCCATCTTTGCCGGTGACACAGATCCCCAATCCCCGAGCGTCCACCACCTGCCACAAGGCCTGACGGGCCAGGGCTTTTTCGTTGTCCTCCCGGGCTTCCGGCAAGGAAAGCTGCTGATACACATAGTTTAAGTGCTGAGGCCGAATCTCTCCCAGCCGCAGGTGACCCAAAAACGGCAGCACCCGCTTTAAGCTCTGCCGGTAATGGATCAGCGTGAGGTGTTTCAATCCTGTGCGCTCCTTTAATTCCAGCACGTATTCCGCGTACTGGGCGAAGGTCTGACGTCCGTCGGTGAGATAGCCTTCCCGGCACTGCTTCTCGAACACAGCAGCCTGTTTTTCCGCTTCTTTTCGGGCCCGCTTCTCGCTCCATCCTTCCGGCACATGCCAGGTCATGGTGTAGGGAGTCAGCTGCTTTCCCGTGCGAGGATCTCGCCCCTTGTACACCCGGATGCTGTAAGAGACCACTTCTCCTTCTTTGTTCTTCCGTGACTGCAAATATGCCATTTTTTGCTCCTTCCCGCGGGTTTGTTTGGTACCGCACTTTTTAGAATTATTCCTCTAGAATAGGACACAAAATCCCACGGTGTCAAACCCTGTTTTTATGCTTTTTTTCCGTTCAACTTTTTTTCAACCTTATGGGATCTTGAAAAAAGGGCACCCATAGGGGGCAAAAATCAGGACGGGCGAAAATCTGTGACAAGGTACCTGCAAAACCTGAAAAAACCAAGGAATTCCTTAAAAATGGATTTCCAGCCGTTTCTAGTGCCTTTCACGGGTCCAGGTAGGTTTTGGAAACGCTGGAGGGCTGGAAACGGATCTTCCACAAAAATAAAAAACCTCCGCCGCCGAAAAGGTGGGGAGGTGGGATGGGGAAGATGGTGACGATCCAGGGCGGGGGTGGGAGCTATGGTCCCCTTCATCGGGTAACCCTCAAACATTAGGGCCGCCGCTGGAAAAATCCCCCCTATGAGGAAAAGAGGGTGAACCCCTCCGGCGGAAACCCTCTTGAACCAAGGAAACAGAGGATAGGCATAGAAAAAGAGCGCCGCCGAAACACATTCAGCAGCGCTCTTTGTTTCCTGAGCTGGGATATACGTCTTTTACTGGTACAGGAAAGCCCCTTGCAGAGTCTCCTCGGGGAAGGCGAATCCTTCCAGGGCAGCCAGAGTGGTCTGGTTCACAAAGGTACGGAAGGAGGCGAAGGTGTACACAGGCACGTCGGCCAACTCTCCTCCTTCGATGAGCTGCACCGCCATATCGGCGGCTTTCACTCCCTGATCGCGGCTGGTGACGCTGATGGAAGCCAAAGCGCCTGCCTGGACCATGGCATCAGAACCCACGTACCAGGGCTTCCCGGCCCCTTTGATGGCAGTGGCCACCTGGTCGGCTACGGGAGCGATGGTATTGTCGGCGGGGGTAAAGACGGCGTCCACCTGCGCGCACAATTTGGTGGCGGCCTCGGCCGCTTCCTCCTGGGAGGCCACTGCAGACTCGATCACCTCAATGCCCTGATCGGAGCAGAGAGTCTTTAACTGATCCATTTCCTCCTGGGAACCGGGCTCCTCCGGGTTGTACAGCAGTCCCACGGTGGCGAGAGAACTGTTCCCCTGCCGGGCCAGGTCAAGCATAGCCGACCAAGAGGCGGGAGACGCCACACCTGTCACGGACCCGCCGCTCACTTCCAGGGCGCTTTCGCTGGCCACGCCGGTATAAACTACGGTCACGTCGCTGCCCTTGGCGGCGTCGATGGCAATCTGGGCGGCGGGGGTGGAAATGGCCACGATCATGTCCACTTCATCCTCCACAAAGCCCTGACAGATCTCCTCAGCTTTGGCTTTATCTCCGCCGGCGTTCTGGTAGTCGATCTCCACCTGGTTCTCATCGCAGCCCCACTCTTCCAGCCGTCCCATGAAGGCTTCCCGCAGAGTATCCAGGGAAG
>HF972611.1:6308-11776 GCA_000432995.1 Clostridium sp. CAG:1013
GCCGATCTGATAGGTCTCTTCCGCCGGGGCAGAGGCTTCCGGCGACGGACTGGGGGAGGGGGAAGGCTCCTCCCCGGTGGAGCAGCCCGTGAAGACGGCTCCGCAAAGCGCCAGGCACAGCAAGGCGCGAAGCATTTTTTTCATCTGCGATCCCCCATTTCTCGCGTTGTGTGTGGGTTGGGAAAAAAGCAAAATCCCTGCGGCCCTTTTCCAGAGTCGCAGGGACATTTCCGCTGGCGGCACTGTCCCAACCTTTGAGGAACACGGCTATCCCGTTTCCTCTCCGATTGTTTCATTAAAGCACACGCCGCCTTCTTTGTCAAGCAAAGGTCATTCCAGAGCTTCGTTCTGATACACAGCGCCCAGCTGCTCGATGACCTTGGTCACCTCGCTGCGGCGAACCAGTCCGCTGTAACCGCCGTTGAGCAAGGCGGCATACCGCTCGTTCTGATCATCCACGGCATAATAGGTGATGGTATCCGGATCGCTGCCGTTGAAGTACTCATAGGTGACCTCCAACACAGGAGCATCCTCGTTGTAGGTGACCTTGTCGGCAGAGAGCACCGCCAGAGACAGCACCGACTGATACAGATCCTGATAGTTCTCATAGTCCACGGAATTTCCGTCGCCGTTGGTCACAACCAGGTCGTAGGAAGGCTCATCCTCGGTGGATTCCTCTTCGTTGAGCACCTGCTCCACGTCAAAACGGTACTCCGCGCTGCCGTCTACGGTAAGGGTCATGGAGCTGACGTCCTTGATGTTGGGCAGCCACACATAGCTCATCCGCAGATCCATCAGGTCAGCGTCCGCCCAAGAGGTCACCGTGTCGGCGGCCACTACGTAGATCACGTCCTTGTCGTCGGCAATGAGATACCGGTTGCCGTCGGAATTCTTCTCGCTGACAGCCAGGGTATGATCCTCGCCGTTCATGTTAAACACGATCTGAGCGTAGGGCTGGGTCAGGCCATACTTCTCCAGGTTCTCCTGGGTGCGGCCCACAGCGGCTACGGAATCAGCAGTCAAGCTCTTGAGCGCGGTGAGCACCTCAGTGAACTGATTGCTGCCGGACTCAGCGATCACCGGCTGGGTGATGAGGTAAGTGCTGATCTTGGTCTCGTCATATTCGATCACAATGGGCTCTTCCAGATTGGTGCCGGAAAGCTCCATATGGTAGAGCACGTCGGTGACAGTGTTCTCAGAGGTATTGCCCTCCTCGTCTGTGACCTCTTCCACCAAGTCGTCCACAGAGTAGACCTCGGTCTGGATGAAGTCCAGGGGAGTGCCCAGCAGAGCGCCGGAGAAGGAAGAGGAGATGTACACCACACCGTCCTTCAGAATATACCGGCCAGAGCTCTCGCCTGCCTCGTTGCCCACAGTGAACTCATCGGAACTGCCGTCGGTGTAGTTGACGGTCACCTGAGTGGCGCTGTCCCCGGAAAGACCAAACTGTTCCAGGTCCTCCTGCTCACCCAGATTCTTGGATGCGGTGATGCCCACCACCGTTGTGGCGGCGCCGGTCACCTCAGAGGTGTCCAGGTAATAGTTCTGGTACCCGTCAATGGTGAACTGCACAGACTCTGTACTGTCCTCGTCCTCCTCGGAGGAAGCAGTCTCCTGCTCCAGGGGGAGGATCTGGAAACTGGCGGAGGGATTCTTCACCTGGATGGACGCGATCTCGCTGTCCTCCCGGTCGATGACGGTCTCGGTGACGGTGGAGGAAGTGGAGGAGGAATCCTCCTCGGACTCCGTGGGCTGGGTCAGCAGCAGCGCGGCTGCTCCGCCGCCCAACACCACCAATACCGCCAGCATGATGATAAGGTAGCGTAGGTTTTTCTTCATGGGCTTACAGGTGCCTCCTCTTCAGGAAGATGACAAGGCCCACTGCCAGAATAGCCACAGGGATCACGGCGGCGAACAAGATACCCAGCATATCGATGGTGCTGCGGGTAGCGTTGACGTCGGCGGTGTTGGTCTGCACACGCTCGGTGGAGACGGTGACACTGCTGCCGTCATTGCCGGTGAGGAAGAGCATCAGATCGGTGATGTAATCTCCATCGCCGAAGGTGGAGCTCATGAAGGTATCGGTAAACACGTTGGAAGAGCCGAACACAGCCACGCTGCGGGCCACAGAGGAGCCGTCCACCTGCACATACTTGCTGGACAGGGAGGCAACGATCTGCTTATCGGTCTGGGGATCTTCCACTTCTTCCTGCGTGGTATCCTCGGTAACCACATAGGAACTGTCAGCGGTGGTCCACAGCTCATAGGTAGCCACGCTGCTGTTGCCGTCGAACACCAGGGTCAAAGGAGAGCTGTCATAAGTGACCAGACGGTTATAGGTGTTTTCAGACAGGTACTCCTCGGAAGCGTCCACGATCACGCCGCTGGCGTTGGCAAGCACCATGCGATTGGTATCGCTCTCATACACCACACCGGGCTCCACTTTCACGCCCCATTCCTCCAGGAAGGCGGAGAAGTTGGGCATGGAACCCTGGGTGGGATAGCAGGTCACCAGCAGGGTGACAGGATCTTTGTGAGAGGTGTCGTCCAGGAAAGCACGCAGCTTATCCACTTCTTCCGTGGTGTAATCCGTGGTGGGAGTGGGCAGCATCAGCACCTGGGTGCCCTCGGGGATTTCTTCGGTGAGCAGGTCGATCTCCTGAACCTCAAAGTTCTGGTCTTCCATCAGGCCCAAGAAGCTGCCCATGTTGTCGCTGTTGAGCATCTCATTGTGGCCGGTGGCAATGGTGAAGATGGGTACATCTTCCAGGTTCACCATCTCCAGAGCGCCGGCCAGGGCGCTGTCCACCATGGAGTAGCTCTTATATTCGCCGGTGTTCTGATCCTGCTCCATAGAGAACAGGTCGGACACGGTGAGCACACGGTAACGGCTCTCGGTCTTAACCATCACCTTGCCGGTGGAAAGATTCTCGTCAGCGTACTCGCTGATGAAGGTGGGGTTGGTATCGGGATCCACAAATTCCACTTTGATCTTGGAATTGGCTTCTGCCAGACGTTTGGAAAGGCTGGCCACCTGGCTGTATTCCAAGCCATAGCTGGTATAGATCTGGTTCTTCTCGTAAGCGTCCTCGCTGCCGATCAGATAGATGGTAGTCTCCTGTTCCACACCCTTGGCGATCTCCACAGCCTGATCAGACAGGGTGTTCAGGCCCTGGGCAGTCAAGTCGATATCCATAGAGGGGAACCGCTCCGTCAAAGCGGAGACCACAATGTTCAGCACCACCACAATGGCGATGAACACCACCGACAGCAGAGTGGCCATGCCGCCCCGCTTAAACCGGGTGGAGCGCAGGGGATTCTTCCCCGGCTTTTTGGCCTGAGGCTTGTTGGCCTCGGGCTGCTTTACTTCCGTCTGTTTCGTTTCCATTTTCAGTGTCCTCCTTAGCTCCAGCGGCGGCTTTCCACCTTGCGGGCGGTGAGAAAGACGAACACAGCGGCCACGCTCACAAAGAACAGCACGCTGGAAATGCTGAACATGCCCTGGGTAAAGGTGGTGTAGCGGTCGTTAAAGGAAAGCCACTGGACGATATTGCTGATAAACTGGTTGGAAATGGCGGAAGCCAGGCTGTCGATGTACATCAGCACCACAGAGATGATGAAGGTGCCGATGGCGGCGATGATCTGGCTCACCGTCAAGCTGGAGATAAACACGCCGATGGCGATCATGGCGGCGCCGTAGAGCAGAGCACCGATGTAGGTGCCGATGATCTCGCCCCAAGCGGGGGTGGAGAAGAAGCTCATGGCGATAGCGGGCAGGATACCGCCCAAAGTGGTGGCGATGAAATACACGCACCAGCAAGCGAAGAACTTGCCCAGCACAATGGAGGTCACGCCCACAGGCGCGGTCAACAGAGCTTGGTCGGTTTTGTTCTTCTGGTCGTCAGTCATGGAGCGCATGGTGATGATGGGGATGATCATCATGCTGAAGCTGAACATGGTGGAAAACACCGCGGAGATGTAGCTGGAAGAGCTGGTCAGCATGGCCTGATAATAGTAGAAGCCGTACAGGGCCATCAGAGCGGCCACGCACACATAGCCCACGGGGGAGTTGAAATAGGAGCGGACCTCCCGTTTGAAGATCGCTTTCATTACTCCTCATCTCCTTTCTCGTTCTGTTCCGGTTCCTGATCCACCTCAAAGTCCAGATCCTGGTCAGGATCCAGCTGAGCGGCGTCCTCCTGCTGAGGCAGCACAGTGGTATCGGAACTGGTCAGCTGGAGGAACAGATCCTCCAGAGTCAGGTCGGTATTGCGCAGAGCCACCATAGGCCAGCCCTTGCGAGCCATCAGGGCGAACACGTCCCGGCGGATATCGTTATCAGGAGTGGATTCCACGCTGATCTCGTATACGCCCTTTTCCTTCTCGCCCAGGGAATAAGTATCCACCACGCCAGGCACGTTCTGCAGGGCGTGGACCATTTCCTTCTCGGGACCTTCTGCACGGAGAATGAGCCGATGGTCGGGGGACAGGTCATGGGCCAGGGTGTCAGTGGCGCCGTCGGCCACGATCCGGCCGTTGTTGATGACCAGGATTCGCTCGCACACTGCCTGAACTTCCGGCAGAATGTGGGAGCTCAAAATCACCGTGTGGTTGCGGCCCAGATTCTTGATCAGGGTGCGGATCTCGATGATCTGCTTGGGGTCCAGACCCACGGTGGGTTCGTCCAGGATGAGCACCGGGGGATTGCCGATCAGGGCCTGGGCGATGCCCACGCGCTGCTTATAGCCCTTGGACAGGTTGCCGATGAGACGGTTGTACACGTTCTCGATCTTCACCAGCCGGCAGATCTCCTTGATGTGCTCCTCCCGGGGGAGCTTTGTCTTTTTCAGATCGTACATGAAGTTCAGGTACTCTTTTACCGTCATATCCATGTACAGGGGCGGTTGCTCGGGCAGGTAGCCGATCTGGCGCTTCACCTCATTGGGCTCCTCCAGGGTGTTCTTCCCGGAGACCGTCACCTCGCCGGAGGTGGCGGAGAGGTAGCCGGTGATGATGTTCATCGTGGTGGATTTGCCCGCGCCGTTGGGTCCCAGGAACCCTACGATGGTGCCCTCCTCGATTTTAAAACTCACGCGATCCAGCGCCAGGTTCTGACCGTAGCGCTTGGTGAGGTTCTTGACCTCTATCATGTCCGTGATTCCTCCTGTTTCCGTCTTTTCGCCGGGAGATTCCTCGGGGACTTTCCCCCGGTGTCTGTAACTTTACCATAGTACCGCAAAATGGGCGTATTTGCAAGAGTTTTCCCCTTTGGCACCACAGTTTTCCTAATTTTAACCGGGCTTTGTGAAGTTCCTGTGACGGGAATGCGAAATATCGCATTCCCGGAGAAGCTCTTGCTGTCTGCAAGACAGCACTTTCGCTGCGCGAAAGACCGATCTTCTCCCCGTTGTCCTTTCCCTCGCTGGAAGAAATGGGAAATATCCCATTCCCGGAGAAGCTCTTGCTGT
>HF972611.1:11831-15366 GCA_000432995.1 Clostridium sp. CAG:1013
GCGAAATATCCCATTCCCGGAGAAATCCTCGGGACCTGCAAGGCCCCGCTTTTGCTCCGCAAAAGACCGGATTTCTCTCCGTTGTTCTCTCCCTCGCAGAAAGAAACGCGAAATATCCCATTCCCGGAGAAATCCTTGGGACCTGCAAGGCCCCGCTTTCTCTTTACCTGTCTTGTTCTCCCCGGCTGCATTCTCCCCCTTCATTACTTTCCCGGCGGGGCGGGGCGTTCCCTGGTTTTTTTGTTGACGGGGGGCGGGCAAATGACTACAATAAAAGCAAGACCGCAAAACACAGAAGGGAAGTGACCCTATGGCAGACATCCGGCCCTTTCGGGCACTGCGTTACAACCTGGAAAAGGCGGGGGACATTCAGGACCTGACCTGCCCGCCCTACGACATCATCAGCGAGGAGCAGCGGCAGGAGTACCTCTCCCGCAACGGCTACAATCTCATCCGCTTGGAGCTCCCCAAAGAGGGGGAGGATCCCTATGAGGAAGCCAACCGGGTTCTGGAAAAATGGCGTGAAGAGCAGATCCTCTGTCTTGACATGGAGCCCGGACTGTACCTGTACGAGGAGGAATTCCTCTCCAAGGTGGACCAGGGAGAGACGAAAAAGGTTCGTGGCCTGGTGTGCCGGGTCCGATTGGAGGACTTCAAAAACGGGGTGGTGCTCCCTCATGAGGAGACCCTCTCCAAAGCTAAGGAGGACCGTTTCCGGCTGTTTTCCGCCACCCGCTGCAATTTCAGCTCCATCTATTCCCTGTACCAGGACGAGGGCCGGGTCACCGCCCAACGGCTGGAGAATCTTTCCCAGTCCTGCCCGCCCCGGTACGAGTTTTCCGACGGCTTGGTGACTCACCGGCTGTGGGTCATCAACGACCCTGTGGCCATCGAGGCACTGCGCCAGGATTTCGCCGGGCGGAAGCTGTACATCGCCGACGGCCATCACCGGTACGAGACCGGTCTGCGGTATCGGGACACCATCCGGGAGAAGGGGGACTACCTCCCCGGCAGCGAGTACATCCTTATGACCCTCACTGACATGGCGGATCCGGGACTGGTGGTGTTCCCTACTCACCGTCTGGTGCGGGCTTTGGAGGGCTTCGACAGTGAACAGCTTCTCACGGACTGCCAGGAGCACTTCGACCTGCTGGCAGTGGAGGACCGCCAGGAGAGCGAAGCCGCTTTGGAGCGGCTCTACCAGGAGGGCAAACACGCCTTTGCCCTGTACGACGGCAGCGTCTGGACGGTACTCACTCTGAAAGACCCGGCGGTGATGGAAGAGATCCTTCCCGGCACCAGCCAGGCCTACCGGACCCTGGACGTGTCCGTGCTCCACAGCTTGGTATTGGAGCGTCTATTGGGCATCGACAAGGAAAACATGGCCAACCAGAAGAACCTGACCTACACCCGTTCCGCACAAGAGGCGGAGGAGTCCGTGGACAAGGGGGAGAGCCAGTGCTGCTTCCTGTTGAATCCCACCCGGGTGGAGGAGATTGGTCAAGTGGCCACGAATGGGGAGAAGATGCCCCAGAAATCCACCTATTTCTATCCCAAACTCATCACAGGCCTGGTGATGAACGATCTGACGGATCCCGCCGGACTTTGATCCTGTAAAACAAAAAGGAGCGAACCCATCATGAATGAGAAAACACTGAAAGAGACCACCGTGTTCGACGGCCATCTGATCCGAGTGCACCTGGACGACGTGGAGCTGGAAAACGGCGCCCTGGCCAAGCGGGAGATCGTGGATCATCCCGGCGGGGTGAGCGTGGCCATCCTCACGGAGAAAAACGAGCTGATCTTCGTCAAGCAGTTCCGCTGCCCCTACAAGGAGATCCTTTTGGAGCTTCCCGCGGGCAAGCTGGAGAAGGGGGAGGACCCCTTCGAGGCCATGAAGCGGGAACAGCGGGAGGAGACCGGCACCACCGGTAAGAACTATGTGTCTTTGGGCAACCTGTATCCCACTCCCGGCTACTGCGGAGAGATCATCCGGCTGTGGGCCTGCCGTGTGGATAAGGAGACCGGAGAGCTGGATCTGGATCCGGACGAGTTCCTCCAGAACCTGCGCATTCCTCTTGACAAAGCCGTGGAAATGGTGTTAAATAACGAAATCCCCGACAGCAAGACCCAAGTGGGGATCTTAAAGACCGCCGCTCTGGTGGAAAAAGGACTGCTGTAAGCTCTTCCCCACCCGGCGGAACGTTCTGCTCAGGAGAAAGGAGCGAGATTATGAAGCCACTGTTTCGCATGATGTGTCTGGCCCTTTGTGCCGGACTGTTGCTCACCGCCGGGGCCTGCGCCCAGACTCAGGAGGAAAGTTCCTCCCAGATTTCCACACCTTCCGTAAGCGTTGTGGAAAACGAGCCCACCCCCACGCCAACTCCCACACCTACGCCTAGTCCCACTCCCACGGTGGAACCTACCCAGGAGCCTACACCTGCTCCCGCCGGGGATTTTGAGGCCGCCTTTGAGGAGAATCCCATTGACGCCGCCCTGGAAGAGGACATGATGTACGCCACTTCCACTTCCCTGATCTCCCGGGCCTACGACAACGCGGCCAACCGCTGGCTGAAGGTGATCGACACGGCTTGTGCCACCGGGGAAGCGACCCTTCCCAAGGACGTCCTCACCCAGTTCCTGGAGGAACAGGCAGCTTGGGAGGCAAGCCTTGACAGCGACATCCAGGCTATCCGGGATGAGAACAGCGAGGACGGGTTAGCTTCCGCAGAAGCGGTGATGAATCACTATCGTGACCGGGCTAAGGCATTGTGCCAGACCGTGTACGAGGCCACCGGCAATATGCCGGAATTCCCCTCCACCGACGAGGAAGCCCAAGGCTAAAGAATTAGAAACACAGAAAAGAGCCTGCCGTGAAAAACCGGCAGGCTCTTTTTTTGACCCCGAGGAAAGTCCGTTGTAAAACGGGGGGTTGTCTGGTATACTAAAGGCAGTTTTGAAAAGCGGATCCCCGCTTCGGGAGGAGTTGACTGCCATGATGCTGTCCATCGCGGAAAACTTTGAGTTTTTCATGGAAGATCTTTTGGACGTGCTGGTGTCCAATGCTATCCACTTGTTCGAGCTGGTGGGTGTGATCGTGCTCATCGCCGCAGGCGTCCGTGGCGTGGTGAATTATATCCGCCACGATCCCATGGTGCGTCTGAACCTGGCCAAGGGCATGGCCCTGTGCCTGGAATTTAAGCTGGGCAGCGAGATCCTCCGTACAGTGATCGTCCGTGACCTGAGCGAGATCGCCATCGTGGGTGCCATCATCGCTTTGCGGGCGGCGCTGACCTTCCTGCTTCATTGGGAGATCAAGAACGAGGAGGCCGAGGCGGAGGCCAACCTGAAAAAGGAGTATCGGGAGCTGAAAGCCCAGCAAATCGCAGACGAGCGAGAAAAAGAGGAAACGTAAAAGTTTCGCCAGCCTTTTCAAAGGCTGCAGAGCGCTAGACAGCGTCTCGCGACCTTAAAAACGGCGCAGCCGTAAAAAGAAACCAGCGCCGCAGGCCGCACGCTGCCGAAGGCAGATAGG
>HF972612.1:0-1475 GCA_000432995.1 Clostridium sp. CAG:1013
GTAGGTCAGCGCTTGCTGACTGTCCCCCAGTCCCTCTGTGGTAGGGTCTGTGATGCAGGCCCACAGGGAGGCCAACGCTGCCACCAGCAGCACTGGATTCCCCACCGCAGCGCAGAGCGCCTGCCACAGTGCGGCCCAAGAGGTCATATCTTCCCATTGAAGCCCCAACCCTACCAGGACGGGCGACAGGATGGCTGCCGCTACCTGGGCCCAAAACATGGGATTTTTAAAACGTACTTTCCAGTTGATCGTTGTCATAAACCGCTCCTTTCCTCTGTTCCAGCAAGGCTAAACGATTCTCACACCGGTTTAGCCGCTGGTCCTGTCCATCGATCCGCGTGTTTAGGAGCCTCTGGATCTCCTCCCCTTTGGCTCGTAGTTTTTCGTCCTCCCTTTCCAACTTGCTCAGCTGGGCCAGGACATGCTCCAAAATGGCGGAAAGCCGGGAAATGGTCCCGTTTAGCTTGACCAAAGGCCCCGCTACAGCCGCCGCTAGTCCTACCACCACTGACAGGCTAGTCACTACCGTCCATTCGTTCACCAGGATCCCCCCTTTGCCTCAAAGGCTTTGAGCCGGGATTTCCCCACGGACACGAAGGGAGAAAGTTCCTCCCCACCTTCCCGGGGTCCGGTGCGGGCCCTGGTAAAATACCCGATTGCAAGCGCCATAACGCAGTCGTCGTGGGCGCCCATTTGAGCTTCTGGTCTTCCCTTCTCGTTGCGCACGAAAGTGAGCATCTCGTTCAGGGTGTCCTTGTCGTGGATCCACTGCACATGGTCCCGGACCACTTCTACCAACCCGGCGATGACCAGGGGCCGTGTGACGCTGCTTGTTTTAAAACCGTAGCTCTGGTGGATCTTATGAGTGAAACTGTCCTCAGACTGGCGCACGTACTGCCTGGGATACCGCAGCCGCTCCAGTTCCCGGATAGGATAGCTGGAAAAGTTGGCCTCGATAGAGACCAGGGCCTTGTTGTAGTACATGCCTAGACAGTAAAGCTGTTTGGCAAATATGTCCTCGTCCATCTGGCCCCGGATGGTACACACCTGGTTTCCCGTGGCGTAATCGATAACCTGGCCAACGTTGAAGTCGGACCCTTCCCCGGCGGTGTCGGCTCCGATAACATAAGAGCTGTTGGGCGCCACATCCTGATAGATCTGGATGGGACCGGTAGGAGTCTCCACCCACCGGATGGAATTGTCGTCGATGAGCACTTGGTTGGCGTCATTGCTGTACCAGGTGTCGAACACAAACTCTCCCCGCTTCACCGGACCAGCAAGCTCTGTCAGTCTCTGAGAAACCTTCCGGGCATCGAAGATGGTCTGTCCCAGCACTCCCCACTCCCCCAGGCAGTACACCGAGTAATAATAAGGGTCCGTTTCCTTGTATCCCTCCAGGGTGTGTTTGTAATCCTCGTCCAAAAACCGGTTGTCCTTGTAAGTAGACCGCATAGCCGCCGCCCGAGGATCCTGAC
>HF972612.1:1574-4574 GCA_000432995.1 Clostridium sp. CAG:1013
TTCCTTTGCCCCGAAGGCGCACGTCAAGCTGGTTGAAATCCTCTTCCAGCACTTCCGACGCTTCCTCGATCCACACGTCGGTGAGCTCCCCCTTGGGAAAGGTGATGGATTTCAGCTTTTCCGTATCGTCCAAGCCCTTAAAAATCACCGCATTGCCGTTGGCGCAGGTGATACGCATGTCCGATTCCTTACAGCTGAACAGGCTTTCCAGCCCCCATTTCCCAATGACCTGTCGGAACAGAGCAAAGGTGGAATCCCGGTTGGTGGCGGCCACTGCTCGAACCACCAGCACATTACATAGGGGCAGGGACAGCAGCCTGTACAAGAACCGCTGAACCACAAACACGCTTTTTCCCGAGCCCGCCCCACCGTAAAACAGCAGGTAGCGGTGGGAATCGTCCTGTAAGTAAGGGTAAAAGGCTGGGTTGAAGGCGGATTTGGGGATGGTCACTTCCACATTACCTCTCCTCCCCTTCCACCCGGACGGTAATGGGTCCGGGGTCGTGGGTGTTCTTCTCTCCGTAGCCGAAGCTGCTTTGCAGGATGAACCTGGCCCCAGAAGATGTATCTCGCCGGTATACCGCTTGCAGAGTCTCCTCCTCCACATGGGAACGGGCCCACTCCAGCAAATTGGCAACAGGTCCTCCCTCCCGGGCGGCGAAGCGTTCCATCTCCTCCCGTCCGGAAAATCCCAGGGCCAGAGCCAAGCCCGTCACCGTGGGGAAACGCTGGGCCTGGTCACAGTCCCGCAGATAAGCTTCCGCCGCCGCTTTCAGGGCACGGAGGCTTCGCTTGGGGCGTTTTCCCTCCATGAGGGTCACCTCCCCTCAGCAGCCGGGCGTACTGGCCTTTGAGTACTTCCAGTTCTCTCAGCCGCTGGGGATCCAGATCCCGCTCTTTGCTCAGGCGCTGGATCTCCCCCGCTACCAGCCGCCTTAAATGGATGCGGAAGGGACATTCCTCCCGTCCGCAGTGAGCCGTTCCTTCCACTACGCGGTAATACCGGCAAGTGCCGGGATAGGGACAGCTCTTGGTTTCGATCTTCACGATTTCTCCTCCTTTTCAAAATCACCCGGAGGAAAACAGAGGCCGCACACACGGCTGTAAGCGTATCGGGCTTTTCCCACGGTCCAGCGGTACCCCAGTTCCGCCACGATCTGCTTCCATGGGATGGGGGCGCCATGTTCCAGCACCTTCTGGGCGATGATCCTGGACTTTGGGTCCGGCAGACGGCGGGGCAATTCTCGGGCTTCCTCTAACAAGCGTCGAAGTCTTCGAGCTCGCTCCTCCTCTCCGGGAATACGCTCCACAGTGGAAAGCTCCTCGTCCAGATAGGCGGCATGCTCAAATTCCCGGCGGGTCATGCCCGGTCCCCCAGGGATCTCCCCAGGGCGCGGCGCTGGAGCACATGCCCTGTCACCCGCAGGTCGTCTCGGATCTCCATCAGTCTGCCGATCCGTTCCCACAGGTCGGACTGCAGGTGGAGCCGATTTTCTCGCCGCAGCTCTTCCAGCCGCCGGTCGATCCGCTCCGCTTCCGTCAAATATTCCCGAGCCATTCGCTCATAATCCATAGGTTTGTCCTCTCCTTCCCTCTTGGGAATTTCTGGGGCTTCAAAGGGAATATTTTCCTCTTTTGGGCCCTCTATATTCAGTTTAGTACTCTTATGAGTATTTGTCAAGATGTTTTTACCTATAAGAGTAAACATCCCTTGACTTTTTCTCTCATATGATTTATCCTATACGCAAGAAAGTTGGTGACGCCATGACGTTTTTAGAAAAATTAGACGCACTGATGGAACGATCCGGTCTCAATCGAAGGAGTTTATCCCTGAAGGCCGGTATCCCTTACACCACCATTGATAACTGGTATAAACGAGGCTATGAAGGCTTGCAGCTCTCCACTGCCGGAAAGTTGGCGGAGTTTTTCGATACCACCACGGACTATTTTTTGCGGGACGACCTGACCGATCCAGACTACGGCAAAGCGGCAGGTTTCCAGGTGGATTTCCCAGAGATGGTTCTTCTGCGCCAGTACCGTGCCCTGGACACCTACGGAAAACGGGCGGTAAACGCGGTCCTGACAGCGGAACACGACAGGATGACCCACCTGGTGGAACGAGAGCAAAAGGGTTGGATTACCTATATTAATCTGTATGACCTGGCAGTTTCCGCTGGTACGGGAGAGCCTCTGGGAGACACCTACTACACCACCCGGCTGGAAATTCCCACAGAGAAGGTGCCTGAAAACGCCCACTGCTGTCTTCGTGTCAACGGCGACAGCATGGAGCCCGCCTATAAAGACGGAGACATTGTGTTCGTTCAGCGGCTGGAAAACGGCGGCTTGCGGGAAGGAGAAGTGGGTGTGTTCGCCTTCAACGGCGAGGGCTATATCAAACAACTGGGGCATCGGCAGCTGTTGTCCTTCAATCCGGACTATCCTCCCATCCCCGTTGGGCCCTATGACCGTCTGGAGTGTCAGGGCAGAGTGCTGGCGAAGCTGTAAAGCGTCCCCCGGAAAATTTGCAAAATTGACGGGGAAGAAATTCAGAAAAAAGTTGAAATAACCTGGTTTTTCCTCTATAATAGGGGATAGTTTGCAGGATTGCCGCCGGGAGGCTGTTTTTTCCGGTGGCATTCCTGTCCCAAAGGAGTTTTGTCTATGTACCGCATCGTGAAAAAACAGGTGCTCAATCCCACCGTCACCCGGATGGAGATCGAGGCCCCCCTCGTCGCCCGCAAGGCGGAGCCGGGTCAGTTCATCATCCTGCGAGTGGACGAAAAAGGGGAACGCATCCCCCTGACCGTGGCGGATTTCGATCGGGAAGCAGGCACTGTGACCATTATTTTCCAGATCGTGGGCGCCACCACGGAAAAGCTGAACCATCTGGAGGAGGGCGACTCCCTCCAGGATTTCGTAGGTCCTCTGGGCCGTCCCTCTGAGACCGAGGGCCTGAAAAAGGTGGCGGTCATCGGCGGCGGCGTGGGCTGCGCCATCGCC
>HF972612.1:4596-9946 GCA_000432995.1 Clostridium sp. CAG:1013
CCCGTGGCCAAGAAGCTCCATCAGCAGGGCGCCGAGGTCCACTCCATCGTGGGCTTCCGGAACAAGGATCTGGTCATTCTTGAGGAGGAATTCTCTGCTGTCAGCGACAAGCTGGTGATGATGACCGACGACGGCAGCTACGGTGAAAAAGGTCTTGTGACCAACGCTTTGGAGAAACTCATCGAGGCTGGCGAGACCTATGATGAAGTGATCGCCATCGGGCCCCTGGTGATGATGAAGTTCGTCACCCAGGTGACCAAGAAGCACAACATCAAGACCGTGGTGAGCATGAACCCTATCATGATCGACGGCACAGGCATGTGCGGCGGCTGCCGGCTGACCGTGGGCGGCAAGACCAAGTTTGCCTGTGTGGACGGCCCTGATTTCGATGGTTTTGAAGTAGATTTTGACGAGGCTATGGCCCGGGGCACCATGTATCGTGACTTTGAGCGCCACGCCTACGAGGAGACCTGCAACTTGTTCCAGAAGGAGGTGCAGTGACATGCCCAACATGTCTTTGAAGAAAAACGAAATGCCCTCCCAGGCTCCGGAGGTGCGGAACAAGAATTTCCTGGAGGTAGCTCTCGGCTACACCGAGGAACAGGCTCTGGACGAGGCACAGCGCTGCCTCAACTGCAAGAATAAGCCCTGTGTTTCCGGATGTCCCGTAAACATCGCCATCCCGGAATTCATCGCCAAGGTAGCCCAGGGAGATTTCGAGGGCGCCTATCAGGTTATCACCCTGCAAAGCTCCCTGCCTGCCGTGTGCGGCCGTGTGTGCCCTCAGGAAACCCAGTGCGAGTCCAAATGCGTTCGGGGCATCAAGGGCGAACCTGTGGCCATCGGCCGGTTGGAGCGGTTCGTGGCCGACTGGCACAACCAGCATGTGACGGAAGCTCCCGTGAAGCCCGCTTCCAACGGCCACAAGGTAGCCGTGGTAGGCTCCGGCCCCTCTGGCCTCACCTGTGCCGGTGACCTGGCAAAGAAAGGCTATGAGGTCACCGTGTTCGAGGCTCTGCACACCGCTGGCGGCGTGCTGGTCTACGGCATTCCGGAGTTCCGTCTGCCCAAGGACATCGTCCAGAAGGAGATCGACACGCTGAAAGCTCTGGGTGTAAATGTGGAGACCAACATGGTCATCGGCCGAGTGCTGTCCATCGACGAGCTGCTGGAACAGGGCTATGAGGCTGTATTCATCGGCTCCGGCGCGGGACTGCCCCGGTTCATGAACATCCCCGGTGAAAACCTAAAGGGTGTCTACTCCGCCAACGAGTTCCTCACCCGGGTCAACCTGATGAAAGCCTACCAGCCCGGCAGCGATACTCCAATTGAGCACGCTAAGCGCGTAGCAGTAGTGGGCGGCGGAAACGTGGCCATGGACGCAGCCCGGTGTGCCAAACGTTTGGGTGCGGAGGATGTGTTCATCGTGTACCGCCGGTCTGAGAAGGAGCTCCCCGCCCGTGCCGAGGAAGTGGAGCACGCCAAAGAGGAAGGCATTGTGTTCCACCTGCTGAACAATCCCACCAAGATTCTTGGGGATGACAAGGGCTTTGTGAAGGGCATGGAGTGCATCCGCATGGAACTGGGCGAGCCCGATGCTTCCGGCCGCCGCCGTCCTGTGGAGATGCCTGGTTCTGAGTTCGTTCTAGACGTAGACTGCGTAATCATGGCCATTGGCACTTCTCCCAACCCGCTGATCAAATCCACCACAGAGGGTCTCGAGACCCAGAAATGGGGCGGCATCATCGTGGAAGAGGCCACGGGCCTCACCAGCCGGGAAGGCGTGTACGCCGGAGGCGACGCCGTAACAGGAGCCGCCACTGTAATCCTGGCCATGGGAGCCGGCAAAACTGCCGCTTCCGCCATTGACGAGTACATTCAAAATAAGGGGTAATTTTTCACATAAGGAAGGGGCCGACGCCGCTGCGTCAGCCCCTTTTTCGTTTCCCCATCGATTCAGTTGAGTACAAACCGCTCCAAAGCTCTTGCCAAACCGTCCTGGGTGTGAGCAACCGTGACAAATTTGGCAGCGTCTTTGGCCTCCTGGGAACCGTCCCCCATGGCCACAGATACTCCGGCGTAGCGCAGCATGGCCACGTCGTTGCCGTTGTCCCCCAAGGCCATCACCTTTTCCCGGGGAATCCCCAGCTGTCCTGCCAGAGCCTCCAAAGCGTGACCCTTGTCCGCTCCCAGCACGTTCACCTCAATGTTGTCCGGGATGGAGGAGGTAAGCTGCAAACCACCCAATGCCTCCAACCTCTGCCATACCTCTTGGCGCCGCTCTGGTGGGCCTACAAAAGGCAGGTTGATCTTCTCCGGCTGCAGCCCAGTGTCCACCAGCATAGCGGAAAGATCCTCCACAAACTCATAATCCTTTGTAAGGAAATGGAGCTTCTCCCGGGGCATTCCAAAATGGGAAAGCGCCCGCTGGGGATCACCCTTTCGGGTGATAGACCTGCCGTTGTGGTAGTACTCTACAAACAGATCGTATTCTCTCAAAAGGTCCTGGACTTCCCGGGCTTTCTCATTGGGGATCAGGCTTTCCCAAACAGTTTTCCCCTCCTCCAGGTCGTACACCCCGGCACCGTTGGCGGTAATGGCGTACCGCACCCCGGGCAGACCAGTGATCTCCGGGGGAAGAAAGTCCTTCATCCGCCCAGACGCTGGCACTAAGATTACACCCCGACGGGCGGCTTCCTCCAAAGCCTGGCGGTTCCCTTCCGATAGATATTTATGCTCCGTCAAAGTTGTGCCGTCCAGATCGAACGCCACAAGAGCGATAGCCATTGTAAAAACCCCTTTCACCTGCGGTCAGCGTCTATTATACACGCCCGCGGTAGGGCGTGTCGCCCAGGCGGCTTTTGTGCTGCCTGGCTTGCCGGGAACTCACCCTCGACGCCCACATTCTCATTCTCTGCGGACATTATACCACAGCACTCCCCTGCCGCCAAGGAAAACCTGTCCAAACAGGAAAAGCGGCCTGGAGGATCTTCCCCCAAGCCGCTTCTGCCTTGCTGTGTTACTTGTTCTGGAAGGTACGGCACTCGGTGCCGCTCTTGGAGGAAACGTCGCCACAGCAGCAACCCACGCAGACATTCTGAGCCTGGCAGCGTTCATGCTGGTTGTAAGCGCAGCCCTTCACCTTGCACTGGATATCAGTATCCACGGAAGGATTCTGACCCATGGCGTTCTGACCGCAGCCGGGACGCCGCTCCTCATAGGAAGCGCAGCAGGTCTGACTGCTCTCATGAGCGGAAGGACCATCCACCTGGATGCCCGCCAAGCAGCACTGGTTGTTCTGAAAATGCTGACAGCTCTGCACCTGACATTCCAAACGATTCATACAAGGCACCTCGTTTTCGGAGTTATTTCGCGAAGCGCGCCAGCGCCCCGCGGAAAGTATTCTTCCCCATCGACTGAGGATTATCCAAAAATCATCTGGGATCCCTAGACTTTTCTTTCTTCTTTTTTTATAATGAAAAAAACGGGAAAGGAGCTTTGCCATGAACTTAGAAGGTTTTGAGAAAAAGATCCAGGGCCTGGGGGTGCTGGGGGTCAAGGTGACACAGTACGGGAAGGATATTGCCTACAAAAACTGGGACGAAGAATGCCGGCGAAACGTCTACTCCGCCAGCAAAAGCGTCACTTCCTGTGCCGTGGGATTCGCTGTCCAGGAGGGGCTTCTGTCCCTTTCGGAGCGTCTGGTGGATGCCTTTTCCCAAGACCTTCCGGAAACAGTTGGCGAACATCTGGAAGCTGCCACCGTGCGGGACTTGCTGACCATGTGCCTGGGCCAGGAAAAGGGCAACCTGATGGGCGCCCAGCGTCCTCTTTACAAAGAGCGTGACTGGGTGAAACTGTCTCTCTCCCTCCCCTTCACCGACGCCCCGGAAACAAAATTCGTCTACAACAACGTGGGGCCTTACCTGGCAGGGATCCTGGTACAGCGCCGTTCCGGCTGTGACCTGGTCTCCTACCTGACGCCCCGACTCTTTGACCATCTGGGCATCATCCGCCCCACCTGGGAAGTGGACCCTCTGGGCCATACCTTCGGGGCTGGCGGACTGTTCTTTACCTTGTCGGAACTTCACACCTTCGGTCGGTTCTACCTAGAGAAAGGCCGCTGGAATGGCAGGCAGCTTCTCTCCCCGGAATGGGTGGAGGAAAGCACCAAAAAGCAGGTGGATAACGGAGCCCACGGATACGGGTACTTGTTCTGGGGCGGCGAGCAGGGCACTTTCCGAGCAGACGGAAAATACGGACAGCTGTCCATTCTTTGTCGGGATAAAGAAGCGGTGATCTCTGTGGTGGCAGAATGCCGGGACACCGCAGCCCTGAACCGGGCTATTTTCGACGAACTCTATCCTCAGCTTTAAATAGCAAGATTATGGGGGCCGGATTTTTTCGGTCCCTTTTTTCTATTCCCCAAAATCCCTTGCCATTCGACCGGAGGATATGCTATAATAATAAAACTTAACGGCAAGACTCTGAAAAGGAGGAGTTATCGTGGCAGGCAAAGCCAACACAAAAACCATCGCGCAAAACAAAAAAGCCTTCCACGATTACTTCGTGGAAGAGAGCTTTGAAGCTGGTATTGAGCTAGTAGGCACGGAGGTAAAATCCCTGCGCCAGGGCCGGGCCAACCTGAAGGATGCTTGGTGCTCTGTGGTGAACGGAGAAATGCTTTTAAACGGATGCCACATCAGCCCATACGACTTCGGGAACATCTTTAACCGAGACCCCATGCGGGTGCGTCGGCTGCTGATGCACAAAAAGGAAATCCTGCGGTTGTACGGTATTGTGAAGCAGCAGGGGTATTCCCTGATCCCCTTGTCCCTGTACTTCAAGGATTCTCGGGTGAAGGTCCAGGTGGGACTGTGCCGTGGTAAAAAGCTCTACGACAAGCGAGCCGACATGGCAGAAAAAGCCGCTAAGCGAGACATCGAGCGGACCTTGAAGGAACGCAATCGATAATTACATGGGGATGTAAAGGTTTCGACGGGGAAGGAAAGCCCTGGTAAGCGAGCAGCGGTGCGGGACCGCTATAAAATCCGCAAACTTTAAAATTAAACGACAACAATACTGTTGCTGTTGCTGCTTAATTAAGCAGCCGTTCTACCCCGGAGTACCGCGGCCGGGACTAGAGCGTCGATGAGCGGTGAACGTGAACGGGGTGACGCCCTTACCCCCGTCACGGTTTAAGGGCTACCAAAGCCTCCAGCCTGCTTTTGGGCGTGAGGCTGCGGGAATCTTAAAACAAAAGCTACGCTCGTAGAAAGCCTTGGTAATCCTTTTTCGGACGCGGGTTCGATTCCCGCCATCTCCACCAGGGGTTGCACCCCAGGCAAGT
>HF972613.1:0-8473 GCA_000432995.1 Clostridium sp. CAG:1013
CAAGAGAAAACCCCAGGTAATAAAACCTGGGGTCTTTGGTTGCGGGGGCAGGATTTGAACCTACGACCTTCGGGTTATGAGCCCGACGAGCTACCGAACTGCTCCACCCCGCGATATTTAATTTTTTCTGAACCGTTCCCTCGGTCAGCTCAATTATTATACTATGGCTTTTTGGAAAATGCAAGAGGTTTTTTAAAAAAATCAAAAATTTTTTTATTGGCCCGTAGGCTGGAACCCGGGCCTTTATTTTTGTGATGTCATCGTATATAATAATACCAACCATGCACATGGATATGTGTCGATTTGTCCTGGAATTTTTGATAACAATCTGACTAGAAAGAGAGGATGTTGCAAAATGAGAGAAGATTATACCATCCCCCTAGCTAAAATTATTAAAGAACTGAGCCTGCAAGCCATGCATCTGCCTTGCAGCGCCGACGAGATCTTGATCCGTTCCCGAGACGTGATCCGTCCCGGCTTGGAGCTGTACGGTTTTTGTGATTATTTCGACCCCCATCGTATCACTGTTTTGGGCAGATCCGAAATGGCTATGCTGGACAGTTTGGGGCAGGAAAAGAAACAAGAGGCGATCGACCATTTCTTCGCGCTGCGTCCCACAACAGTGATCGTCGCCAGAGGGATCACGCCCTGTGAATTTATGCTGGCCACTGCGGACCGGTATGATATTCCTCTTCTGTCCTCCAAGGACTCCACCTCCAACGTGGTAGCTGACTTGGTGTCTCTGCTGAATGTGGAATTGGCTCCTCGAATCACCCGTCACGGCGTACTCATTGAAGTTTACGGCGAAGGCATCCTGCTGGTGGGTGACAGCGGTGTGGGCAAGAGTGAGACCGCCATCGAGCTGATCAAGCGTGGCCACCGGCTCATCGCTGATGACGCCGTGGAGATTCGCCGAGTGTCCAGCAAGTCTCTGGTGGGTCAGGCTCCCGAGAATATCCGCCACTTCATCGAACTGCGTGGCATTGGCATTATCAATGCCCGCCGTATTTTTGGTATGGGCGCCATCAAGCTGTCCGAAAAGATCGACATGTGCATCAATATGGAGATTTGGGACGCCACGAAAAATTATGACCGCATGGGCATCGACAGCGAATTCACTGAGATCCTGGGAATCCGAGTCCCGGTGATGACCATCCCTGTGAAACCTGGCCGTAACCTGGCTGTGATCATCGAAGTGGCCGCCATGAACAACCGCCAAAAAAAGATGGGCTACAACGCTGCTCAGGAATTGCTTTCCGGGTTGGGAGTGGATATCTCCGAGCTGCGGGGCGAAGATATCAAAAAGGATCTGGATATCTGAGGGCCCAGCCGTATAAGTATTATTTATAGTATAGCAAAAAAGGATTACATTACCGGTCCTACTTTTCTCCTAGGAGAGGGCGGGACGGAGAGGAGTCGCCATGGAGCTTTCTTATACCTTGTTGGACCAGGCGGTCCAGACCCTGGGATGTCCCTGTGCAGTCCAGGAACCAATGAGCCGTCACACCACCTTCCAGATTGGCGGACCGGCGGATCGGTTCATTACGGTGGAGACACTAGCTCAGCTCAAGGGCCTGGTAAAGGTCTTGACAGAGAACAGCTTGCCCTACATGCTGCTGGGAAAGGGATCCAACCTTCTGGTGAGCGACAAGGGGATCCGGGGAGCGGTGCTGTTCCTCTCTGGGGACTTCAAGCGAGTGGAGGCTTTGCCCGATGGAAGAGTACGTGCGGGGGCTGCGGCATCCCTGGCGGCAGTGTGTGCTTTTGCTCGTGACCGGGAGCTTACTGGTCTGGAGTTTGCTTGGGGCATCCCGGGATCCGTGGGAGGCGCAGCTTACATGGACGCGGGAGCTTACGGCGGAGAGATGCGGGACGTGGTAGAACGTGTGCATCACCTGACCCCGGATGGGGAAGAGGGTTCCGCCTCAGGTGAGGAGCTTCAGTTCGATTACCGGAAGAGCCGTTATACCGGCGGCAGGGACATCATCACCTTTGTGGAGTACCGGTTGAAGCCTGGAGATCCTGCTCAGATTGGGGCCCAGATGGAGGATCTGATGAACCGCCGCAAGACCAAGCAGCCTTACGATATGCCCAGTGCCGGAAGCGTATTCAAGCGGCCCCAAGGGGCTTTCGCCGCAGCGCTCATCGAGGAGTGCGGCCTGAAAGGGCTGCGGGTTGGAGGAGCTCAGGTCAGCGAGAAGCATGCCGGTTTCATCGTCAATACCGGTGGGGCTACCTGCTCCGACGTGCTGGCTCTCATCCGGGAGATCCAGAAGATCGTCTTTGAAAAACGAGGCATCCGGCTTGAGACGGAAGTGCGGATGACCGGGGAAGAATAAAAGAGGGGGAACGGTTATGGAATTCGTCATTCTCACAGGTCTGTCCGGTGCGGGCAAGACCAGGGCCATGCACGCCATGGAGGACATTGGCTTTTTCTGCGTGGATAATTTGCCTCCCGCGCTGATCCCTGTGTTCTACGATATGTGCCTGCAATCCGAGGGCTTCCGCAGCCGAGCCGCTGTGGTCACGGATACTCGGGGCGGAGAGCTGTTCAAATCCTTCTTCACGGCGCTGGAATCTTTGAAGCGGGACAAAAAGCCCTACAAGATCCTGTTTCTAGATTCTTCCGACAGCGTGCTGGTGAACCGCTTCCAGGAGACCCGTCGGAAGCATCCCCTGGCAGACGAGATGGGGGGCGCTTTGGAGCAGGCGGTAAAGCTGGAACGGGAAATGCTCAAGCCGGTGAAGGAGTGCTCCGACTACGTCATCGATACCTCCGGGGTGTCGCCCGCCCAGCTGAAAACCAGGATCTCTCAGATGTTCCTCAGCAGCGCCCAGGATTCTCTTTCGGTGCACTGCATCAGCTTTGGATTCAAGTTTGGCATCCCTATGGAGGCGGACCTGGTGTTCGACGTGCGGTGCCTGCCCAATCCCTTCTACGATGAGAACCTCCGTCCCCTTACGGGCCTGGACGCTCCGGTGCGGGACTATGTTATGGAGAAAGAGGAGACCCAGGGCTTTGTGGCCCGGTTCACCGATCTTATCGACTACCTGCTGCCTCTGTATAGTAAAGAGGGTAAAAGCCAGCTGGTCATCGCTGTGGGCTGCACCGGCGGCCATCATCGTTCCGTGGCTTTGGCCCAGTACATGTGCGATCATTTGAATGAGTCTGGTGTGAAGGCCAGCGTCACTCATCGGGATATGCAGAAGTTCTGAGAACAGTACATTTTTGAAAGGAGGAGGGGCTGTGTCCTTTTCCTCGGAAATCAAAAGAGAGCTTTGCGGGGTAGAGTTTAAGCGGGAATGCTGCCTGCGGGCGGAATGTTACGGAGCGTGGCTTTTCTCCAAATGCTTTACCATGAAGGAGAACGCCTTTGTCACGGAAAACGGGGCAGTGGCCCGGCGGATGCTGGAACTTGCTGCTGCGGGGGCCGGAGTCTCCGGAGAGCTGACCTTCGGGGTCAGCCGGCGGAAGCGCCCTGCCTACCGGGTGAGTCTGCCGGAGGAGTCCTCCCGGCTTGCCATGCTGGAGGAATTCGGCCACACCGGCCAGGAAACCAGTCTGCGGTTGAACCGGGCCAACTTGGAAAACACCTGCTGTGCGGCGGGGTTCCTGCGGGGTGCGTTCCTCACTTGCGGTACTGCCACCGATCCCAATAAAGAGTATCATTTGGAGTTTGCGGTACCTCATAAAAACTTGGCCAACGACCTTTACACCCTGCTGTGCGAGGTGGAGGCTTTTCCTCTGTCTCCGGCGGTGGCAGCCAGAAAGGGCGGTTATGTGGTGTATTTGAAGGAAAGCGGTCCCATCGAGGACTTACTTACTTATCTTGGTGCATCAAATGCCGCCATGGAACTGATGCAGGTGAAGATGTACAAAGAGGTCAAGAACAACATTAACCGCAAAACCAATTTCGAGACCGCCAACATGGACAAGACTTACTCCGCTTCCGCCCGGCAGACGGCTGCTATTGCTGCCATCAGTGACACGGTGGGACTGGAGACTTTGCCGGAGGAGCTGCAGGAGCTTGCCAGACTGCGGCTGGACAACCCAGACATGACCCTTCGGGAAATGGGGGCAAGGCTGGGGATCACTCGCAGCGGAGTAAACCACCGGTTGCAGAGGTTGTTGCGCATAGGCGAAGAGATTATGGAGAAAAGGGGCATTTCCAACATGCTCTGATCACGGAAAGGGGAAACGGGTTTGGCGCTGAAGGACAAGGTTCAAAAACGAGTGGACGGTATGAAGGTGGAGGGAGACTGGCGGATGAAGTTCGCCGTGTATGGCGGCGCACTGCTGGTTGTGGGAACCATTCTGCTGGTGATGTATCTGCTCATTGGGCGCATTGGCAGCGGTCCGCCAGAGGTGGGGACGGTCACCCTGAAAAGCGGCGGGGAAGAGTATACCCCTTTGCAGAACCAGATCTACACCACCGAGGAAGGGGAGCGGGAAGAGTCACGCCGGCTGGTGCCGGGAGAGATCGGCGACAGCGCTCCGACTGTGGTGTTTGACCACACCACCTCCATTTTGTTTGAGGGCCGGTCTGATAACGGGGGCTTTTACTTCACCATCTACGATGAGGACGGCATGGTCTACACGGAGAAGGCGGACTATTTCCAGTGTCCCCAGGAACCTGGAAAGTACCTGGTCTGTGAGGAAGCCTACTGGGGAACTGCGAAAGAGAATATCGGCGTAGAATACTATTTTTGGATCGAAGTGACGGAAGAGTACCTGGCCTCTGAGGAGGCCGAGGGACATTAACAGGGAAAGGGGGAGCCACATGGCTTTTGCCCATTTGCATGTACACACGGAATACAGCCTTTTGGACGGCGCCTGCCGCATCGAAAGACTTTTGGACACCGCCAAGGAAATGGGACAGGAAGCGGTTGCCATCACCGACCACGGCTGCATGTACGGCGTGGTCGATTTCTATAAGGCGGCAAAAAAACGGGGAATCAAGCCCATCATCGGCTGCGAGGTCTATGTGGCTCGACGCACCCGGTTTGACAAGGTCCACGAACTGGACGGAGAGAGCCGTCATCTGGTGCTGCTGTGCGAAAACGACACCGGCTATCGGAACTTGATCGCCATGGTGTCTCAGGCTTGGACCGAAGGCTTCTACAACAAGCCTCGGGTGGACTTGGACTTGCTGCGGGAGCACCACGAGGGGCTCATCGCGTTGTCCGCCTGTCTGGCGGGTGAGATCCCTCGGGCTCTGGCTCGAAACGACTATCAGGGGGCCAAGGATACCGCTCTGCTCTATGAGGAAATCTTTGGTAAGGGCAATTTCTTCTTAGAGCTTCAGGATCACGGACTGCCGGACCAAAAGCGGATCAACCCACAGATCATTCGTATCTCCAAGGAGACGGGCATCCCTTTGGTGGTCACTAACGACTGCCACTATATCGCTCCTGAGGACAGCAAGATGCACCATGTGCTCATCTGCATCCAGACCGGAAGAACGGTAGAGGACAAGGACACGCTGGAATTTGGCTCGGAGGAGTTTTACTTCAAAAGCGAGGCGGAAATGGCCGCCTTGTTCCCTGACGTACCGGAGGCCGTTTCCAACACGGGGGAGATCGCCCGGCGGTGTAATGTGGAACTGGAATTCGGCAAGACAAAACTTCCCGCCTTTTTCACCCCTGACGGCAGCGAGAATGGCGAATTTTTCTGCCGTCTGTGTCAGGAGGGACTTGTCCGCCGGTATGGGGAGAATCCTTCCCAGGAGCTCCAGGACCGGCTGAACTACGAGATCGGCGTGATTTCTCAGATGGGTTATGTAAACTACTATCTCATTGTGTGGGATTTTATCCGTTACGCCAAAAGCGTGGGCATCCCAGTGGGACCGGGACGAGGTTCCGGCGTGGGGAGTCTGGCGGCTTACTGTGTGGGTATCACCAATGTGGATCCCATGCGGTATAACCTGCTGTTCGAGCGCTTCCTCAACCCGGAGCGGGTGAGCATGCCCGACTTTGACGTGGATTTCAGCGACGAGCGCCGGGACGAGATCATCGACTATGTGGTGGACAAGTATGGCGAGGATCATGTGGCTCAGATCGTCACGTTCGGCACTATGGCCGCCCGGGGTGCCATTCGGGACGTGGGCAGAGCGCTGGCTATCCCTTACAATAAGGTGGATCAGGTGGCGAAATTGGTGCCCATGTCCCTGGGTATGACCCTGGATCTTGCTATGAAGCAGTCCAAGGATCTGCGGGACCGGTATGAGGAAGACGATCAGGTTCGGGAACTTTTAGATATGGCCCGGAAAGTGGAGGGCATGCCCCGTCACGCTTCCACCCATGCGGCGGGAGTGGTCATCACGGACCGACGGGTGATGGATTACGTGCCTTTGTCCAAAAATGACGAGTCGGTGGTAACCCAGTACACTATGACCGCCATTGAGGAACTGGGCCTCTTGAAAATGGACTTCTTGGGACTGCGGAACCTTTCGGTCATCGACAACGCCGCCAAGATGGTCCGCCGTCAGGAGAAGGATTTCTCCATGGACGCCATTCCCCAGGACGATCCCCAGGTGTTCCAGATGCTACGGGAAGGGCACTCGGAAGGAGTGTTCCAGTTCGAGTCCCCGGGAATGAAGCGGCTGCTGGTCCAGGCCCAGCCGGAGAGTGTGGAAGATCTGATCGCTATCATCTCCCTGTACCGTCCTGGTCCCATGCAGTTTATCCCTCTCTATTTGGAAAACCGGAAGGACCCTTCTAAGATCCACTACCGTCACCCCCTGCTCCAGCCTATTTTGGAGCCCACAGCCGGATGTATCATCTACCAGGAGCAGGTGATGCAGATTTTCCGGGACCTGGCAGGGTATTCTCTGGGCAGGGCAGATATTGTCCGTCGGGCTATGTCCAAGAAAAAACACGACGTGCTGGAACGGGAGCGGGAGGTGTTTCTCCACGGCCAGCAGCGAGAGGACGGATCCTGGGAAGTAGAAGGCTGCCTCCGTCGGGGTGTGGACGGGGAAACGGCACAGGCGCTGTTTAACGAAATCGAGAGCTTTGCCTCCTACGCGTTCAACAAATCCCACGCCGCGGCCTATGCGGTGGTGGCCTATGAGACTGCCTACTTGAAGTGCCACTACCCCTGCGAGTATCTGGCGGCGCTGCTTTCCAGCGTGCTGGGCCAGGCGGGAAAGGTAGCGGAGTATATCGAGGAGTGCGGTCGTTTGGGCATTTCCGTGCTGCCACCCCATGTGAATTACAGTGAGACCGGATTTACCGTAGTGGGGAAGAGCATCCGCTTCGGCCTGCTGGCGGTGAAAAACCTGGGCCGGGGAGTTATTGCCCGAATGGTGGAAGAACGCCGGGGAGGGGGAGAATTCACTTCTTTCTACAATTTCTGCAAGCGTGTCACCGGCCGTGACATGAACCGTCGGGCTATTGAAAGCCTGGTGAAGTGCGGCGCTCTGGACGGTCTGGGCAACAACCGCAGGGAGATGCTTCTTTCCGTGGAACGTGTCCTGGACGCCCTGGAAGCCGACAAACGCCGAAACGTGGAAGGCCAAATGGGATTCTTTGACGCGCCAGGTTCCGAAGAAGGGGGAGAGGTCCCTCTGGAGAAAGCGGAGGATTTCTCTCAAGCGGATAAACTAGCCATGGAGAAGGAAGTTACCGGGATGTATCTTTCCGGGCATCCTATGTCAGCCTACGCCGGGATGTACCAGGAAGGTGGATTTGCCCGGATGGATGAGATCCTCCAAAGCGCCGGTGAGGACAGTCCTGGCCGCTATCAGGACGGTCAGTGGGTTTCGGTGCTGGGGCTTATTACCGCTGTGCGGAAGAAGGTCACCAGGAACAATGCCCAAATGGCGTTCGTCACCTTGGAGGACATGTATGGATCCATGACAGCGTTGGTGTTCCCCAAAGTGCTGGAACAGTATGGCGGAATCTTGTCCGAGGGTTCCGTGGTGGAAGTGCAGGGAAAACTCAACTTCACGGAGGATAAAGAACCGGAATTGGTATGCCAGTCCGTTGCTCGTCCGGCGGATCCCGCTCTTTTGGGGAGCACTCCGGAAAAGCAGGTCAGACCAGGACTGTATCTGCGGCTGAAATCCAAAGAGGATCCCCGCTACCGGAAGGCCATGCAGTATATCGCAATTTTTGACGAGGGCATGTCCGATCTGTATCTTTCCTTCCAGGATACGGGCAAATTGCTGCGGGCTCCGGCCAAATACCGAGTGTATATCAATCGGCCGTTACTACGGGCGCTTGAGAATCTCCTGGGTAAGGACAATGTTGCCTATTATGGCCCGAAGATGTGAAAAAACCAGGGCAACTCTGTAAAATCTTGGTGGAACCACTTGATAAATCCCGTTCTTTTGATATAATGTTACTGATACAGTTATCAGTTGGGTATGAATACCCGATTTCAATATTTGGAGGAATCAGCAATGGGTGCGAAAAGTATTGCAGTTTTGACCAGTGGCGGTGACGCTCCCGGTATGAACGCGGCTGTGCG
>HF972613.1:8497-9193 GCA_000432995.1 Clostridium sp. CAG:1013
GCGAGCCGTAGTTCGTACGGGTTTGGGTTTCGGCATGAAGGTCTACGGCGTGATGCGTGGCTATAACGGCCTGCTCAACGGCGACATGAAGGAGATGAGCATGCGGAGCGTGTCCGACATTATGCAGCATGGCGGCACAGCTTTGTTCACTGCTCGCAGCCCCGAGTTCAACACTCCCGAAGGCGTGCAGAAAGCCGCTCAGATGTGCCGTGAAAAGGGCATCGACGGCGTGGTTGTCGTGGGCGGCGACGGTTCTTTCCGTGGCGCTCGTGATCTGACCAATGCCGGTATTCCCTGCATTGGTGTTCCTGGCACCATCGACAACGATATTGCCTGCACCGATTACACCATCGGTTACGATACCGCTTTGAACACTGCTATGGAAATGATCGACCGTATTCGCGACACTACAGAGTCTCATGACCGCTGCAGTGTGGTGGAAGTTATGGGCCGGCGCTGCGGCGATATCGCTCTGAACGTGGGCGTAGCTGTGGGTGCTCTGTCCACTCTGGTGCCCGAGATCCCCTATGATTTCCAGAAGGATATCATTGATCGTATCAAGCTGGCACAGTCCACTGGTAAGCGTCACTACATCATCGTGGTTGCTGAGGGTGTAGGTGGCAGTCAGCAGCTGGCAGAGAAGATCCAGGAAGTGACTGGCATCGAGAGCCGTGCTACCATTCTGGGCCATGTGCA
>HF972613.1:9203-27523 GCA_000432995.1 Clostridium sp. CAG:1013
GGCCATGTGCAGCGCGGCGGCGCTCCCACTCTGCGGGACCGCGTTGTTGCCAGCCGGATGGGTTATCATGCTGTTGACCTGCTGTATCAGGGCATTGGCAACCGTGTGGTGGCCATGAAGGGCGAGAGCATCGTTGACTTCGATATCACCGAAGCTCTGGATATGCCTCGTACTTTTGATGAGAGACTCTATCGCGTTTCCGCGGTACTGTCCATCTAAAAAGAAATCTTAAAATGAAAACCCCCGAAAGGAGAATTTCCTTTCGGGGGTTTGTTTGTGTGGTTGCGGTTTAGTGAAGCTCTGCTTTCCGTTTTTCTAACATAGAGTAGATTTCGTTCAGGACTTCCTCACTCTGCACGTCTTCCAAAAGGCTGGAAACAAGCCGAAGAAGAGCTTTCTCATGTGCTTTAACTGCATCACAATGTACTCATCTGCGGTCAGGGTTGGTGCGAAAGTCCGGGCGTAGTTTTTGGTGCTTTGAATAAACCCGGCCACTTCAATAGAACCCTTATCGAGCATGGAATTGAGCAGAATGTGAATGGAAGCAGGTTTCCAAGTGCGGTTCGGAGTCAGATCAATGATTTCCGAACGAGAAAGAGGCCGGTTCTCACTCCACAGCAGTTCCATGATCTCGGTCTCACTTCTTGTGAGCCGGAAATAGTTTTTCAGCATAATTATCCTCCCAAGTGCCAAAAAATCCTTTCCGCCACAAAACGCGGCAGTATCTCCTCATGATGATCCCCAATCATCTTACTTCCTGACTATCATAGGAGAAATGGCAAAAAAAGTCAATAAGAAACGCTTCGCATTTGGGGGAGGACTATCGAGAAAGAAAATATGCATTTTTTGCAAAAATAGGTCAATATAACAATACAATCTCTGTTTTTGAAAAGACAGGTTGTTTCAGGGATTTAGACTATTTTTTGAAATGTAAGAATTTTGTAAGAGAAATTAAGTCCCTTTTGATAGGAAAATGCGCTATGATAGTGCAAACATAAGGTGAGGTGGTCACATGGAAAAGAAACAGTACATTTGTCCTAAATGCGGCTGCACCCAGTACGAGTCGGATCAGTTCCAGGCAACAGGTGGGAATTTTGCCAAACTGTTCGACGTGCAGAATAAAAAGTTCGTGACGGTCTCCTGCGTGAACTGCGGCTATACGGAACTGTTTAAGGCCCAGACCAGTACGGGCTGGAATGTGTTGGATTTCTTGATTGGAAATTAAGTGATTTGAGCGAAACGATAAAAGAAGAAGGGCTTCCGCGACACAGGCGGAAGCCCTTTTGTTTTGCGTTTAAAAGGAAAGAATGCTGTCAAGCGCGGGCATCCAAACGGATTTCCACCGGTTCTCCCGGTATCAGGGACTGAGGGGTCACCAAGCAGTCCACAGCCTCCAGCCGTACCCCCTGAAGTGCCGCTTCCTCTAGGGCCTGGGCAAATTCAGGATGGGTGTGCCGGTTGGGGGTAAAGTAGTGGATACCGGACATCTGAACCACGAACAGAACGCAGGCTCCGTAGCCTTCCTCCTGACAACGGCACAGCTCACGGAGATGCTTGACGCCTCGCTGAGTGGGCGCGTCGGGGAAGAGGACCACGCCGTTTTCCTCCAATGTGACACCTTTCACTTCCATGAACCAGGTTTTCTCAGGGGTTTCCACACGGAAATCAAACCGGGAGCTGCCCCAGGTGAATTCTCTCCGCCAGCCGGTCATATCTGGAAACAGCCGGGGAAGGTATTCCTCAGCCACCTGATTGGGTGCTTGACTGTCCATATTGATGAGCAGATCGCCTTTTTCCACGGCGATAAGATCGTATTTTGTTTTTCTATTGGGATTGGGACTTTCTTCCAGGTACACAACGGCTCCGGGGACCAGCAGTTCCCGGCAGCGCCCGGTATTTTTTACATGGCAGATTTGGATTCCGTCCTGAGTCTCCACATGAGCGATAAACCGGTTGGGCCTTTTCAGGAAGTGTCCCTGGATTACGATGCCATAGGTCATTAAGGTTGCCTCCCTTAGTAAAACGGAACGCTCTCATCATAGCAAACGTTCTGCCATTTTGCAAGACTGGGAAATCCATAACGCAAACCGCTTTCTGTGGTTGAAATGGGATTTCCAGATAATTCCGTTGGATTGACTGGAAGGAAACCCTCTGATATAATAAAAGCAAGTTCTACGTGTTTTGCAAGTTGGATCGGATTATTCTGCAAGAAACGCGCAAAGCGTTTCTTTTTTTCACATTTACTTCCGATAAGAAAGGCACTTTATATGGCTACCCTAAAGCAAATCGCTCAGGAGGCTGGCGTTAGTGTGATGACGGTCTCCAACGTGATCAACCACAATTACGACAAAGTTTCCGCTAAGACCGCAGAGCGGGTGGAAGCGATCGCTCGCAAATACAACTATGTTCCCAATTTATCGGCCCGCAGTCTCAGCGGAAAGCGTTCCCGTATTATTACGGTGCTGGTTCCTGAGGGAGACAAGCCCATCCACATTTTGGACGACCCATACCGCCAGCAGATGATCGCTGCCATGGAGTTTCAGCTCCGCGTGCGGGGATATTACGTAATGCTGCGGGCGTATAAGCGGGCCAAGGAAGTGATCTATCTGTTCCACAACTGGAGCGTGGACGGAGCGATCTTTTTCTATCCCACTTTTTCCCAGGATGAAATGAAACAGGTGCTGGATACCGGCGTGCCCTGCGTGATTCTGGACCGGTATTACGAAGGCCTGGATCCTCTGACGGTAGACTTGGACGACTTGCACGGAGGTCAGGTACCAGCCCGCTTTTTACTGGAGAACGGCCACAAGCGGATCGCATTTGCCTGTCCTTTTACGGAGCCGTCTATCGTGGTGAGACAGCGTATTAGGGGTTTTGCCCAGGTGCTGCGGGACGCTGGAGTGCCTTTTCCAGCGCGGTATTTCTTCAACACAAACGGTTCGTTTGAGCAGGGTGTGCGAGTTGGACGGACGCTGTGCGCGATGAAGGACAGGCCCACTGCTGTGGTGACAACCTTGGACCGCCTGGCTGTTGGAATCCTGGAAGGCGTGCGTTTGAGCGGATACAGCGTGCCCAACGATATCTCCATTATTGGATTTGACAACTGGGAAGTGCTGCAATACGTTCAGCCAAAACTGACCACAGTAGCCCAGGACTACGAAAAAAAGGTGGAGTGGGCGGTGAAACTGCTGCTCAATCGGATCAGGGGAGAGGAGATCTCCCAGACCCACGTTACACTGGATGTGGAGTTGATTGATCGGCAATCTGTGCGGAAACTGAATTAAACCGCTGTCCAGAACATATAAAGGGAGCCCGGATCGGTTTTATCCGACCCGGACTCCCTTTTTTCGGTCATTCAGACCATACTCCCCGAAAACAAGTGAAGAGATGAATTGCTTACTCGAGAGATTCCTGATAAGCGTTGTAAGCGTCTACCTGGATGGAGATGTACTCCTGGAGACCCATGGCGTCCAGCTGCTGCAGGTAGGCATCCCATTCTTCCTCAACACCGCCGTCCACGACCCAGTGAGCGTACTGAGCTTCGCAGTAATCGAACAGGTTGGTGGTCAGAGAGGCCAGACGGGAGGTCTGCTCTTCGGTGTATGCGCACACGGGGAAGGTGGTGACGATGTATTCCTCGTTGATGGAATCTTCGGCCAGCTTAACGCCGTCACCCTGATCGGAGGGCAGAGTCACCTTGTCGTAGAATTCCTCGTTCATGTACTTGGGACCAAAGTCACGCATGGAGAAGGACCATGCAGAAGTGTCCAGAGAGGAGCCGTCATCGGGCACCAGCACTTCGTAAGTGCCGTCGTCGTTAGCCTTGATCTTGCCGTCGGACACGGAGCCGTAGAAGGTCTGGAGAGAGGCTTCGTCAGTGTAGTAAGCGTCAGCCCACTTAAGCAGAGTGGCGGGATCTTCGCACTTGGTGGTGATGAGCAGCTCGTTGCGGCTCACGTCCAGGAACTCGGGGTTGTGCTCGGCATAGCGCTTGCCGTCGGGGCCAGCCAGAGCGGGAACCACTTCGTAGTCGGGAGCGTTGACACCCACCTGAGCATCGGCAGTCCAGCCAAAGACGATACCGGACAGAGAGCCGTTGGGATCCTGAGTCTTAGCGGTGACCATGGAGCTGTCCTGAGTGAAGCACTCGGAGTCGATCAGACCCTTGGTGTACAGGTCGTGCATCCACTTCACAGCCTCTTTGTAGTTGTCCTGGATGGGCATGAAGATGGGCTCGCTGTTGTCGTTGAGAGCCATGTAGTTGCTGCCGTAGGAGCTGCTGTCACGGCAAACCATGGTCCCGAAGGGAGCCATGATGTGGCGCAGGTCGCCAGCCAGACTCTGCACAGCGGAGTAACCGAATTCGTCGTTTTCGCCGTTGCCGTTGGGATCCTTGGTGACGAAAGCTTCCAGAACAGCGGTCAGATCCTCATAAGTATCGGGCATTTCCAGACCCAGAGCGTCCAGCCAAGTCTTGTTGATGTACATCACGTCGTTGACCTGAGGCCGCAGGGGCAGCTTCTTGGGCAGGCTGTAAATTTCGCCGTTACGGTCGGTGATGACGGCCTTCAGGGAAGGCTCGGTCTCAAAGACTTTGTTCAGGTTGGGCATGTTGGCGTCGATCAGATCGGTCAGCTCCACGAACAGAGCCTTGTTCTGGTTGACGTCGGTGTCGGTGAGGCAGATGGAGCCCCAGAAGGCGTCGGGCAGGTCGCCGGAAGCCAGCAGCAGAGATTTCTGCTCGGACCAGTCGGCATTGTAATAGACTTGCCAGTTGATGTCCACGCCGGTCTCTTCCTCGATTTCCTTCATCACGCCGGTCTCCAGGAAATCGATGGGCCAAGTGTCGGTCCAGCGGACAGTGACGATATCGAAGCTGGCGCTGGTGCTGCCGGAGGTATCCTCGGTAGCGGCACTTTCACCGCCGTCTGTGCTGGTCTGACTCTCGTTGCCGGTAGAAGCGGTGGAGGAAGTATTGTTCCCGCCGCAGGCAGCCAGAGAGAGGACCATGGCAAGAGCAAGGACCAGACTGAGCAGTTTGGTAGACTTTTTCATGACACGAACTCCTTTCTTCTTGTAGGGAATGGTCGTTTATTTTCAGCTTTTCAGCTGTGGGGAGACAAAAGTGTTTGGATCAGCCCTTCAGCGCACCGATCATCACGCCCTGGTTGAAATATTTCTGCACGAAGGGATACAGGCACATGATAGGAGCGGAAGAGATAACAATAATGGAGTACTTGATAAGCTCGGCCACTTGGGTCGCTTCCGCGGCGGCGGCGCCGGTGCTCATAGCACTGATGGTCTGGTTGTTGATCAGAATGTTGCGCAGGACGATCTGCAAGGGCTGCAAGTCCGGGCTGCGCAGGTAAATCAACGCATTGAAGTAGGAATTCCACTGGCCCACGGCGGTCCACAGAGCGATCACGGCGATGACTGCTTTGGACAGAGGCAGCACCATTTAAAGAAGAACCGCAGGTTGCCGCAGCCGTCGATCTGAGCGGCTTCATAGAGGCCGTCAGGCAGGCTGTTGGAGAAGAAGGTCCGGGCCACGATGATGTAGTAGGTGACCACGGCAAAGGGCAGCACCATGACCAAACGGGTGTCCACCAGGCCGAAAGACTGAACAGTCATGTAGGTGGGGATCAAGCCGCCGGTGAAGAACATGGGGATCAGGAAGAAGATGGTGAAGATGCGGCGGCCCACCAGGTCCTTACGGGACAGGGAATAGGCAGCGGGGATATTCACCACCAGGCTGAACACAGTGCCGAAAAAGGCGTACAGGATGGTGTTGCCATAACCGCTCCACAACTGAGCGTAGTTGAACAGTTCCTTGTAGCCTTTCAGACTGAAGCCCTTGGGGAAGAAGGTGATGTTGCCGGAAGCCACTTCCGTGGGGCTGCTGATGGAAGCGATCACAATAAAGTACATGGGGTACAGGGTGACCAGAATCATCAGTCCGGTAATGACATACAGGATGGTATCGAAGATCACGTCGCCGGTAGTGCGGCGGATCTTGCGGCCTGTTTTGGATTTCAGAACAGCTTCTGCCATTTCAGAACATCTCCTTTCGTCAGATCAGGGAAGTATCACTCAGCTTGTTGGAGATCCAGTTCATGGAAAGAAGCAGAATGAAGTTGATCACATTGTTAAACAGGTTGATAGCAGAGGAAAGACTGTACTGATTGCTGATCAAGCCCATCTTGTACACGTAGGTGGAAATAATCTCACTAGCAGTGATGTTCAGATTATTTTGCAGCAGATAGACTTTCTCGAAGCCGACGCTCATCACGCTGCCCATACGCAGGATGAGCATAATGGTGATGGTGGGCAGCAGCATGGGAATGTCGATGCGCAGAATTTTCTGCCATTTGCTGGCGCCGTCCACGGTGGCAGCCTCATAAAGAGTGGGATCCACGGCGGAGAGGGCCGCTATGTACAGGATGCTGTCCCACCCCACATGCTGCCAGGCTTCCGTCCAAACGTAGATGCTGGAGAAGGCGCTTGGCTGGCCCATCAGATTGGGAAGCTCGATTCCCACGAAAGAAACCAGCTTGGAGATGATGCCGGTGCGGGGAGAGAGGAAGAGGATGATCATACCGCACATGACCACCGTGGAAATGAAGTGGGGCAGATAGGTGGAAACTTGGAAAAACTTCTTGTACTTGGCTGAGGTGATCTGGTTACACATAAGCGCAACCACGATAGGCAGGGGGAAGGTCACCAAAATAGTGTACAAGCTGATGATCAGCGTGTTCTTAATGGTGGGCCAGAACTGGTAGGAATTGAAATACTCCTGGAAGTATTTCCACCCTGCCCAAGGACTTCCGAAAATGCCTGCGGCGGGGGTAAAGTCCTTGAAGGCGATGACGATGCCGAACATGGGGATGTAGGTGAAGCAGATCATCAGGATCACAGCGGGCAGCAGGAGCAGGTATAGGCCCCAGTTGCGGCAAATGTGTCTCCAAAGATAATTGCTTCTCTGCGCGGAGACTGCTTTTGACATGTACCTCATTCCTTCCGTAAAGGTGTGGACATGGTTCGGGGAATATGTCCGAATGAAGTTTATCGGTAAAAATTAGAACCGTCTATTTCAGTTTAGCGATAAACCTTCATCTGGCCCAAGAATACCACCTATTCACCAATATGTCAAGAAACAATTTTGTTATTTTCACAAAAATATGTAACACAATTAGTTTTTTTGTTGCTTTTCCGTATCTTTAATGTTATACTCGTTTTGGCTTTGGGGAGAGCATGCCATCAACTTACACAAATCCACCACCTACAAACGGGTGCATTCCCGTTCTGGAAAGGAGTTATTTTATGAAGATCCAAAACTACCATTATCTCAATCAGGAAATCGATGTTTCCGAACAGTTCGCTACCATTGGGAACGTCCATTACAATGCCCAAAAACTGGAGGGATTTGATCCCGCCACGGGCGTTGGTCAACTGCGCTATGCTCGGTTCGAGCGGAAGGGACGCATGGGCTTTAACATGTACAGCACCCCCTTCGAGCCTACCCAGTCTTGGGCGTTCCCGCCTGCCTATCCTGACGATCCCGCCTACCCCTTCTCCGTATCTCTGGTAGGGGAGAATGTGGTGCGGGTGCGTACTACCTGCCGCAGCGGGGATCTGTTAGAAAACCGGGATGCCCAGTCCCTGATGCTGGACGGCGCCCCTGAGGCTTTGCCCTTGGCGCCTGTGGAAGCGGACGACGCTCACGCGGTTTACCGTACCACCAAGCTGGAAGTGGAGGTACGCTACGATCCTTTCCATGTGATCCTCCGTGATGCACATGGGAAAGAGCTGACCAAGACTCTCCACGCGTCTGACTCCAAGTGCCTGCAAAACTACAATCCCATGCCGTTTTCTTACGTGCGGTCTTCTGACGACATGCGGAAATACCCGGCGGTGAGTTTGGAATCCCATCCCGGAGAGCATTATTACGGCTGTGGCGAGAGCTTCACCAAGCTGGACAAGAGCGGTCAGAAGTTGATCCTATGGACTAAGGACGCCAACGGCGTGGAGACCCGGGACGTTTACAAACCTGTGCCTTTCTTTATGAGCTCTCGGGGCTATGGTGTGTTCTATCATACGACCTGCCCCATGACCTTGGATTTTGCTTGTGATTACGCTCAGGCCCAGACCGCTTTTATGGGGGACGAAGGCATCGACCTGTTCCTGATCGTGGGCACCCCCAAGGAGATCCTGGGGTCCTATACAGAGCTCACCGGTAAGAGCCCGGTTCCTCCTCTGTGGAGCTTTGGACTGTGGATGTCCCGCATCACCTACAAGAGTGAAGAGGAAGCCAGGGAGGTAGCCCGGGAGCTGAAAGCTCACCGCATCCCCTGCGATGTGATCCACTTGGATACAGGCTGGTTTGAGGAGGATTGGCTGTGCAACTATAAATTCTCTCCCAGCCGATTTGACGATCCCAAACAGATGATCGCCGACCTGAACAAAGAAGGCTATCGGGTATGCCTGTGGCAGATCCCCTATTTCACCCCCAAAAACGAGTTCTTCCCCGAGCTGGTAGCCAAGGGTCTGGCTGTGAAGGATGCCGACGGCAACCTGCCCACGGATGACGCGGTGCTGGATCTGTCCAACCCCGAGACCGTCAAATGGTATCAGGAGAAGCTGGGCGGCTTGTTTGAACTGGGTGTATCTGCTATCAAGGCAGATTTTGGTGAAGCGGCGCCGGTCACTGGCGTGTACGCTTCCGGTGCCTCCGGGTTCACCGAGCACAACCTGTATCCTCTGCGGTATAACAAGGCTGTGTACGATGCCACAATGGAATACCGGGGCGAGGGCGTGATCTGGGGACGTTCCGCCTGGGCGGGCAGCCAGCGGTATCCTCTCCATTGGGGCGGCGACTGCGAGAACAACGATATGGGTATGCTTTCCTCTCTGCGGGGCGGTCTGTCCTTTGGCGCTAGCGGATTCTCCTATTGGAGCCACGATGTGGGCGGCTTTGTTCGGGAGAGTACGGAAGAGCTTTACAATCGCTGGACGTTCATGGGCATTTTCACCTCTCACATGCGGTGTCACGGCCAGCCTCCCAAAGAGCCCTGGGCTTTTTCACAGGAGTTCTGCGATTCTTTCCGCCATATGGTGGAACTGCGCTACCGTCTGATGCCTTATATCATGGCCCAGAGTGTTCGGTGCTCCCAGCAGGGTCTGCCCTTGCTGCGCGCCATGTTCATTGAATGCCCGGATGATGAGACCTGCGCCGCTTTGGAGGATCAGTATTTCTTCGGCGATGATATTCTGGTGGCGCCTCTCTTTGAGGCTGGCGATTCCCGCCGGGTGTATCTGCCTGCTGGGACTTGGGTGGAACTGGGCACTGGTAAGGTCTACGAAGGAGAGCATTGGCATACGGTTCAGACGTCGGTGTACCCTGGACTGGCCTTTGTAAAGGCGGGTGCTGTGCTGCCTATGGCAGAGCCTGTCCTCACCACAGACAATCTGGATTGGTCTACAGTGAAAAATGTTCTGTTTACTGATGGAAAAGCCACCGTGCACGGTTGGGCGTACTGCCCTGATACCCGTGCTGTGGAGCCCATCGCTCCCGATGCACCTACAGTTTCCTGTGGGAATGTGAATTGGTAACGTCACTTTAAATATAGGCTCCTAAAAAAGGAACGTCCTGGCCGAGAGTCAGGACGTTCCTTTTTTACTGAATTTTATGTGTAAAAATTATAAATTTAATATAAATTGCTGCGATAAAGAACGCTATCAACAAATTAATTTTCAGCATTATACTTATAAAAATAATATAATGTTATAAATTTATGTGAAGTATAGATTGATCGAAACGGGAAGAATTTTATTGCTTTTTGTCGAATAATAACAATTTTTCGGATGTAATAAGATGGAATTGGTTATTCTTTCGTTCAATTTCTAGTCAATTTTGAGCTGGTGATCTTGTGTTTTTGGACAGTTAATGGTAAAATGTAAAAAATTATAGATTATTTGTGTAAAGATCAAATTTCAGTTGCTTGAGGTCTGGAAGATTTTGTTATAGTTTACAAAAGTAATTTGTGTTGTATTTGTGCCGCAAAGCAGGAGGGTAAAGATATGAAAAAGAAGCGGTTATTCGGATTGCTGATTGTAGTCTGTTTTTTGTTTGTTGGTCTGGCTGCAGGACTGATTGCTCAAGCGGTAGGTGCTGGTCGGAACGATCTAGGTGACGGAAGAATCACCAAGAACGTGCACTGGCAAGATAACAACAATGAGAGTGAAAGACGGCCTGCGACCGGGGAGTTTCCTGCGCCTGTGCTGACTGTTACAGTGGGCGGCCAAACCTATACCGAACAGCAAGCGGAAGAAGCAGGAATTTTGAAGCAGCTTCTGGATCAGCTGCAGCTTTCCGCATGGCCCGAGGCTGCTGTTTCCGAAACAGGTGTAGGTGTTTGGACGGTCCAATATACGGACCTGCCCCGAAAGGCATATGACAAGGATCAGCTGGATGAAGATGGAAAACCAAATTTGAATGATCCAGATGATCCCGAGAGCGGAACTGTGGCACCTTCCTTAGACGTTACCTGGGATGCGGCTCCTTCGGATGTGGATGGGTACGAAACCATTTACGCTGGCACTGCCACTGGTGGCGGCGGCATGCAGGTAGGCGAAGATGACTGGTATTACCTGTTGGACGCTAATTTAACCTTTACCCTTGATCTGCGCAGAGGTGCGGTGAAGTCTTTGCCGGGGATCACTCAGGCAATTTTGGAAGAGTTCGTTTTGCAGGCGTCCTTTGAATTAGACGCTGAAGGTAATCCGGAGTGGCGTGATATTAAACTCTCCGATTTTGAAAAAATAGAATACGCTACGGTCACGTTCCAGGTGAAAAATGAGAACGGCGAATGGGAAGACTGTGATTTTGGCGCTTCGTATGATGAGGTTTATGACGATGTCCGTATGGCAGTTACAATTCCTCGTTACACCATCAACGGAAGTTATGTCACCTATCGCGTGTCGGAAGCATCTGACGATACAACGGAAAGCAAAAAGCTTGACTACGATTTGGAGGATGTTACTGGTTCTTCGGAAGATTATTTTGCTATCAGCTATGACAATACCCATGCCACAAATCATGGTGGCTATACGGATGGCGCGTATGACGGCGGCTCGGTGATTCTTACCTTGACCGGGACGGTCGATTATAAGGCCCAAAAGGTATGGCAGGATAATGGTGATAATCAAGACCGTCCCGAAGTGGAGTTCCAGCTTTGGCGCTATCGCGCGGGTGAGGATATCAACAGTGCTGCCGCAGTCCGGGATAGTAAAGGTGATGTGTATTCGATAACCATTGAGGCCGGAAGCCAGGAAGAGTCCGTTGCCCTTTCTTTCCCCGATGAAGAGTCTGCCGAAACCCTTCCCAAATATGACGCGGAGGGCCATCGGTATATTTACGTGGTAAAGGAGACAGGCCTTACCAGCGGTTACTCCCAGGTGTTCGGCACGGTGGACGATAACGGAAGCGTCAGCGGCGATGTGGTTTTGGATCTGGATAAGGAAACCGGTTTGGTTACAGCTGATGGCATTCGCGAGAGTGGTAATACATATCTGTACAACGGTGGCACATTAAACAATGTTCGCAGCGGTTCGGTGGAAGTCCCCGCCACCAAGACTTGGAACGCGTCGGCTTTCCAAGCGGGTTTTGATGGTGTTACCGTGGAGCTGACCCTCCAATGCCGGCTGGCGGGACCCGATGGAGGGTGGATTGACGTAAAGGATTCGGACGGCAACCTGGTTACCCTGACCATGACAGATTTTACCTCGGAAAATCTGTCTGGTTTGACGGACAGTGCATCCGCTCCCAAATATGACAATAAGGGCCGGGAGCTGGAATATCAATGGGTTGAAACAGCAGTTTATCAAAATGGAATCGACAAGTTAAACGATGATGGAACCTTCACTTTGACGCAAAGCGGGAATATCCCTCAAAGCGAAGAGAATCCCGATACGAACAGAGATGTAAGTTATGCTTCTGTGGTTACACAAGGTGAGGACGGCGAAACAGTCATCACCAACTCCTTGACGGGCTCTATTTACTACCAGGTGGACAAGTGGTGGGCCATGACTGAGGAACAGGTGGCAGAAGCCGGTGGGGAAGGGGCTCTTCAGGCAGACCCCGCCAATTACTATAAGGGAGCCAGTGATACCTGGTACACAAAGCTGCGCGGGGGCGAAGCCAACTTTGCCCTGTACCGTCTGGAAAGCGGCCAGGCTATGGATGCCACGTCTACGCCCTATCTGAAATTCACTATGACAGCGGACGGTGTTAGCATTACGCAGGGAGCTACGGATGGAGCCGTTGTTACAGTAAGTAAATCGGAAAACTGGTTTGCACAGCTGGATGGTCTGCCGGAATTTGACCAGGGCGGCCGCCAGTATGAGTATGTGCTGGTGGAGCTTGGAGCCACCCCCACATACGATACCTCCCGCTATGTGCCAGGTTACGAGACCACCGTGTACAACCCGGTAGAGCCTGGCAATGCGCTGCTGATTTTGGTACAGAAGCAGTGGATTGATGACAGCGATACCGACCACCGGGGTGCTGTGAAAATCGGGGTGTACAATAAGCACACAAACGATGAGGTTGGCAGTGTGACCCTGGACAACGGTATTTGGTATGATTGGGTCACGGTTCCGTATGATCCTGATAGCACCGAAGATGGTGCCATACATGGGATTAAAGATGTCTATTTGAAAGAAACTTCAGTAGGTACATCGGAAGTTAGCTATCAAGATTTAAATGGTGGCGATCTGGACTTTTCCAATTGGCCAAATGTGACCGGTTATGTCACCACAAACTATCACCGGTATGAGGTGACTTATTCTGACTTTAAAGAGATCGAGGGTACGTCCAACAGCTACCAGGCGACCGTCACCAACCGGCGTCTTGGCAGTGTGGACGTGACCGTGGAAAAAACATGGAATTCCGGCGATGGTACAGAAGCTAAAGCGCTTGAGAGTGCTTTGAATGCTGCCGGCATGAGCCTTGCCCTAAAATTGGAATTCCATCCCAGTACGCCTTCAACAACCGAGAACGGGTTTGCCATCTCTTATGAGGGTGTAAAAGACGATAATATGGGTGACACAGTGCGCGTGGGAGGCAGTGAAATCGTTCCCATACAGAATGAACAGGGAGCTGCTGTGGATGCCATCCAAAAAGTCTCTGTACCTAAGAGTGAAGCTGAGAAGAAAACAAAGTACTATTTCCATAACCTGCCGAAGTACGATATGACCGGCACTGTGGTACGTTACACGGTAATGGAAGGGTTGGTTGACAGCAGCGGTCAATTCTACACTTTCCAAGAGTACAGCGCGCTTGATTCCAAGGATTCAAACTTGGTGAATGCCCTGGAAAACTGGAGCATGACCGTGACGGAAGGAGACTATACGGCTTCCCATGGCAGCATGCAAGGCGGGCAAGAAGAAAGCGATGCCCAGCAAATGCTTGCTACAAACTCTTTGGTAGGTGTCAAGGACGTGAATTGGCACAAAGAGTGGAAAGACGCGTACGCTTATGAAAACGGTCAGCGTCCTGACATTTACCTGGACATTTACCGCAAGGTCCACACCGCTGAAACCAATACCCAACTGGAGCTTTACCAGAAGGACTACCACTGGGTTCCTGGGGATGGTGATGCTGTAAATAATTGGACCGCTGTACTGGAAAATCTGCCCAAGTATGACAGCTTGGGTTATGAGATCATCTACTACGCGGTAGAGCGTACCGTGGTGGACGTAACACGGTTTGATTACGCACCGGCGCAGTATTGGTGGAAGAGCGGTGATACTGAAGTTCAGATTGGCAGCCGCGTAGAAGTGAGCAACGATGAATATACGGCGTGCCTGAAAAATGTTGTAAATCAAGATGGTGAATCCGGGAATCCCTATGGGGATGACTCCGGTTTCAACTACGCCCTAAAAGAAGAGGGAATCTTCCGCAATACGCTGGAGGGTAATCCAAACTTGAGTGGCCAAAAGCTGTGGGAAAATGTGCCAAAAGCTTTTAAGATGGTAGATCTGCCGCCGGTCACGTTTGCAGTGTATCGTGGGCTGGCAAGCGATGAAACGGTGGATACTGCCGTTGACCCAGTGGCAACCCTGAAGGTCACGGATTGGGCCAGTGCCTTTGAAAACGGGTCCTACCAGTTCCTAGTAGCCTATGAAGGCGATTGGAGCATGGAGAAAGAAAATGGGAGCACTGTTTACACGGGAGTGGGAACGGACAATGCCGGCCACACTATTACCGTGGAGGCGGATGGCACAGTAACATATGACCCGGACACCTCCAAGCCTACACCCCTTCCCAAGTATGATGAGAATGGTCAGCTCTACACTTATGCCATGGTGGAGAAGAGCATTACCTTGAAAAAGGCGGATGGAACCTTTGTCGAGGTGGATTTGACGGGCCTGGAGAGTGACCCAAATAAAGAGCTGTTCAACAGTATCTTCTCTTCGGCATCCATTTCCGCGGGCACTTATTTGGCTAAGAACAGTTATATTCTGGACCAAAACGGTGAGCTTACCGTTCAGAAGTGGCTGAAGCTGACAAAAGAAGGGGAGGAATACGTATACCCCGCTGTCACTGTGGAGCTGTCCCGGTCCTATACCGGAGAGAGTGACACCCCTGTGTCGGAGGTGGTTGGTACACACACCTGGACGTCAGCGGAAGTGAAGGCTGCTTTTGAAGCGCAAACCTCTCCTGCAGATGGCTGGGTGCTTCTGGACGCTTACACGTTCACGGACCTGCCCATTTACGCGGTGAACGGTGAACAGTACACCTATACCGTAACAGAGCAAAAGGACGACTTCCTGGAAGGTTATGACACCTGGGCGGTGGCAAGTGAACTGCCGGATGCCACGGACAGAGACAAGGCCATGGAAGGTAACATGAGCGATTCTGTTACTGGCCTCCATGCCACAGAAGCAGTGGAAGGCGAGTCTGACCGTGTAGATGCCACGTTCATTAACAGTTATGATATCGATGCGGGCGGCATTGTGCTGAAAGGCACCAAGGTGTGGGACGACTGGGATAATAACCAGTTTCGGCCGACGATATCCAATGGTTCTGTAACCGAAATTACATTGACGGTGAAACGCCATGCGGATAGCCAGCCGGGACAGAATAATCCCATAGGGGAGCAGACACTGGAATCTAAGAAAGACTACACTGTCACCTGGACCGAAGATGCTGATAATAAAACCTGGACTTACACTATTAAAGCGGCAGGTAACAGCAAGCTGGACCAGTATGCCCCCAACGGCATGCCCTGGATCTATACTGTGACGGAGAAGATGGAGTCTCCTTATGATTCCATTTACAGCGTAAGCGGCGGCACTAAAACTTTTGATGCCAGTAAAGCCAAAGGTGACCCATTGACTGTGGAAAGCACTTCAAAGATCACCAACACCATGAAAACCAACGTCAGCTACAAAAAGACCTGGCAGAGCGGCGCGAACGAAAATGCGTCCTTGGAGAACTTTGGCGAAGTGACTGTTACTGTGAAGCTGCAAGTGAAAACTCAGCCTAATGGTACAGGCAATTGGAGCGAGTGGCAGGATGCTAGTACTTATAGCGACTTAGAAAAGGTACTTGGAAACGAATATGTGTATACTGCCACCATGAGTAAGTCAACAGGGAAATGGAGCGGAAGCTTTACAAGTCTGCCCAAGGCCATCGTTTCCCAGGACGGTTCCCACACCCTGCTGCAATACCGTGTGGTGGAGACAGAGATCACCTACACGCTGCCTGAGGGAGCTGAGACCAAGATAAGGGTTACCTGTGACGAGAATGGTACCTATACTCTAACTCCAGATTCCGGTACCTTAATCACAGGGGTAAGTAGTACGGGGAACAATATTACCAACACTCTGGAAACGGTGGATTTGCAGGTTACCAAGGTGTGGGAGGATAGCAACAACCACTACAACACCCGTCCCGAAGGTGATGCCGCAGATTGGGAAACCACCTTCTTGGTGCAGTACAAAGACCAAGATGTAGGTGTTTGGTCTGCCTATTTGGTAAATGACCCTGATAGAGCGGGAGGTACCATCCCCTTGCTGGTCACTGTGAGCGGTGCGGACGGAGAGAACTTTGCCTCTGCCCTGGTGGAGGATTTGCCGGGTATTACTGGCCGACAGTACCGAGCAGTGGAGCTCCAACCTGAACCGGATGATGGGTACGACTTCGCGGATATTGGTCAGTACATCGTGGAGGACGGCGAAACATACTACACTGGATATGAGGTGGAGTATGGCACGAATCCTGTAGAGGGGACTGATCCCGAGTTTGCTACAACCGCCACCAACACCCTGCAAACCACCAAGGTTTACGGGGAGAAAAAGTGGCAGCCGTACAACCAGACCACCTATCCTTCCGTTCGCCTGCAGCTGCAATATTTGGCAGCTAATGGTACAACATGGGACGACCTTGGGGCGGCTGTGACTTTGAATGGTGAAGAAACTCCTGTTCATTGGGAGCATGTGTGGGAAAATCTGCCCCTGTACCTGCCTGGCAGCAAGTATGACGTGGAAAAAGGTGAAGCGACCCAATATCGTGTCATTGAACTAACTGGCAGCGGGTATGAGCAGGTAGGGGAGCCTGCCGAGTCTAAAACGGATGACGGTTACAACAAGTTTACCTTCACCAACAAGCTGGTTCGGAATTTCGCGGTTAAAAAAGTGTGGAACAGCGCCCCTGCCCAGTCTGAAAACTGGCAGGTGACTGTTGGGCTGTATCGTACATCCGGCACGTTTAACTCGGAAAATCCTGATTTCAGCGATGCATACCAAGTGAACGACGTAGATGGGAATCACCTGACCTGCACTCTGTCCAAGGACAATGCCTGGGCCCACACCTTTACGGGTCTGGACGAATACGATGAAAACGGCAGCAAATACACCTACTACGCAAAGGAATTGTTGGTGGATACAGATCCCAGTTCTCAGGGCGGTGAAGTGACTGTTTCCAACAACACCTTCCAGGTGACTGTGAATGACGAGAGCGTGGAGTTCGTGGTGGAGTATGACCATAAAGCGGAGGGCACCACTGTTACCAACCGGGTCATGGGTCAGCTGGCGGTGGAGAAATTCTGGTGGGATACAGGCGTGGAGGATCAGCGGCAAGAGATCACTGTTGGATTGTATATCGAGAACGCTGATGGTACGCTCACGGCTGTGAATCAACCGGGCACCACCAATCACTACATTCTGAAATTGAACAGCGACAACGATTGGAAAGAAGTGTTCGCCGGTCTGGACGAGTACGATGCTTCCGGTCAAAAGATCCACTACGTGGTACGTGAACTGGATAGTGACGGTAAACCCATAAACGAAAGCGACCAGTGGAACGACTATGATGTCTTTTACGAAGGCACAGGAGAAATCCATAACTTGCTGTATGGCAAGCTGAAGATTTCCAAGACGGTATCCAGAGGCGACAAAGACAAAGAATTCCACTTTGGCGTAACGTTTACGTATCCTGGGGACATGCCGCTGGCCGGGATCCCTGCAACGTACACCTACACGGTATACAAGCTTAAGCCCAGTGAGGATCCTGGTGCGGAACCGGGGACCATGGTGGAATCCCCTGTTGTGGAGGATGTTCCTCTGGACAAAGCTGGTGGGACCATCACTTTGAAGCACGGCCAGTGGGCTGTGATTGAAGGAATCCCTGGAGGGACCAGCTATCAGGTAACTGAGCAGGAAGCCAATCAAGACGGCTACAACACTACTGTCAGCGGCCAGAGTGGGACTATCAATGTGGTCAATACGGCGGAAGCGGCATTTGTAAATGACCGTCCCGGTGGTGGAGTAACTCCTACTCCCACCCCCAAGCCTACCCCCACACCTGAGACTTCCCCCAGCCCTGAACCTAGCGGGAGCCCCGAACCCAGTGGAAGTCCTGAGCCTAGTGAAACACCAGAGCCCAGCTCGACTCCGGAACCTGGAACGAGTCCCTCGCCCGGGACAAGTCCCTCTCCTGGAACAAGCCCACAGCCTGGAACTCCCACACCGACGAATACACCTACACCGGATGGCGGAACGCCCACCACAGGTGACCCAACTCAGACAGCTCTCTTTGGAATGTTAGCTGCGTTGGCTTTGGCGGGATTGGGAATGCTTTGGCTGACCAGGCCCCGAGGACCGAAACCGAGACACATGAGAAAATGATCTGAGATAGGCAGCGCCGGCGGGAATGAGATGTCCCGCCGGCGTTTCCAAAAGATAGGGGGGAGATAGATTGAGAAGAGCCGCGAAAGGAAAAAGGTTTCCTTGGAGACCTGTGGCAGCCGTGTTGTGCG
>HF972613.1:27552-34198 GCA_000432995.1 Clostridium sp. CAG:1013
TGCTTGTTTCAGGCGGTATCGTGGTGAGAGATCTGCTTCGATCCCAGAAAGAGCGTTCCGCCTATGAGAAACTTTCCCAGCGGGTAGAGCTGCTTTTGGAGTCCCAGCAGGTACCCGACAACGAGAAGAGTGGGGAAGAGGAGGAGACCTCATCTGGACAGAGCAGCCGGTTGGAGGCATACGCGCAGCTTGCTCTGGAAAATCCCCATATGGCAGGTTGGATCGCCATTCCCGGAACGGTTATCGACTATCCAGTGATGTATACCCCGGAGGATCCAGAGTATTATCTGCGCAGGGCGTTTGATGGAAGCTACGCGGTGAGCGGAAGTATTTTCGTGGGGGAGGGATGTGACCCCAACAGCAATCATGTTATTCTCTACGGTCATCGTATGGATGACGGTTCCATGTTTGGCGAGCTTTCTCAGTATGCGGAAGAGTCTTTTGCCAAGGAGCATCCTACCATCCGATATGACACTTTGGAGGAGGAAGGGGAATTTCAAGTGCTGGGAGCCTTTTACAGTAAGGTCTATACCCAGGAAGATGAAAATGTATTTCGCTATTACCGCTACACAGACTTGAGCGATCCAGACGTGTTTCAGGAGTATATGGAGCAAGTCAAAGCTGCATCTCTGTATGATACAGGAATCGATCCTGCTTATGGTGACCGTATTTTGACATTGTCCACATGTAGTTACCATACTCAGGAGGGAAGGTTTGTGGTAGTGGCGTATGCCCCAAATGAAGAGAATCCTCAATCGTAGAGCTATGAATTTGGAATAATGGGTGCCGGTGACGGCAGAAAAAGGCAAAACAAAAGGAGCAAGCACAAAACGGCTTGCTCCTGCATGGCACCCCCTGCGAGAATCGAACTCACAACTAACCCTTAGGAGGGGTTTGTTATATCCATTTAACTAAGGAGGCGGATACGAGAATAAGGACAAGACAGCCCTCATTCCCAAATATTTTACAACATAGGGGGGAGGATGTCAATTTGAAATTCAAAAAATCAAAAAAGAACTTGCATTTTTGCCGCTCTCGTGCTATCATATTCTCTGCGTTATGAAACATAAAGGAGGTGTGACTTATGCCAAACATCAAATCGGCCAAAAAGCGTGTGAAGGTGATCTCCACCAAGACGATGCAGAACAGAGTGATCAACTCTCAGCTGAAGACGGAGATCAAAAAGGCCAATGCCGCTATTGCCAACGGTGCTGAGGACAAGGCTGCTGCCGTGCGTGTCGCCATCAAGAAGATCGACCAGGCTGCTGCTAAGGGCATCCTTCACAAGAATACCGCCGCCAGAAGGAAGTCCGCCCTCGCTAAGAAGCTCAACGCTGGCGCTTAATCTATCCGGCGTTTGCGGAATATTCGCGGAACAAAAAACAGCGCGCAGGACATGAAAATTGTCCCTGCGCTGTTTTTTTGCCCATTTTTTCGGTTGACATTTTTTCTTGGATTGGGTATGATTAACTATATCAAATAGAATACTAAATACGCGGAGGTGTTCCTATATGAAAAGAGGAAGCAAACTGGCTTTGTTCATCGGCATGATCGCTGCTTTGGCGGCTGTGGTCGCGGCTGTTTCGGCTGTGCTGCTCTATCTGGACCGGAAAAAGGATGATGAGGAGTTGGAGCACTATCTGGACTGCTCCATCCAGTAATTGAATCACGTTATTAAAAGGCGGCGGGAAATTCCCTGCCGCTTTTTTTATCGTTTGTCATCACCGTCCTTGGGGGAATTCCCCGGGACGGTTCTTTTGCGTTTGGGCAAAACAATCTCTTGTACATACCCAAACGGAGGGGGACATATATATGGGGAAAGAACCCAGAACAGGCTTCCTTTCCAGAGGTGACTGTCAGCTGGAGACAGTACCGTCCTAAGTTTCACCGCGTCAAGTGTGGTGTTATACAGAAAACAGGCGTGGGATTTGTTCATGAATTACAAAGTTTGCAAATTATTTTACCAAGATTTAAAAGGAATCACTAAAAACTACTTGAAATTTTTCTAGATTATGATATGATATCTATAAAGAACCCGTCTTTTTGGGGAAAAAGGAGCGTTCGGATCATGGAACGTGAGAAGAATTTAAAGAATGCCGGCGCTGGCAAGCAGCCGGATAATCTGCCGCTGTATCTGTTCCGCAACGGCTCGAATCGCCGCTCTTATGAATATTTGGGTCTGCACAAGACCACTCACCAGGGAAAAGAGTGCATGGTGGCCCGCGTTTGGGCACCGCACGCCAGAGAGGTCTCTCTGGTGGGCAATTTCTGCAACTGGGACAAGGCCAAGTACCCCCTGAAAAAAATCGATGACGCTGTCTGGGAAGGATATACAGATTTCGTTTTTCAGCCCTTTGAGCTGTACAAGTTCTATGTAAAAACGGCTCAGGGAGAGGACACCTACAAGGCGGATCCGTTTGCCCGCCACACGGAGACCCGTCCTGGTACCGCTTCTCGCTGGTATGAGCTGGAGGGCTACGACTGGCACGATGAGGACTGGCTCAATCAGAAATGTGACCGTCCTCATTATAAGCAGCCTGTGAACATCTACGAAGTCCATGCCGGTTCCTGGCGGAAGTACGCCGACGGCAGCGTGTTCTCTTACGACAAGCTGGGGGACGAGCTGATTCCCTATGTGAAAGATATGGGATTCACCCACATTGAGTTTATGCCCTTGACCGAGTATCCTTACGATGGCTCCTGGGGCTACCAGGTGATGGGTTATTTTGCTCCCACGTCTCGTTACGGTGAGCCCAAGGATTTCATGCGCTTTGTGGACCGGTGTCACCAGGCAGGGATTGGAGTCATCATGGACTGGGTCCCGGCTCACTTCCCTCGTGACGCTGCTGGTCTGGCCGCTTTTGACGGTACTCCCTGCTACGAGTATGAGGATCCCCGCAAAGGTGAGCACAAGGAGTGGGGCACTCTGGTGTTCGACTACGGCAAGCCTGAAGTGGTCAGCTTCCTGGTGTCCAGTGCTGTGTACTGGCTGAAGGAATACCACATTGACGGCCTGCGAGTGGACGCGGTGGCGTCTATGCTCTATCTGGATTACAACCGCCGGGATGGGGAGTGGATCCCCAACAAGGATGGCGGAAAGGAAAACCTGGAAGCCGTGGCGTTTTTGCAGGCGCTCAATGAAGCAGCTTTCGCAGAGGCACCTCATTGCATGATGATCGCGGAGGAGTCCACCTCCTGGCCGCTGGTCTCCAAGCCCACCTATATGGGCGGTCTGGGCTTCAACTATAAGTGGAACATGGGCTGGATGAACGACATGCTCCGCTACATGTCCATGGATCCTCTGTTCCGCAGCGGCAACCATGACGCCTTGACCTTCTCTTTCTTCTACGCTTTCTCCGAGAACTTCATCCTGCCCATCTCTCATGACGAGGTGGTCTACGGGAAGGGGTCCCTCATCAATAAGATGCCTGGCACTGACGAACAGAAGGCTGCCGGGATGCGGTGCTTCGTCAGCTATATGATGGCTCACCCGGGCAAGAAGCTGCAATTCATGGGCACCGAGTTTGCTCAGAAGAACGAATGGAACTTCGAAAAAGAGCTGGAGTGGGGCCTTCTCCAGTATCCCGAGCATCAGCAGGCCCAGACCTTTTTCCGGGCGGTGAACCAGTTCTATCTCAGCCGTCCTGAACTGTGGGAGATCGATTTCTCCTGGGAAGGCTTTGAGTGGATCTCCAACGACGACTACCAGCAGAGCGTCATCGCTTTCCGCCGGAAGGCTAAAGATGGCAGTGAACTGGTGGCTGTGTGCAATTTCGTGCCTGTGCAGCGTGAAAATTACTGCATTGGCGTGCCTTATCGGGGCGTGTGGGCCGAGGTATTCTCCTCTGACGCCAAGGAATTCGGCGGCGGCGGTGTGACCAACGGCAAAGAGATCAAGACCCAGGATGTGCCCATGCACGGTTGTGAGCAGAGCGTGTCTCTGACGCTGCCTGCCAACTCCGTGTTCTTCCTGGAGTGTGTGAAAAAGACCCCTAAGCGGGCGCGGCGGGCCGCGCCGAAAAAGACGACCGGCACCAAGGCCGGCAAAGGGACTAAGTCCCGGGCAAAGAAGGCAGGGGAAAAGACCCCCTGACAGGTTCAGGTAAGAGAAGCGATTCACTTTTCCTTTGACCTTTTGAAGGAAGAGCCGCTGCTTTTAGCAATATCAACAGTAGATTAGGAGGACGCTAAAATGTTACCCAAACAAGAGGTTGTGGCCATGTTGCTTGCCGGTGGCCAGGGCAGCCGTCTGGGCGTCTTGACGAAGAATCTCGCCAAGCCCGCGGTGCCTTTCGGTGGGAAATATCGTATCATCGATTTCCCCCTTTCCAACTGCGTAAACTCCGGCATCGAGACCGTGGGTGTGCTCACCCAGTATCAGCCGTTGGAGCTCAATGACTACATCGGCAACGGTCAGCCTTGGGACCTGGACAGCAACACTGCCGGTGTGCATGTGCTGCCGCCCTACCAAAAGCAGAAAAAGACCGACTGGTACAAGGGCACTGCCAACGCTATCTACCAGAATATCCCCTTTATCGAGAGGTATAATCCCGAGTATGTGGTGGTCTTGTCCGGTGACCACATCTATAAGATGGACTATTCCAAGATGCTTTCCTTCCACAAGGAAAAGGGCGCTGCCTGCACCATCGCTGTGTACGAAGTGCCCATGGCTGAGGCTTCCCGCTTCGGTATCCTGAACACCAACGAGGACGGCTCTATCTACGAATTTGATGAGAAGCCCAAGGTTCCCAAGAGCAACAAGGCTTCCATGGGTATCTATGTGTTCACCTGGGACAAGCTGAGAAAGTACCTCCAGGAGGACGAGAACGATCCCGAGAGCCAGAACGACTTCGGTAAGAACGTGCTGCCTGCCATGCTGAACGCCGGCGAGCCCATGTTCGCTTATCGGTTCGAAGGCTATTGGAAAGACGTGGGCACCATCGACAGCTTGTGGGAATCCAACATGGACCTGCTGGATCCCAACGTGCCCCTGGAGCTCAACGACAGCGAGTGGCGCATCTACTCCCGTAACCCCGTTATGCCTCCCCACTATGTGGCTAAGGGCGCCGTTATTCAGAACTCTCTGGCGGCGGAAGGCTGCAATGTGTATGGCACTGTGGACTTCTCCGTGCTGTTTGCCGGCGTGTATGTAGCTCCCGGCGCTGTGGTGCGGGATTCCATCATCATGCCTGGCGCCCGTATCGAGGAAGGCGCTCAGGTTCAGTACGCCATCGTGGCGGAGAATTCCGTGGTAGGCGCAGGCGCCGTTGTGGGCCAGCGTCCCGAGGAAATGGAGAACAAAGATGACTGGGGCGTGGCCGTGATTGGCCCGGGCTGCAAACTGGCGGCGGGTGCCGTTGTACCCCCCAAGGCTATGATCGATGCTGAGGAGGTGGAGAAGTAATGCGCGGCAATGACGTTATCGGCATTTTGTTTGCCTATGTACATGAAGAGCGGGTGCGTGAACTGACCCAGAACCGAGTGATGGCTTCCGTTCCCTTTGGCGGGCGCTATCGTCTGGTGGACTTCCCCTTGTCCAACATGGTGAATTCCGGTATCAACAAGGTGGGCGTCATTACAGAACAGAACTACCAGTCCCTGATGGATCACCTGGGCTCCGGCAAGGCTTGGGACCTCTCCCGGAAGCGGGAAGGTCTGTACCTGCTGCCTCCCTTCGGCGCTGAGACCATGCGTACCGAGGGCAAGATCAGCTCTCTGGCTTCCATCATGCGGTTCTTGAAGAACTCTCATGAGGAGTATGTGCTCCTCTCCGACTGCGACACCGTAGCCAACATCGACTATAAGGAAGTGTTCCAGCTCCACACGGAGAAGGACGCTGACATCACTATTCTGTACCGTCACGGCACCTCTCCCGACAGCGACAAGAATGTGGTCTACACCGTGGACCCCGAGGGCTTTGTGCGGGATATGGTGGTCAAGCGGGGCAGCGACACCGATTGCAACTTCGGTATGGGCATGTGCCTCATCGGCCGGAAGCGCCTGATGGCCATGATCGAGGAGTGCATGGGCCGTAACCTGTATGACTTCGACCGTGATCTGCTCCAGCGCAATCTGCCCGACATGCGGGTGGTGGGCTATGAGTTCACCGGCGCTGCCTATTGTGTATCCTCTTTCAGCAGCTACTTCAAGGCCAACATGGCTCTGATGGAGCCCAAGGTTCGCACTCAGCTGTTTGATGCCAACCGTCCCATCTACACCAAGGTGCGGGACGACATGCCCACCCGTTATGGTCTGGGTTCTGTGGTTTCCAACTCCATCGTGGCTGACGGCTGCCTCATCGAAGGCGAAGTGGAAAACTGCGTGCTCTTCCGTGGCGTGCAGGTCCACAAGGGCGCCAAGCTGCGCAACTGTGTCATCATGCAGGATGCCATCATCGGCGAGAACAGCCGGTTGGATTACGTTGTAGCCGATAAGGACAGTGTTTTTGACAACAACCGCACTCTGATGGGTTATCAGACCTATCCCGTGTTTGTAGCCAAAGGCAGCAAGGTTTAATCTCCACCGTCTGTTTCCGCGTCCGTTTGGCTCACGGCGGGGCGGCTCCGGTAGATCCGGGGAAGCGCGTGTGGAATTCTTGTGAGCGGAAAGCAGAGGTACGTTATGAAAGTTCTATTTTGCGCCAGCG
>HF972613.1:34263-46886 GCA_000432995.1 Clostridium sp. CAG:1013
GGTTCCCTGCCTCAGGCGCTGCGGGCCCGCCTTGTGGGCTGCCGGATCGTAGTTCCGCTGTACGATGGTATTCCCCAGGAGCTGCGGGATCAGATGCGTTTTGTCACCAGCATCAGCGTGCCGGTGGCGTGGCGCCGGCAGTACTGCGGTATCTTTGAGGCCAAGGTCAACAATGTGATCTATTACCTCATCGACAACCAGTATTACTTCAAGCGCAGCGGCATCTACGGCCATTTCGACGACGCGGAGAGGTTCGCGTTCTTCTCCCGGGCTATCCTGGAGATGCTTCCTTACATCGATTTCAAGCCCGACATCATCCACACCAACGACTGGCAGACTGCTTTGGTGCCTGTGTACTACCGCCTGTTCTACGCCAATAACGAGTGGTATTCCGGCATCAAGACGCTGTTCACCATTCACAATATCCAGTATCAGGGCCAGTATGGCAAAGAGATCCTGGAGGATGTGTTTGGTATCCCCAATTACGAGAGCCAGCTGCTGGAGTATGACCGGTGTGTCAACCTGATGAAGGGCGCCATTGAATGCGCTAACTGGGTGTCCACTGTCAGCCCCACCTACGCTCAGGAGATCCTGGATCCCTGGTTCGCCCACAAGCTGGATCCCATCCTTCGGGAACGGAGCTGGAAGCTGTCCGGCATTCTGAACGGCATCGACACCGTGAATTATGATCCGGCCAACGATCCCAACATTTTCGCTCCCTATTCCAGAGAGGACCGGGCTGGAAAAGCTATCAACAAGCAGAAGCTCCAGGAGCGGCTGTGCATTGAGGTGAATCCCGACCTGCCTCTGGTAGGCATGGTCACTCGTCTGGTGTCCCACAAGGGTTTGGACCTGGTGAAAGAGGGCATCGATAATGTGATGGAATATTCCAACGCCCAGTTTGTGGTGTTGGGCAGCGGTGACTTGGAGTATGAGAACTACTTCAAGTGGATGCAGGAGAAGTATCCCGGTCGGTTCGTCATGTGCTTGGGCTTCGTGCCGGAGTTGTCCCGGAAGATCTACGCTGGATCCGACATTTTCCTGATGCCCAGCAAGAGCGAGCCCTGCGGCTTGTCCCAGATGATCGCTCTGCGGTATGGTTCCATTCCCGTTGTCCGTGAGACCGGCGGCTTGAAGGACTCCATCACCGACAGCGGTGACGGTCAGGGCAACGGCTTCACCTTCAAGACCTACAATACCGGCGATATGCTCCATTCTCTCCATCGGGCCATTTACGCCTACAATTCCGACAAGGAAGGCTGGGGAATCCTGGTGGATCGGGCCATGGGCTGTGACAACAGCTGGGGCAAATCTGCCAACGAGTATATCCGTCTTTACAAACAGATTTTAAAGGGTTAATTTTTAGTCTATCCTCCAATAAGAAAGGGCTGTCGTGTTATGCGGCAGCCCTTTCGAGTTTTTGTCGGAAGAGGGGAACGCCACTTTTTGTTGTGCCTCGGCGCGATCCGTGATATAATACCGATAACCCCTATTTTTAGGAACTGCTCGAGAAACTAAAACAAAGGAAACCCTTGCTATGATACAGACAAGTTTGAGAGACAGGTTATCCTTCTCGGTGGGAGAGGTGATGACCGCCCTGCTGGTGGTCCAGCCTTTGCTGGATGTGTTATCCTACTTTATGGGATTGGCGGGAGGCACCGTATTTACCACCACTCTGCGGATGCTCCTTCTTTTGGCGGTATGCCTGTACGGCTTCATCATAACGGATAACCGCCGGGCTTATTACGTGATGTACGGCGTGGTAGGCGGCTTTTGGCTGCTGCACATGCTCAACAGTTTCCGCCTTGGCTATCAAGACCCGGTGGGGGATGCGGCGGAATATTTCAAGCTGATCCAGTTCCCCTTGTGGACGATGTCCTTTGTCACATTTTTCCGGCAACGGAAAGATCTGGATTACCAGACCATTGGTGTGCTGGCAGCCAATTTCGGCATCATCCTGTTGGTAATCGCTTTGTCTTACGTGGTGGGACATCCGGTCTATACTTACGATTATCCCGACAGAGATGTGTTCATTGGCATTTTAGGCTGGTTCGGCGTGGCTAATTCCCAAAGCTCCATCCTTACCCTGCTGGTACCGCCGTTGCTGCTGTGGGGGCTGCGGAGCCGACAGCTTTGGAAGTTCTCCCTGTGCTGTCTTTTTGGGTTCGGTCTGCTGTACTTCACCGGGACTCGCCTCACTTACTATGGGGCCATCCTGATTGCATTGGCATTTCTGGCGCTGCTGGTTTTCCGGCGGCAGCAGCTGCTGTTCTGCATTCCCTTGTGTGTGGCTTTGATTGCAGTGATCGCTTGCCGGGGAATCTCTCCCATGGCAGAGCGGCAGGCACTTACTGCGGATTCCTACGCTATCTACCAGGAAAAGGCTGACGAGATCATGGGAGAGGACAAGGATTTCGTTTACAAGAAAGGGGAGGAGATTCCCCCGGAGATCCTGGAAAAGATCACCAAAGTGTATACAGATGTGTACGGTCAGCCCGGTCTCTATGGAGCGACTCTATTGGAGGATCTGATCGAAGAGTTTGGGCTGGAAGCGGTGATGGAGCAGTACGATTACGCCACCGATCCTCAGACGCTTTACAATTCCCGAGTGAAAAAGCTCACCGCTATGGAAATGGTTTGGCAGGACCAGGACGCTCTCACCAAGCTGCTGGGAGTGGAATATGCCCAGTGCCATGTGGGAGATCATATCTACGACCCGGAAAACGACCTTCCCGCGTTGCTGTATTATTACGGCTATTTGGGAGTGGCCCTGTATGGGTTGTTTGTGCTGTATTTTATCGCTTCCTGTGTCAGGGGGCTTTTGGAAGATTGGCACCGAGTGCTGTGTGTGGAGTTCGGTGTGCCGGCTATGGTGTTCGCATTAATGCTGGCAGGCGCTCAATTCTCCGGTCAGGTGCTGCGGAAACCAAGCGTAACCGTGTATGGTTCTGTGGCAGCGGCACTGCTGTATGTGTATCTGCATCCTACCAGGGAGACTGCTCGGGCCGTGGATACGGGAGACAGGTTTGTGGAACGCTCGGTGAGTAGACCGAGAATTTGGATCAGAGGGGGTACGCTATGAAACAGATGTATCAAACTGTGAAAGGAGCCATTGAGGCAAAGCTGTATTGGATCGTGGGAGTGCTGCTGGTTATCCAGCCGCCTCTGGACGTGCTTTCCTATTTTCTGGCGGAGATGGGGAACAACTCTTTCTCCACTGCGCTGCGTTTCCTGATGCTGATGGCTGTGGCCCTGCTGGGATTTATCGTCAGCGATAAAAAGCGTATCTATGTGATTGTTTACGGTTTGATGGGGCTGTTCTGGGTCGCCCATGTGGCCAACTGTTACCGCATTGGTTACCAGTCTGTGGTGGCGGATACTGCCAACTATCTGCGGATCATGAATTTCCCCATTTTCACCTTGTCCTTTATCACGTTTTTCCAGAAAGGGGATGGAATGCGGAAGGTGCTGTTCACCTCCATTGCCATCGATCTGGGAGAGATCATCCTCTTTACCGCCATTCCCTGGTTGATCGGTCAGCCGGTCTACACCTATGAGATCCTGGAAATCGGTGTGATGGGGTGGTTCAGTGTGGCCAACGCCCAGAGCGCCATTGTGGTGCTGGTAGTGCCTTTGACCATTCTGTTTGCTTGGAAAACTAAGAAATATCCCGTGTACCTTCTGGCGTTGGTGCTTTGTTTCGGCCTGATGTTCATTACGGGTACTAAGTTCACCTTCTATTCCATTTTTATCATCGCCGGTGCGTTTATTTTTCTGTTTGTGCTCAATTATAAAAAACAGAGCCTCCGGTTTGTTCTGCCCCTGTTGGGCGTGTTGGTGTTGGTTGTGGGATTCAGAGATTTGGCTCCCATGCGGGTGCGTGAGAGCATGTCCCAGTATGCATTGAACAATTACCAGCAGCTGGTGGAAGAAAGCCTGAAAAACAGCGGCGCGGATTCCGAAACCTTGGAGGAGATCAAAGAGGAGCTGGCCAGCGATTCCGGTGGCGGCCCTGGGGAAGAGGAACGGATCCAGCAGCTGCGAGACAGCCTGATCGGCGTGTACACCGACCCGGAAGTCTACGGTCCTTTCTTTGAGAGCTTCTACAAACGCTTTGGCGTGTACAATGTGATGGAGGCATATGACTACACCTCTGAGTCCACCATCTTGTCGGACTCTCGAGTGCGCAAGTCCATGTTCGCCAAGCTGATGTGGGAGGAGAAGGATACTCTGACGCATTTGCTGGGCTTTGAGTACAGCGACATGATTTACGACGGGGACATTTTCGACCTGGAAAATGACTTCCCAGCGGTATTTTATTTCTGCGGCTACATTGGGTTCGGCCTGTACATGGCGTTCTTTGCGCTGTTTGCGGTGATGATCTTTAAAGCCTTTGGCCAGGACGTGGCAGCCGCATGGAAAGCCCAAGAGGAAAAGAAGAGAGGAATTCCTCTCCGAAGCCTGGCATCCTTTGGCGGGGGCGTGCAGCGGTTCCTCACGGTGGAGATGGGCGCTGTGGGAATGATGTTCCTGCTGGCTGCTATTGCGGCCCAGATCTCCGGCAACGTGCTTCGCAGACCCAATGTTACTGTGTACTTCGCGGTGGCTGCGGCGTATCTGTGTTACCTGACAATCATCAAACGAAAGAAACAGAAAAACTAATAGTTTCCCAAAAGAAGGAAGAGGTCGTGGAGCGTAAAAGCCCACGGCCTTTTTTGCTGGGAGGGGAACGAGTAAAATTCTATTTGACAATTTTTTGTCATCGAGTTACAATAAGGGTCGAAAAATGAAATAAGGGGTGCCCGCTTTCAGGCGGCTGAGAGGAGCTTCGAGCTTAAACCCTTTGTCCTTCGGGACAGGAACCTGATTCGGATAATACCGACGTAGGAAGCATTTCAACATAATGGGTGGCGGATCTCCCGCCGCTTTTCCTGCCGCGAGAGTTTTCTCACGGCGGTGGAAATGTTTTTTACGCTGTTCGGAAGGTTTCCGGGCAGCTGTTTTTTTGCGTGTTTATCACAGCGCCAGGGCGTTCCGACAGCTTTCATTTTTCGCCAAATTATTGTGAGAGGAAGAACGAACATGAACACTGTCTCCAAACGAACGATCAATCTGGTGCTGGGCGGCGTGATGATCGCCATGTCCACCGTACTGGGCTTTCTGAAGCTGTGGGAGGCTCCCTACGGCGGAGCTATCACTGTGTGCTCTATGCTGCCCATCCTGTTTTACAGCTACCGCTGCGGTCTGAAGTGGGGCCTGGGCGCTGGGCTGGTCAATAGCGTTTTGCAGCTTTTGCTGGGAATGAGCGCTCTTCGGGGTCTTACTGCCGGCACGTTGATCGGCTCCATCTTCCTGGATTACATCCTGGCCTTTACCGTTCTGGGTTTGGGCGGCATGTTCCGGGGGAAGCTGAAAAACGACGCTGCTGCCTTTACCCTGGGAAGTTTGATCGCCATGCTGCTCCGGTATTTCTGCTCCTTCCTGTCTGGCTGGATCCTGTGGGCCGCTCTTTGCGACGCTACCTATATGCAGGAAGTGATTGCCGCCTATATCCCCGGTCTTGCCAATGTGTCTGGTACAACCCTGGCCATTGTGTATTCTCTAGTGTATAACGGTGTGTACATGATCCCCGAGATCATTTTGACCTGTGTGGTCGGGTTCCTGCTGGTTCAGTTCGCTGGCAAGCAGATCCTGGATAAGCCTGTTGTGAAAGCTCAGTAAGATAAAAATACAAAAGAGAAACAGCCTTCCGATTTAATTTGGAAGGCTGTTTTTTGTTGTTCTATCACCACCGGGGATAGGGGAGAGAGTATATTGAATATCGTGAAAACCAACAAAATGAAAGTGCGAGAAGTGTCAGTTGTGACAATTTAAACTCTTGTGTTCTTTGTAGAAGGAAAAATTATTAAATTTTGTTCTTTGTTGACGGACACATTTTTCTGTGCTATAATACAGACGCAATTTTTTCCAATGCATTTTGTTTGAGTGGTATGTTAGATTCTCGAGGTGGTTTTGTGTGTTAAAGAAATATAGCAAAGACCTTTTGCCAGACGCCCTTCATGTGGTTCTCGGATCCTTTTTGTATACCATGGGCGTTTACTGCTTTACGGCTCCCAATCAAATCGCGCCGGGTGGAGTCAGCGGACTTTCCACCATGATCAATGCTTTGACCCACATCCCCATGGGAATCTTGACTTTTGCCTTGAACGCTCCCTTGCTGATACTTGCCTTTTTGTTTGTGGGGAAAAAATTTGCCTGTAAAACCTTGATTACCATTTCTGTAATGACATTTTTCCTGGACGTAGTCCTGGTGCATGTGCCTGTCTATCAAGGGGATATGATTTTAGGCGCGCTGTTCGGCGGCGGATTGATGGGGATCGGTCTGGGGATTGTGTTTATGCGGGATTTCACCACAGGTGGAAGCGATATTATTGCCAAGCTCGTCCAGACCAAACGCCCGGATTTTCAGATGGGCCAAGTCATTTTGATGATCGATGTGTGTATCGTGGCCATTTCCTGGTTCGTTTACGGAAAGATAGAAAGTGTTCTGTACGCAGGAATCACCATTGTGGTTTACACTTTCGTTGCAGACAGTGTGCTCTACCGAAAAGGAAATGGCAAGGTGATTTTTCTGATCTCAAAAAAAGGCCAGGAAATCGCCCGCAGGGTGATCCTTGAGTGTCATCGCGGCGTTACCATTTTAAATGGCCGGGGTGCATATACGGGGATGCCCAATAACGTTTTAGTGATCGCTATAAAAAGCAGGGATTATTTCAAGCTGAAAACCATCGCTACAGAGGTTGACGAGAGAGCCTTTGTAATCGCTTCAGATTGTGGCGAGATCCATGGCAACGGCTTCAGACCCGGCGATCTTCCAGAAGTAGCCGCGGAAGATTGGGACGGTGTAAAAGCCATTGCCAATGACCAGGAGTAAGGTTTAGGCGGAATCTTTTGTGACATGTAAATATGTGGTGACTTTTGTTGTCCCTGAAATGTGAAAAGGCCCCGGAATTCCGGGGCCTTTTCGATTTGGTTATGTTTGCTATCTTAAGCACAATTACTTTTGAAATTCCGTTCTACCTAATTCTTTTGCTCCTGAAGAAACCTAAATTAGTATCGTGTTTCATTCTGTTTCAGGTCGACTGCAACTCGACAAATGGCAACCAGCTGCTGGGGGCTGCTGTTGTGACTCAGTAGTTCAGTGGCGTTATCTGAGATACGCCTGAATTAGTAGAGCTTCCAAATCCAGGCTGGATGGCTCCTTCCAATTTCCCTCATTGAATTCGATGTACTCCTTCATGGATTGGCGTAAAGATTTTGTCCATTGAAATTCTGGAAAGAACCTTCGGAACTTGCTGATGTCAAAGTACACATTGTAGCGTGTCAAATCATTTAGCAGGACAGTGTCTATTCCATCCAGTTTCTGCGCATAAACAAAGTCGGTGGGAATATGGACAAAATTAGGTTTTACACCGAGAAGGTCAGCTACCAATGTAATATAATCATCGTAGGAACCGATTTTGTCATGGGCCAAGGTAAAATCTTCTCCGACGCAACGAGAATCCCCAGCTATGCAGGCGATCATTCTCCCGGTATTAAATCCATTCCCTGCATGGATCAATGCGGTGCCGTCCCCGGGTGAAAAAATCGGCTTTCCTTGGCGAAGCCTGGGAATCAGTGTATAACCTCCTCCTCGAGACAATGCGGTCAGTAGAAAACGATTTCCCATGGAATAGGCTGGGCGCACAATGGTAAGAGGTAGTCTTTCCTGCCCAACATTCCGAAATACCATTTCACACTGCACCTTGTTGGCGGCATATGAACAGTTTGGAGCGTTCCATGAGCCGTTTTCAGGCATTGGAAGCTGACTGAGAGGATATCCGTACACGTCCACTGTGCTTACAAAAATATATTGTTCCACCGTACCCTGAAATACGTCTACTGCCATTTGCGCCTGTTCTGGAAGAAAGCAGGAAAAATCAATCACGATTTCAGCTTTCGCGACATCTCTGGCGTGGGTCAGGTCCTCCATGCAGTCCCTATCCCCAAAGAAAAATGTCACCTTATCCTTGTATGCTTCAAGATTTGTTTTGTAGTGAGTCAACGCGAATAAAGAATGGCCCTGCTCGAACAAATCTTGAATCGTGCTGGCAGAAATGTTTCCTGGAGCACCTATGAATAATACCTTGCTCATGTATCCGCACCTCTTATTCTTTGTGTTTCGCTAGTCCGTTCATTTGTCAATTTTAATGGCAGATGCGATTTGTCTGGGTTACATCGACGCAAACCAATTTTAGCCTTTCACGCCACCTAATGTAATGCCTTTTACAAAGTTCTTCTGAATAAAAGGATAGATCACCACAATAGGCAACACGCCCAGAGTAGCCATTGCCATACGAACTGTGGCGGAAGGAATCTTGGACAAGCCTTCGTTTACCGCACTGGTATTGGAGGCGTTTTGAACCAGCGCTTGAATGTTCTGCATGAGTCGATTCAACAGATTCTGAATGCTGAACAGGTCTGTCCGCTTTACGATATACACATAACCGTTGGCCCAATCGTTCCAATATGCAAGTCCTACAAACATGGCAATAGTGGCAAGAATAGGTTTGGCCATAGGGAGTGCTACAGAAAACATAGTGCGGATTTCACCTGCTCCATCAATGTAAGCTGCCTCCAGAATTTCCTCGGGAACATTGGTAGTGAAATAACTTTTCATCAAGAGAACATTGAATGCGTTCATCAACAAATTGGGAATTAACAAACCAAAGAATGTATCTTTGATATGGAAAATGGTGGTGTAATTAATATAAGTAGGGACCAAACCGCCATTAAACAGCATGGTGAAAAATACGTAAAAAGTCAAAATCCCCCGGAATGGAAGCTGTTTTTTTGCCAAACCGTAAGCTAAACAAGTAGTAATCGTCAGGCTGACAGACACACCCACAACCGTCAGTACAAAGGAAACTCCATAGGCGTTTAAAATCATTCCGCCATTTGAAGTCATGATCCATTCGTAAGCATAGGTACTCCACTTTTCTGGGAAAAAGGAATATCCATTTTTCAATAAAGTGGTGTTATCCGTAAATGATGCGATCGTCATCAGAATCATGGGGATTATGGCCAGCAAGCTGAGAATTACCATAAATACATGGGAAAAAACAGAAAATACTTTTTCTTCTTTCGTTTTCATTTTTCTCCTCCTAAATCAAGGCGCTGTCCCGGTCGATCTTGCGGACCAACGCGTTAGAACCCAGCACTAGAATAAATCCCACAATCGATTGGTAAACACCTGCTGCGGCAGACATAGAAATATTGCCAAGCTGAAGCAGTCCGCGATACACATAGGTATCGATGGTATTGGTAGTAGAATACAATGCGCCCTGATTCATAGGCACTTGGTAGAACAATCCAAAATCCGAATAGAAAATTCGACTGATTGCCATTAAGGTCAGCATGATAATGGTTGGCTTCAGCATGGGAAGCGTAATCAGCTTAATCTGCTTCCATTTGCTTGCGCCGTCAATTACCGCCGCCTCATAATAGGCTCTATCAAACCCCATAATCGTTGCAAGATAAATAATACAGTTGTAACCCACCATTCTCCAGGCATTGACAAATACCAAGATAAACGGCCAGTAGGAGGGCTCGCTGTACCAGGAAATAGGCTCTGCCCCAAAAGCGGGCAGGATCTGCTTGTTTACAAAACCGCTTTCCGTGCTGAGAAAGGCAAATACCAGATATCCAATAATTACAGTGGAGAGAAGATTGGGAAGCAAAATGGAACTTTGATATACCTTTCTGCTTTTTCCTTCCATCTCACTCAAAATGATGGCCACTAAAATCGCCATAAACGTGTTGACGATGATAAACGCCATATTGTAAAGGATGGTATTTCTTGTGATAATCCAAGCGTCTGTGGTCTTAAAAAGATACTCGAAATTTTTGAAGCCGATCCATTTACTTCCCCAGATTCCTGCTCCAGCGTTATACTGTTTGAACGCAATGGCCAATCCCGGTAATGGCATGTAGTTATTTATAAATAAGTAAATCAAACCGGGAAGCATAATCAAATAAATGGGAATACACCGGCGGAATAGGGCTGTTTTTTTCTTTAAGGATGATTTGCCCTGAACAAGTGTCACCATTGTCACTCCTTTGCTTTTCTTAAAACAGAAGCCGGAACATGGTGTTCCGGCCTCTGGACAACATTTTTATTTGGTCTGTGCCCAAGCGTCAAGCTGCTTCTGCTTTTCCTCAATGATCTTATCCAGACCAGCCGCCTTGATCTTCTCATTGAATTCTTCCAGGCCGGTAGCCGGGTCCACATATCCAAATTCCAGGCTCTTTTGGAATTCCTGATATACGTTGGACACACTGGTGATTTCAGTTGCCACATTGGTGGTGTCAAAAGAGAAACCAATTGCGGAAGACTGTTTTGCTTCTTTGTTGAACGTATCGGTCTGTTCCCACAGGTCCGGTGCATTCCCGGTCCATACATGGGTAATATACTGGTTCGGCATCAACCACTGCATGGTGTGATTCCAGCCGGAAGTGGAAGCGTCTACACCATCGGCGTAGGTGATCAGCCCATCTTCTTCCACCTTGTAGTGCTGGTCCTCAATACCCCAAGACAACAAGTTGGCCAGATCCTCATTGGTATAGAATTCCTTGATAAGCTGCATGGACTTTCCAGCGTCAGAAGTGGTGATGCCGATAGACCATGTCCAAGAAGCCACAGACGCAGAAGACACATAGTCGTCCATGGTCTGGAAGATCGTCATAGGCCGGCCACACAGGTTGGTCTCCTGGACTTTGATACCGGGCTTGCCGCCAGTGGTATAAGACATCAAAGTACCAGCTTTGGTCAATTCACCTACGGAAGTAGTATCTGTAGCGGCATCAGCACTGATGTACCCTTTCTGATTGTAGTCGTACATCCGCTCGCAATATGTCTTGTAGTAATCTGTCTCAAACAGATTGACTACCTTTAATTCAGCGCCATAGTTTTCCAGAACGCCAAACACACTTCCGCCCAGATTGTCAATGTTGGAAAACTGCAACATGGATCCAGTTACAGGACGGTAAACTTCCAAGTCGGGGTAAGTCTCATGAAGCTGAGCATAGATCTCGTTGATTTCTTCAATGGTAGTGGGAATAATCTCCTGCTCTTCATCCACTTCATACCCAATGCCTTCCAGATACTCTGTGCCAATGGCGACACAGCCACGTCCCATGGCAAAATCGCGGTTATTGGGCAAGCCGTAAAGTTTCCCGGAGATTCGGCACGCGTCCACATACTCCTGGCCAATGGCTTCCACAATTCCTTCACCATTGGTATTCAGATTGTCGTTTTCCTCCATGTCTACCAGATAACCTTGCTGAACCAGGTTGGGATACTCACAGTTCCAAGTATTGAAAACATCAATGGGTTCGCCACTGGACAATGCCAAGGTCATGTTTTGTTTATAGGAACCGGAGTCGGAAATCTGAAGCTCCACTTCCAACCCTTTTTCAGCCAAGACTTCATTCATCTGGTCTTGAACCGCTTGGGTATCAGGCAGTGCGCCCACCCAAGTTGCAAAGGCCATAACTAACTTTTGTTTTTCTCCAGTTTCCTCCTGGGCCGTCTCAGAGATAGAAGAACCGGAATCGGAACCTTCGGAAGGAGCTGAATTTGAACTGTTAGATTCAGAACCACAAGCCGCAAATGATGCGATCAGCAATCCCGCCAGCAACAGCGCAACTATTCTTTTCATCATTTCACACTCTCTTTCTCTTTTGCAGTGTACAAGTCTCTTCTCAACGTTCCAAGGCCTTGGAATAAGTCTATGTCGTTAGTTTATCAGGGAACCCATTTCGTGAAAACAACAAATCTGCTGAATGATAACACAAATCTGTTGCTTAACTATTTTTTCTTGAATTGAAAGAAAAATTAATGTATTTTTGTATATAGGATGCAACAGGTTTTATGCTGATGTCTTACTGGGGGGAGGGGGTATTGTATGAAACCTCAAAATTTTACTATCAAACAGCGGCTGATTGCTATTTCTGTCTTTTTGATCTTGTCTCTGACGATCCTAATCACTTATAACAATTACTTTGCCGTTGCATCCATACGCTCCAAAGTTTATGACACTGTACAGGGAACGGTGAGAATGTACAGCAACCAAATGGACCGGAACCTTCACTCGGTGGATACTTTTTTAAGCAACTATCTTTATATGAATTATGACATAAAAGTGCTGGACCAAAATCCGAAAAACACAACCCAATGGTTCGCCTCTTTAGACCATATTCAAGATAACTTTAACACTTCTCTTCCAAGCTATAATATCGACAGTTTTTTTCTCTACATCCCAGAAAAAGATGCTTTTGTTCGGTGCAATTCCGTTCTGGATAAACAAATAGTGCTTCAAATCCAAGAAGCCATTGATCAGGGTGTTTTCTTTTCAAAAGAGAATGCCGGAACATGGGTTCCCCTTGAAGTAAAAGGAACTTATTACCTGGTACGAATGCTCATGTACGGTAAGGAAGCAAGCAACCGAAAACAAGAGATAGACCGCCAGCACTACACTATTCCGAACCAAAGACCAAAAGATAAGCATTCTGGGAGAATCTAA
>HF972614.1 GCA_000432995.1 Clostridium sp. CAG:1013
GGTGCTTGCGGATATTATACCACAATGATTCCAGGAAAAGAAACGGTTCTCCGACGATTCTTTCACAAAAAGAAAAAGGGCCGCCACCTATTGGCGACAGCCCTGTGAAGCTTTATGAATTGTCTTGTTTGCCGTACTGGTGTCCTCCGCCTTGCCCTTTTCCTTTGCCGACGGACCCCTGTCCATTTCCGGAACCGCTTCCCGTTTGTATGCCTTGACCCATCCCTGAGCCTTGACCATTTCCAGCGCCATTTCCTTGTCCATTGCCGGCGCCTTGACCGGTTCCGTTCCCCGGATGGGAAGAGCTTCCCTCAGGTCCGGAAGAGCTTTCTTCTTGGCCTTGCAGCTGGGCGAGGTAATCCCGCAGCTGTCGCATTGTCATGTCGTTTGCCTCCTCAGGGGAGAGATGGGTGGTGTATTGGGCGATCTCCTCGTACACCTTGTATTTCCCGTAGGACAGTCCAAGAGAGTGGGCTTCTTCCACTTCGTCAGAGGTAACGCCGTAACAGTAGGTGTTTTCCTGCTGGGCGGTGCGCTGGCTCACGTACTCCAAAACAGCTTCGCCCTGTGTTTCGTCGATCTCCACTACAGCGACGGAGAGGAGTTCATCCCTGGCAAGACATTGGGTGATGGTATCGCTTTCCAAAATCTCTTCCACGGCATCTTGATAATCCTGATACATCACGTCCAGAGTTTCCGCGAAAGCTGTACCGTCTTCGTTCCAGCCGTCTACAGCCACTACTTTGTCAAAGCGGTTGACGCTCAGCTCAATGGAAGGATTCACGTCGATGCTGATGATGGTGGTGGGGGAGAAGTACAGATGATATCCGCCCACCAGTGCCAGGCATACTACCAGACAAGCAGCCACAGCGTAGGCCATTTTCCATCCTATGGAGCGCTGTTTTTTCTGCCGTTTTTCCAGCTCTTCCATCACGAATCGCCGGGTGTTATCTTTCAGCGTTTCTTCCGCGTGAATGGAATCAAAAGCCTCTCGAATGTCAGGACGCATCGTACTCACCTCCCAGTTCGTTTTTCAGCAGCTGCCGTGCTCGTGTCATCAAGGTGTAGATCGTGTTTACGTTCTTGTTCAGCAATTTCCCGATCTGAGGTGCCGTATAGCCTTCATAGTAGTGAAGGTAGACCACTCGTCGGTATTTTTCCGGCAGTTTTAAGACTGCTTGAAGCACCTCACTCCGTTGGTCCTCCGGGTCAATGGCCTGTTCTATCACCTGATCCAAAGGAACCGTGCGGCTTCTGAAAAAGCTTTTTAGCAGGTCCTTGCAGGCGTTCATGGTGACCCGGATGAACCAGGCTTTTTCATGTTCTGGATTTTCAAACACAGCGGAGCTCAGGGCATACTTCAAAAACACGTTTTGAAATATGTCCTCGGTATCCGCGCTGTTTTTCAAATGCACCAAGCAGATCCGTTTTACTGTATCGGAATACCGCTGGATCGCTCTGGTTACCTCTTCTTCGCTCCGCATGAAAATAAATCCTATCTTTTAAATATCTTGATATTACCAATTCCGGCCCATGTGGCGGCCGTTTCCGTTACCTTGACCATTGCCATTTCCTTGGCCGTTGCCATTGCCCTGGCCCTTGCCAGTGCCGGTCCAGTTGTCG
>HF972615.1 GCA_000432995.1 Clostridium sp. CAG:1013
GGCGGTAGACCTTCAGCTTTTCCTTTGCGGTTTGCAGTTCCGCTACGCTGGCATCCAGTTTAGAAAACAGCTCTTCAATTTTGGAGACAGTGCGTTCCTGCTCATCAAGAGAGGGAACAGGCACCTCAATATTTTTAATGACATTTTGTGTAATTGCTTTGAAAGTTGTTCCTGTCCCTGACTTCCGTAACTGTGCCTCATAGTACCTGAAAAAGTACAAAAGGTATTTCAAACAAATACTACTGCCCGGACGAATTGCTGTTAAACCACGACCAATACATACCTTTCCAGGAGATAGATTCGTCGGACCAACAGGAGCTCGAACAGATAAAAGGATATCATCTTTTTCAGCTATTTTAGTCGGTTGAGAACAGTAGGTCCTTATATTAGGATACAAGGCCCCAAAATCTGCCTTCCCTTGAAAAAATGGAATGCCAACTCCGTTGGTATTATAGTATTTCGATTCTGGTGATTGCCCTGCAATTATTGTGCAGCAATCTTTTAGCTTATGTATAGTAGACATTCGTTTCTCATCTCAATTTATATGATTTTTACTTTTTCTGCCCTGTTTCCTTGGAAGCGAATGGCTTCGCCATCTTGCCACGCCTTAAAAATTTTATCAAAAGCAAGGTCATCGCTTTTGATGATTTGAGAAGCGCTATAAATCTCTTTGGGTATGACTTCTACCGTTCGATTTGTCTCCATCAAACGCTCCTCAAATAAAACAAAATCTGATATTATTCTTTCTTCTGTAATATTCGAATACCAGTGGTCAACTTTTTCCGCAATAATCTCTTTTATTCTGTTCCTTTGAGGCTGCGGCATTTTTGCGCCCAATACAATACCCGTTAATTGTGTAGAGTCGTAATGAAATAGCCTTTGGTGCTCAGACAGCGACGTTCTTTCACCCAAAAGCCAGGGTATTCCACTTGAAAGGACAATTCTTGCCTCTTCTTCATATTCCCAGACTTTGTGTTTCTGAAAATAAGTACCACTGCGTTCGTCCACAAAAGCACGCCGTTCTTCTTCGGATATTTCTTTACCAATAACAACGGGAGGAAAACACATAAATCCATTGATATCATGCGGCTTATCCAAATATTCGATGTCACGAATCGGAAAAGCCTCATCAATGAAAGAAGTCATTTGAGGCGAGAACGATTTAGGCGTTTGATGAGATATGACCTTTTTTGCCCATGTCGGGTTTTGCTTTATTTTTCCTTCTGGCACTCGAAAAATAGCACAATAACCACGGTGATTATTTGCGTAATGCGCCCACATCAAGCTAATATCATTTCTCTTTGAGAAAGAAACAAAATACTTTTCTGCGGGGATATACAAACGAACAAACTCTTTAATTATTTCAAGTAGATGGCTGTAGATGAGTTTTTCAAAGTCATTGTTTGCCAAATTCAGAAATTCTGCTCTATCGGTTTCCAATACTTCGTCTACATAGAGAGGCGCTCTGCTCCAATAGAAATCAACTATTCTATCGGAGATATAGGAGAAATTCTGTATTCCCGGATACTTATCAATTGCAAGATGAATCAGCCGCTCCCAACATCCCGAATCTTTCCCAAGGATTGCAAACATCTTTCCTTCATACGGATCATTGCATTCGGTTGCTGAAGCAAAATAGATTTCGTCATATATTAACTCTTTAATTGATAGTTCCGAGCCAGAACGATATCGATAATAATCCATAGTCACGCCACCAATTCCCGATTCATTTCCATTAAAATTACTTCGTACTCTTCTCCGAACACCTCATAGAACCTCCCAAGGCCGCCCTTGCGGTCAAAGGGGTTTAGGTCCAGGTCCTCCGGCTGAATGCTCAGAGAGGTGGCGATGTGGTCCTTCACCAACTGGAGCCACTCCATCTGTTCCGCGGTAAAATGCACCGCACCGGCGTTGCGGCGAAAAGTCCACTGCTGGAAGTTATAGTTTACCTTATCAGCGAAGGGCTGTAAACCCTCCGCTTCGCCCATCTCAAAACGGATGATGGATACCAGGTCAGCCAACTGGCGCAGCGTACCCGTTCCCTTGACCTTTTCCGGTTTCTTAATGGCATAGCAGTCCCACAGCCGCTCAATGGTCACGCCTTTGCTCCGCAGTTTCTCATAGAGGGCTTTCAGCTTCTCAATGGCCATGGGCCGGTCCTGATAGGCCTGGCTGTACAGGATGCGCAGGGCGATGATCTCATCCTTGTTCTCCTCAATGAACTCATGGAAGGTCCGAATCACCCGGTCAGCGTTTTCCTCCTTCTGGGCGTCAAACCCGGAAAAGAGCAGGGTATCCGGGTTGGTATTGTCGATGATTTGCTCATGGCTGCGGCGGACATTCTCGATAAAGTCCCGGACCTCTGGACGGCAGAGGGGTGCGGCAGCCTGCGTCGCCGCCTCTCGCTGCACCATTTTCAGTTGCTCTTCCGTGGGCTCCTCGGTCTGAAACTTCTCCTGTGCCTGGGCTGTGAGAATATCCTCGTCAAAGGCGTTGAGCAGTTCCTCAGCTAACTGACTGGCCGGAACACCCACCACCTGGGCAAAGTCCTTCCGTTCGCCGGAGCTCATCTGGCTGTTGAGGCGGATCACTCGGTTGGCAAGAGAGGTCAGGATATCCTCATCCCGAGCGCCCAAAGCTACCGTCATCATCAGCTCTTTCAGCGAAACCGAGGGCTTGCGCTCCAGGGTGCGGGTTTCGGACTTCTTAGACTTAGTGACACCCACCGCATCCACAATAACGAAGTGATCCTTGTTCTCGGTGGCCGAAGGGGTCACTTTTTGCAGATCGTCCTTACTGAGGGTACGAGTACCCCGGCCCTTCATCTGCTCAAAATAATTCTTACTGCGTACATCCCGCATGAAGATCAGGCACTCGATGGGCTTGACATCGGTGCCGGTGGCAATCATATCCACTGTTACAGCAATTCGAGGATTGTAGTCATTGCGGAACTCACTGAGCACGCTCTCTGGATTTTCCGCAGAGTAGGTAATCTTTCTGCAAAATTCGTTTCCCTCTCCGAACTCCTCCCGGACAATCTGGATGATGTCGTCGGCATGGCTGTCGGTTTTGGCAAAAATCAAGGTTTTGGGAACTTCTTTGCGTCGCGGGAACAGCGTGGTAAACAGATTGTCCCGGAAGGTGCGAATCACCATGCGGATCTGGCTTGGATTGACAATATCCCGGTCCAACTGAGTAGGCTTGTAGTCCACATCCTCATCCAGCTGCTTCCAGCGTTTTTCTCTCGAAAGTCGGTTACGGCACTCAATGACCTGCTTCATGATGTGGGCGCCGCTCTTGGTCACCTGGGTTTCAATGAGGAAGATATCCTCACCCACATTGACACCGTCGATAATGGCCTGCTCCCGAGAATATTCACTAACCACATTCTCATTGAAAAAGGCAAAGGTGCGCTTGTCCGGCGTAGCGGTGAGTCCAATAAGGAAAGCGTCAAAATAGTCCAGCACCTGTTGCCAAACATTGTAAATAGAGCGGTGACACTCATCGATAATGATACAATCAAAAAACTCCGGTGGGTACTTTTCGTTGTAGACTACCTCTTTAGACAATTGACGGTCTGCTGAAGTCAACTCATTGAGAGATGTCTCCTCCGCCGACTCGTCCAGTTCCTCACCCTTCAAAATGGAGTACATTCGCTGGATGGTACTAATACACACCTGCACATCCTGAGGAATATAAGAACTTTTTAGCCGCCGTACCCCATAAATTTCGGAGAAAGACCGGTTGTCATCATTAGGCCGGTAGGCAAGAAATTCCCGCTCAGCCTGTTCCCCCAGGCCCTTGGTATCCACCAGGAAAAGTACACGGTTGATCTTGGCGTATTTCAGCAGGCGGTATACCGCCGTAATGGCGGTAAAAGTCTTGCCCGCGCCGGTGGCCATCTGAATCAACGCTCTGGGTCGATTTTGTGCAAAGGACTGCTCCAGGCTCTCAATAGCTGTAATCTGACAACTGCGGAAGCCTGTAGGATCAAAAGGTGGAAAATGCTTCATACGATTGCGGATAGTATCCTCAGACTTCAGCAAAGCGAGAAGGCTTTCAGGACGGTGAAGGCTGAAGATGCGGCGGGAGCGATATTTCTGGTCGTGATAATCCGTAAAGCGTGTCAGTTTCCCAGTGGCTTCATAGGCAAAACGGATTTGATATTCAGCCTTGACCCACTTAAAGGTGCTACCCGCATAGCGGCTGGACTGTGTTTCTACCACAGTGATATTCTCGCCTTTATCGTTAGCTTTTGCCTCAACAACTCCCACAGGGATTCCTTCTATGAACAGTCCATAATCTACCGGCCCAGTACTGGTGGGGAATTCCCGTACAGCTACTCCTAGACTTGCCTGCGGGTTTAACTGGGTCATATCCTGGAGCACCCATCCTGCCTGCAATAGCCGTTTGTCAATGGATTCACGAGCCTTTTGTTCCGGAGTCATGTATCGCACCTGCCCTACATTCCACATTATATATCATTGTATCATATGTTCCCGGAAATACTACGTTTTCCTACAAATCTCAGGAAGATATACGAAAAGCCAGGATCGTTTGATCCTGGCTTTTCTGGTGCGCCCGACTGGATTCGAACCAGCGGCCTACAGAGTCGGAGTCTGTCACTCTATCCAGCTGAGCTACGAGCGCAAATATATATGAAAACCGCAGAGGCGGTAGTCAACCTTTTGAAAAATAGTAGTCAAACAGTAGTCAACGGCAGGACTTTTTCTTTCTGCCGATCCCGCAAAGGCGGATAAACACTGGCTTTTTCGGAATGTCTCAACTGAATCGGCCTGAACCGTCGGAGTCTGTCACTCTATCCAGCTGAGCTACGAGCGCGAATATATATGAGAACCGCAAAAGCGGTAATCAACTTTTAAATCTGTCCCAAAAGTCAGCTCACAGTATAGCTTAACTCTGGTGCGAAAAGAAGGGAATCTTGTCGAAGAAAAAAACTTTTCTCATTCACCACGACCATTTTCCAGCTGACGTCGCACCCAATCCACAGTATCTTCCGCGGAGATGTTCTGAGACGCCCGAAGAAGAGCAATTAGCTTTTTTTCGTCGGGGGAGAGTTCCCCAATGGTGCTGGGATTCGGGAAAGGCTTTTTGGGGCATCTCTCACGATCTGTGAGGATCACCGGAGCACCGTTTTCCTCTTCCTCTTCGAAAAAGAACTCAATGGGTGCGCCGCAGATGCGCGCAATCTTGCCCAATGTAGTTGGATCCGGAGAAGTTTTTCCCGTTTCATAATAGGTGTAAGTGGCGCGGTTCATGTTCAAAGCGTCGGCAATGTTTTGCTGGGAATAGCCCGCTTTTAATCGGGCCTGCCGCAAACGGTCTGCCAAAAAACTATTGGTTCCGCCGAAACTTTTCGCCATGAAAAACTCCCATTCTCCTTTTTGTGGATATGCCTATGAAGCCGAATGAAATAATATCCTTTAGCTTATCCCATTCTCTGGCTCACTACCACGAAAAAAGGAGCACTTTTTCAAGTGCGATATGTATTATATAATAGCTTCGACAAAAAAGCTAGCGATTCGACACAATTTGCAGTGTAGTGTGAAGTATATTCACAAAACATCCTGTTCCTGCTCCCGAAAGTTTTTTCTATCCTCGCATTGACTTTTTTGCTTTCAAGCGCTATAATATCTAAGCACTGAAAAATGTGCGGGCGTAGTTCAGTGGTAGAACATCAGCTTCCCAAGCTGAATATGAGGGTTCGATTCCCTTCGCCCGCTCCACCAGCGCGACGCTGGACCCAAGTCGCGATCATCACGGTTGTGGTGGTCGTTTTTTTTATTGCTCGCGTTAAGACAGTGTCTCTTTTTTTCTAGTTCTGTCAGTAGAAGAAAGTTGCCGCTCCCAAGTCGCGAATTCCACTCTTTAGTTGGGGTTCGCGTTTTTTTGTTGCCCACGTTTTCAGCATGGATTCGTTTTCGTCCAGCCCATCTACTAGCGTGACGCTGGACCCAAGTCGCGATCGTCACAGTTGTGATGGTCGCTTTTTCTATTTTATCTTCGGAAAATTCCCACTGTGTTCAAGTCTAAAACAATGACAAAGGTATATTTGATTAGCAAGTGCGGGGTTTCTAGATTATCAAAACAAGAAAAAAGCAAGATTTCTAATGGAACGAATCGTACAGTTCTATGTTATGATTATGGCAACCAAACGGAGGTGAGATACATGAAAAGCGACCGTACCATACATGGGCGTGTACTTGACTATGCATATATGGATACAGATACGCTGTATCGGGATTTTGATATTTCGGATCAAGGCTACAACGATGAACAGGCAGAAGAAAGCCGTGTTCGATACGGAAAGAATGTATTGTCTGGTCGGGCATCGGATACAGTGCTCTATCGTTTGAGGAGAGCTTTTATAAATCCATTTACCGTTATTTTGTTTTTACTGGCGGTCATTTCGTTTTTTACCGATGTGGTGCTGGAATCAAATTTCAGCCGTAATATCACCACCGCAGCTATCACATTATGTATGTTGCTGATCGGCGGTATTGTGCGCTTTATTCAAGAGCTGCGAGCAAAACGCATTGCGGATCGCTTGACAAAGATGATTTCATCTACTGTGTTGGTGCTTAGGAATAGTAGATGGACGAAGATGTCCTCAACAGAACTTGTAGTAGGTGACAAAGTGCGCCTAGTTGCCGGAGACCGTGTCCCGGCGGATATTCGTTTGACCGTGGCAAAGGATTTATTTATCTCCCAATCGGTTCTTACGGGAGAGAGTGCAATCTTAGAGAAGAATGCAGATATCCTTTCCCCAGGACAGGCTCTTTCCTATTCCGATTATAACAATCTGGCTTTTATGGGATCATCGGTCACGGGTGGTACGGGTGAAGGCATTGTACTGGCTGTTGGAAAGGATACCGTCTATGGGGGATTTTTAACGGCGGAATCCCATGTCAAGAACGGTTTTGACCAAGGGGCGAATTCCATTGCGTGGGTGCTCATTCGCTTTATGGCGGTTTTGATCCCAGTTGTATTTATAGCCTGCGGACTCACCAAGGGAGATTGGATTTCCGCCTTTCTATTCGCGCTTTCTGTTGCCGTGGGTCTTACTCCGGAGATGCTTCCCATGGTCATTAATGCTTGTCTTGCCAAAGGCAGCGCAGCTATGGGCAAAAAACAAACTGTGGTCAAAAACATCAATGCCATGCAGGGATTTGGAAGCATGGATGTTTTGTGCGTAGATAAAACCGGAACGTTGACTGGCGACAAAATATCCTTGGAATATTACATGGATATTCTAGGAAATGAGAGCCAACAGGTCTTAAATCTCGCGTACTTAAACAGCCTCTATCATACTGGTGTCAAAAATCACTTGGATGATGCGATTCTCAAGTGTAAGGAAATGCCGGGGCGCGGTATGCAGTATCAGGAGCTGGAGAGGCAGCATCAAAAGTTGGATGAACTCCCTTTTGATCATGAGCGGAGATTTGCCAGTGTTCTTGTCCGGCACGATGAAGAAAACCTGCTGATCATCAAAGGAAGCGTCGACGAAGTGTGTCGCCGCTGCCGCTATATTGAATATAAAGGTGAACGCCGTGAAATGGACATCGATGGGAATACCAGCGTCCATGCCATTGTAGATGAAATGCTGGAAGACGGCATGAAAGTTCTGGCTGTGGCGTATAGGCCCATGAAACAGGCGAAGTTATCTCGGGAAGATGAGAACGGTCTCACACTGCTGGGGTATCTGGCATTTTTTGATGCGCCAAAAAAAAGCGCCGCTGCAGCCATAGAGAAACTGCAAAAACTCCACGTTGACGTGAGAGTGTTGACTGGCGATAATCAAGATGTTGCGGTTTCCATCTGTCGCAGATTGGGAATTGATACGGTACACACTCTGACGGGCGAAGAATTGGAGCAGTTGACGGACAACGACATTCCCATGAAGGTTGAGCATACCACTGTCTTTTCAGAACTGTCGCCCAAACAGAAAGTTCAAGTGGTGCAGATACTCAGAACCAACGGACACACAGTAGGCTTTTTAGGAGATGGTATGAACGATTTGCCAGCTATTGTGGAGTCAGATGTGGGAATCTCTGTAGACACGGCATCGGAGGCTGTCAAAGAAGGGGCAGACGTTGTCCTGCTGAAAAAGGATCTGAATGTGCTGGAAGAAGGCATCAAGGAAGGCCGAAAAGCCTTTGCCAACGTGTCAAAGTATATCAAGATCACCGCTTCCTCCAATTTCGGAAATATCCTCTCTATTGTGATTGCCAGCGTATTTTTGCCATTTTTCCCCATGACTTCCTTGCAGCTTTTGCTGCTGAATCTTCTGTATGACATTTTGTGTCTTGTTCTTCCTTGGGATCATGTGGATGAGGCCGCTTGCGCGAAACCGTTGGAATGGTCTGGCAGGACGCTGGGCCGCTTCATGAGATTCTTTGGGCCGAACAGTTCCATTTTTGATATTATTACTTTTGCGTATTTGTTTTTCGTTTTGTGTCCTGCGATTTGCGGCGGTGGGTTTGCTTCTCTGACGGAAAGCTATGACCAGGCTCGTTTTATTGTTTTGTTTCAAACAGGCTGGTTTTTGGAATCCATGTGGACGCAAATACTGATCTTGCATCTGCTGCGCACACAAAAAGTACCCCTGCTTCAAAGCAGACCTTCTCGCCCGGTCATGCTGGTTACGTTGCTGGGGACCGTGTTCTTTACACTCCTCACATTTACCCCCATGGGCGAGTTGATAGGATTGACGGCTTTGCCCCCGGTCTATTTTGCCTTTTTGGCAATTACAGTTTTATTGTATCTGCTGTGGGTCACATTGGCTAAGCGGTGGTATATCCGGCGGCATCATGAACTGCTTTGAGAAAGGAGGAATCTGCAATGAAAAAAAGAATCGGTTTTATCTCTTTGGATTCCTCTTTGGTCAAATGGCTATTCGAGCAGCTTGGAACTTCTGAAATGGCCACTCCAAGCTCAAAAGAATTGATGGAAGGTCTCAGGGATTTAAAGGACGGCAATGTGGGTTCTCTTATGCTGGAGGTGGAGGAGGGGTTCGTCCCATTTCCAGAAAGCAATACCATCTGCTGCGGCGCGCTTTCCATTGATTTGAGATTGCGCAGAGTAAGTCGGGATGGAGTGGAAATTTCATTAACCCCCAAAGAGTTTGATATTTTATGTTTTTTGGCTCGCAATCGGGGAGAGGTATTTACAAAGGAGCAGATTTACCAGGCTGTGTGGGATAATGATTACTTACTTGATGATAGTAATATTATGGCGTTTATCCGAAAACTGCGAAAGAAAATAGAGCCCAACCCGGATTCGCCAGAATACATCCTGACCATTTGGGGGATCGGCTATAAATTCAACGACAGGCTTTCGTCTTAAATTCTTACCAAATCGCAAGAAAATCGCAAGGTTTTGACCATGTGATCTTTCTTGCGATTTTTTTATACTGGTTCAGGACCAAGGGAGAGAAATGTGAGAACTGGATTGCTTTTAAGAATACGAATATGGAGGAAGAAGAATGAATTTCACTTGTGTGTTTTTTGGAGTCATTTTTATTGCAGCTGGGATTCTGTTTGCTTTGGGCAAAGGTCATATCCACCTTGCCGCATGGAAAGCTATGCCCCAGCAAGAAAAAGATAAAATCAGGATCCAACCCCTTTGCCGCAATATTGGTGAGATGATGATTTTGAGCGGTGTTATTTTTTTGCTGAAAGGATTGTGGGCGGGATTTGAGAATCCCTGGTTTGTTGTTTCTATGATTCTATGGCTATTCATCGCGGGATTTGATGTCTGGTATATAACGAAAAGCGATCGTTATTACAACAAATGATCCGCACTGCGGTTTACATAGATATTTCTGAGAAAAAGAGGTGAATGGCATGGACTCTGACGGCAGTCCGCAAAGGTCAGTACAGAATATGGGCAATGGAGTTCCATGTCCCTGTTGACTGTATTGCCTTGATTAGATTCAAGGAGGTATATAACAATGAACAAGAAGGAAAATCGCATTTCTGTTCGTCAGACTGCGGAAAAGGCAGTGATCCGCGATGAGCAGAATCGCCGCCTTCAGCATGCGGCAACTAATCCCATGAAAGGTGTTTTACTAGATCTGCACACCACACTTTGTGGTCTTGATACGGATGACGTATCCACAAGTCGAGGAAAATACGGCAGCAATAAAGTGACCCATGAGAAGAAAAAATCTTTGGCAAAACGACTGGTAGATGCATTTGTGAATCCCTTTACCGCCATCCTGTTTTGTCTGGCGCTTGTCTCCACAATGACCGATATGGTTTTTCCCTATTTTTCTCTTTTTGACAGTGCGCCGGAGGATTTTGACTGCCTAACCGTGGTGATTATCCTAACCATGGTCATAATTTCCGGTACACTCCGCTTTGTACAGGAATCCAGAAGCGGCAATGCTGCGGAAAAGCTTCTGGCTATGATCACCACCACCTGTACGGTCACCCGGAAAAATCAGGAAAAAGTGGAAATCCCCATGGATGAATTGGTTGTGGGTGATATAGTACATCTTTCCACCGGGGATATGGTCCCGGCTGATGTGCGTATTTTGGAGGCGAAGGATCTGTTTATCAGCCAAGCCAGCCTTACAGGGGAGAGTGAACCTGTGGAGAAAACTCCCCATGTAAGCGAAGAAAAGGAAAGTGTCACTGAGTATTCGAACATTGCCTTTATGGGAAGCAATGTGGTTTCAGGCAGCGCCACTGCCGTGGCAGTTTGTGTAGGGGATAATACTCTCTTCGGCTCTATGGCGTCTGCCGTTGCAGGAGATGCGGTCGAAACCAGTTTTACCAAAGGAGTAAATGCGGTTTCGTGGGTTCTGATTCGCTTTATGCTGGTGATGGTGCCGCTGGTATTTTTCATCAACGGTATCACCAAGGGAGATTGGTTGGATGCTTTCCTGTTTGGCATCTCTATTGCGGTGGGCCTGACCCCGGAGATGCTTCCCATGATTGTGACAACCTGTCTTGCCAAAGGTGCGGTGTCCATGAGCAAAAAGCAGACGATTGTCAAAAACCTAAACTCGATCCAGAATTTTGGAGCAATCGACATCCTCTGCACAGATAAAACCGGAACCTTAACGCAGGATCAGGTGGTCCTGGAATATCACTTGAACGTCAATGGGGAAGACGACACCCGAGTTCTGCGTCACGCCTATCTCAACAGCTATTTTCAGACCGGCTATAAGAATCTCATGGATCTGGCCATCATTCGTAAGACCGAGGAGGCAGAAGCCGAGGACCCTCGGCTGGTGGATCTGTCAGAACACTACATCAAAGTAGATGAGATTCCCTTCGATTTTACCCGTCGTCGTCTGACCACAGTTGTGCAGGATAAAACCGGGAAAACACAGATGGTGACCAAAGGCGCTGTGGAGGAAATGCTGTCGATTTGCTCCTTCGCAGAGTATGACGGCAATGTTCAGCCGCTGACGGATGAAGTGCGCCACCGCATTCTTCAAACGGTGGACGAACTCAATGATAAGGGGTTTCGCGTGCTTGCCATCGCGCAAAAAAGCAACCCGTCTCCGGTATGCACATTTGGTGTGAAAGATGAGTGCGATATGGTGTTAATTGGCTATCTGGCTTTCCTTGATCCGCCAAAGGAATCCACTGCGGATGCCATTCAAGCCTTGAAGGACCATGGAGTAACCACCAAAATCCTAACCGGGGATAACGATAAGGTTACCCGCACCATCTGCAAGCAGGTGGGGTTGAAGGTGCGGAATATGCTGCTAGGGTCTGACCTGGAACACATGAGTGATGAAGAATTGGCTAAAGTGGCGGAATCCACCGATGTTTTTGCCAAGCTGACCCCAGATCAGAAGGCGCGTGTCGTATCCGTCCTTCGGGAAAACGGCCACACTGTCGGCTTTATGGGGGACGGCATCAATGACGCTGCCGCCATGAAGTCCGCTGATATCGGCATCTCTGTGGATACCGCGGTGGATGTAGCAAAGGAATCGGCGGACATTATTCTGCTGGAAAAAGACTTGATGGTGTTGGAGCAAGGCATCATCGAAGGCCGCAAGACTTATGCCAATATGATCAAGTATATCAAGATGACCGCTTCCTCCAACTTTGGCAATATGTTTTCCGTGTTGGCTGCCTCGGCGCTGCTGCCGTTCCTGCCCATGATGAGCGTGCATCTGATTTTCCTGAACCTGATCTACGATTTGTCCTGTACGGCGATTCCCTGGGACAATGTGGACGAGGAATTTATCGCAAAGCCCCGGAAGTGGGACGCGTCAAGCGTGGGTAACTTCATGATTTGGATTGGGCCCACCAGCTCCATCTTTGACTTCACCACCTACTTGTTTATGTACTTTGTATTTTGTCCGCTGTTTGTGTCGGGAGGCGTACTGTTCAACGATTTGCCCGCCCATTTCAGTGGAGCGGAACTGGCCATGATGCAGGCAAAATATATCGGGTTGTTCCAGGCGGGCTGGTTTGTGGAATCCATGTGGAGCCAGACTCTTGTCATCCATATGATCCGTACGCCCAAGCTGCCCTTTATTCAAAGCCGGGCCTCTGCTCCGCTGACTCTGTTGACACTGACCGGTATCACAGTACTTACGATCATTCCGTTTACGCCCTTTGGCGCCATGCTGGGCTTTGTGGCCTTGCCCGCCGCTTATTTTGCCTACCTGATTCCGTGTATTCTGCTCTACATGGTGTTGGCAACCAGTCTGAAAAAGGCGTATGTACGGCATTACGGCGAACTTCTTTAAGATGGGAGGCGTTTTATCATGAATTGGACAAGTGTTTGGACGAATTTGTTTGGAACTACTTCCGTTTTAGGGGTCAATCTGGGATTCTGGGTGGCAATGGCCGTTGTTTTGCTGATTGTTATCCTGATGAACGTGGTGTTTTGGAGCATGAAGCCAAAAAAGCCCGATTGATCCAAATTCCACTAGCGATTTAATTTGAAAGCGAGTCAGGTGCTGCGTTTCGCACCTGAATAGAAAACCAGGATATGGGATGGTTTTGCGACCCTTCCATATCCTTCTTTTTTGCTTTTTGAGACTGGTGAAAGGAGAGTCCGAAATCTGGTTTGGCAATAGGGGAAAAGCCTTGTGCTTAGGAGGTGAAATCAGGCGGATTTCTTGCTTTTTTGCCAGAAAATGAGGGATACATTTTGAAAAAATTTCCGGTATTTCCAACAATCTATTGACGGATGGGGTCTAATCATTGTAAGATGGAAAAAAAGTGAGGAGGTTTTTCCCATGAATGAAAATTTTTCCCTGGAAGATATCCCTCAGGAGCTGCGGGAGCAGCTGGCTCAGGAAATGCACAAGCCGGTTTTCGGCGAGAAGATCATTGAGGAGCATATGCCCGCTCTGTGCCGCGCTGCCGCCGCGGAGGGCGCTGTGCTGCTGAAAAACCAGAATAACGCTCTGCCCTTGAAGCAGGGTGAACCTGTGGCTGTGTTCGGCCGGGTACAGTTGGATTGGTTCTATGTGGGCTACGGTTCCGGCGGCGACGTGAACCCGCCCTACACCGTCAACCTGATGGAAGGCCTGCAAAATGCCGGCGTCCAGGTGGATGAGGAACTGGCGGCTATCTACGCTAAGTGGAGCGCTGAGAACGTGCCCAACATGGGTTTCTGGGCTCACTGGCCTCGGTACTTTGAGGAAATGCCTCTGGAAGACGCTCAGGTGAAGGAGGCCGCTGCCCGCTGCCAGACCGCTGTGGTGGTCATTGGCCGGGCCGCCGGTGAATCCCGTGAAAACGCTTTGGAGCCCGGCAGCTTCTACCTCACCGAAGACGAGAAGAAGATGCTCACCCAGGTGACCAATGCTTTTGCTCACACTGTGGTGCTTATTGACTCCGGCAGCGTTATGGATCTGGCCTGGCTGGAGGATTATACCATCGACGCGGCTCTGTATGTGTGGCAGGGCGGCATGGAAAGCGGCAACGCTGTGGCGGACGTGCTTACCGGCAAGGTGAACCCCTGCGGCAAGCTCACCGATACCATCGCCTACCGCTATGAGGATTACCCCAGTGCCGACACCTTCCTGGGCATGGAGGAGAACACCTACGTGGAGGACATCTACGTGGGATACCGTTACTTTGAGACCTTCCAGAAGGACGCCGTCCAGTTCCCCTTTGGATTCGGCCTGTCCTACACCACCTTTGCTTTGGAGAACATCCAGGTGAAGCCCTGCGGCGATACCGTCCGGGTGAAGGTAACCGTGAAGAACACCGGCGAGCTTGCCGGTAAGGAAGTGGTTCAGGTATACGGCGCTGCTCCCCAGGGTCTGCTGGGCAAGCCCGCTCGGGAACTGACCGCTTTCCAAAAGACAAAGCTGCTCCAGCCTGGTCAGTCTCAGACCTTGAATCTGGCCTTCTCTCTGGATACCTTGGCAAGCTACGACGATTCCGGTGTTACCGGCAGCAAGAACGCCTGGGTACTGGAAGCCGGCGACTATGAAGTCTTTGTGGGCACCGACGTGCGCACCGCCCAGAAGCAGGGCTGTGTCAACGTGCCTCAGTTCCGGGTGCTGCGTCAGCTCCAGGAGGTTTGCGCTCCCGTGGTGGCCTTTGACCGCATGGTGAACAAGAACGGGGAAAAGGCTTTCGAGCCCGTACCCCTGGCCACCCGTTCCCTGAAGGACCGCATCTTGGAAAACCTGCCCGAGGAGATCCCCTACACCGGCGACAAGGGCATCAAGCTGCAGGACGTGGCCAGCGGCCTTGCCACCATGGAGGACTTTGTGGCTCAGATCGCTCCTGTGGATCTGGAAGCTCTCAGCCGGGGCGACATGATCATGGACAGCCCCTTGGGCGCCAAGGGCAACGCCGCTGTCATGGGCGGCATTACCGAGAACCTGCGGGCCATGGGCGTGCCTCCCATTACCACCACCGACGGCCCCTCCGGTATCCGTCTGCAGTTCTACTGCTCTCTGCTGCCTTGCGGCACCGCATTGGCCTGCACCTGGAATCCCCAGTTGGTGGAGAACATGTACCAGTCCCATGGCCGTGAAATGGTCATGAAGGGCAGCGACGTGCTGCTGGGGCCTGGCATGAACATCCACCGGAACCCCCTGTGCGGCCGTAACTTTGAGTATTTCTCTGAGGACCCTGTGGTCACCGGTAAGATCGGCGCGGCCATGGTGCGGGGCCTCCAGAAAAACGGCGTTTCCGCCTGCCCCAAGCACTTTGCCTGTAACAACCAGGAGACCAACCGTGAATACAACGACTCTCGCCTGTCCCAGCGGGCTCTGCGGGAGATCTATCTGAAGGGCTTTAAGATCTGCATCGACGAGGCCCAGCCCCAGAACATCATGACCAGCTACAACAAGATCAACGGTGTTTGGGATCACTACAACTACGACCTGTGCACCACTGTGCTCCGTGGCGAGTGGAACTACCAGGGCTGCGTCATGACCGACTGGTGGATGCGTCCCAGTGTTGATCCCGACTTCCCCGATCTGTGGGACAGCGCCTATCGTGTCCGCTCTCAGGTGGACGTGCTGATGCCTGGCGGCGTGGATTTTGCCGGCGGCGTGGACGGTGCTGTGCTGGCTTCCCTGGAAAAGGAGAACGGTCTGACCTTGGCCGAGCTCCAGCGGGGCGCTTGCAACGTGCTGCGGTATATCCTGAAGAGCAACGCTTTGAAGCGGATGCAGGCTTAAACGGGAAAACACTGAGAGAAAGGGAGAATGAGCCATGCCGGATTGGAGCCGTTTTGACGAGATGTGGAAAAAAGAGGAGCCGGTGCACCGGGCCATGGGGCCCCTGAAGCATCGGGCCATCACCGTGTTTGAGGACTGCCTGAATTACCCGATCCCCAAGGTAGCGGAACTGGTGAACCAGTATCGGTCCATCGTGTGGAGTCCCTATGATGAGGAGACCGGGACCAAGGTGGCCAAGCTGGGGGAGATGCTGGAGGCTTTGGAGCCGCTGGAAGACCCCACGCCTCGGACCTACCTGTGGGAGGAGGGCAACATGCCCACCGAGACAGATTACACGGACAATTCCAATCTGCGCTACAACCACAATCCGGATTTCAAACCCTACCTCTATGAGATGCTGCTGCCGGAGGGAGAAACTCCCAAGGGGGCGGTGGTGTTTTGCGCCGGAGGCGACCATGGGGACGCCAACGTGCTGGAAGGCTATCAGAGCGCCCGGGATTTCAACGCCATGGGGTATCACTCTTTCCTGCTGCTGAACCGGACCAACCACAATCCCTGGACCCAAAAAGAAGCCGGGGTAGACGCTGCCAGAGCGGTGCGCTATGTGCGGAAAAACGCCGTCCGGTACGGCATTGATCCCAAGAAGGTGGCCTTTGCCGGATTCTCCAACGGAGGTATTACCGGGGAGGGGCTGATCCAGTATTTTTCCGGGAAGCAGACGGTGAAAGACGCTTTCCCCGCCTACCAGCCTGATGAGCTGGATGAGATCGACGCCACTCCTGCCGCGTTTCTCTGCGTATACGGTCCCCGGTTCGTAGGGGAGCCCTTTGACTATGAGACCGTGGTGTACCCGCCCACCTTTTTCGCTGTGGGCCGGGAGGACAGCGCCATGGACAACCTGAACGCCACGGTCCATGATCTGCTGGCCCATGGGGTGGAAGTGGAGGTCCACACCTTTGCCGGAGTGCCTCACGGCCAGGCGGGAGCTCCGCTGGTCACAGGCGGCAAAGCAAAGTATCCCAATTTCCAGCTGTGGCTGCCGTTGGCAGACGCTTTTCTGGAAAACCTGTTCCAAAAGCTGTGATAAATTGAATGAAAAATGACCGGGACCCGACGCTTTGAAAGCGGTTTGGGTCCCGGTTTTTATGTTTTGGAATAATTTTCACCCCTATTTGCCAGACTAGAGAAAAACGGCAAAGGGGGATCTTTCTATGAAGCTGTTTTCCAAAGAGGAATACAAACACCGGGTGGAAAAGGCCTCGCCGCCTACCACCGTGGGAAAAAACTGTCTGCTGGCCTTTTTGTTTGGCGGGTCCATCTGCACTTTGGGCCAGATCCTGTGTAATCTGTATCAAAGCCTGGGGCTGGAACTTCTGGAAGCCCGCACCGGGGTGTCCATCAGCCTGATCTTTCTCTCCGCTCTGCTCACCGCTCTGGGGTTCTACGACAGGATCGCCAAGCACGCTGGCGCAGGCACTTTGGTGCCCATCACAGGGTTTGCCAATTCCATGGTGTCTCCCGCTCTGGAATTCAAAAGCGAAGGCTTTGTCACCGGCCTGGGGGCCAAGCTGTTTACTGTGGCGGGACCGGTGTTGGTGTTCGGCGTCACCGCTTCCGTGGTGTACGGGCTGATCCTCTTCGGCCTGTCCCTGTTGTGAGGTGGCCCTATGAGACGCATGGGTAAAAGCACCTTGGAATTTGACCGTCCGCCCTCCATCCTCAGCCACGCTGCCGTGGGAGGAAAAAAGGAAGCGGAAGGACCTTTGGGAGATCAGTTCGACCAGACCTTTGGCGACACCACCCTGCAAGCAGACAGCTGGGAAAAGGCGGAAGCTCAGCTGCAAAAGGAGGCGGTCTCCATCGCTTTGGAAAAGGCGGGCTTGGGACCGGAAGGAGTGGATTTCATCCTGGCGGGGGATTTGCTGAACCAATGCATCTCCTCCACCTTTGGGCTGATGGATTTCCAGATTCCCTTTTTGGGCCAGTACGGGGCTTGCTCCACCATGGCCCAGACCCTGCTGATGGCTTCCATTCTGGTGGAGAGCGGCGCGGCGGGGAAAGCCCTGGCGGTGACCAGTTCTCACTTCTGTTCCGCGGAACGGCAGTTCCGGCT
>HF972616.1 GCA_000432995.1 Clostridium sp. CAG:1013
GCTCCGAGAGCCAGCGGGTCAAAAGCTCCTCGTCCTCGATCTCACCGTCCAGGACAATCAGAGGCGGCACTCTGTCACGAATGGCATAGTACTGCCGCAGAAACTCGGACCGGGCCTCCGCGTCCGGCTCCAGGCCTTCCGTGAGGAAACTCTCCCGATCGCTGAGTTTGTTCCCGGTGAAGCGGAACACCTCAAAGGCGGTGTGGGTGTCTCCCTGGGCCAGAGCGAACACGTCCTGCTCCTCCACCCGGCTGGCCACCACCTTCTGCCGTGCCTTCATGCTGGCAATGGCGTTGATCCTGTCTCGGAGCCGGGCGGCCAGCTCGAACTCCAGATTCTCGGCAGCCTGCTCCATCTTTTCCGTCAAGGTTTTGACCGAAGTGGAACTGCCTCCCTTAATAAAGTCCAGGGCTTCCTGAAAGGCCTCGTTGTACTCCTCTTCCGTGATCTTCCCCCGGCAGGGAGCACAGCACTGCTTGATGTAATAGTTCAGGCAGGGGCGGCCTTTTCCGAAATCCTGAGGGAACTTTCGGTTGCAGTCGGGAAGTTTGAAGATCTTCCGGGCGGAATCGATGGTCTGTTTGATAGACCAGGAACTCATATAGGGACCAATGTATTTGGCGCCGTCGTCCTCCACTTTTTTCACCTCGGTGATCCGAGGCCAGGGACCGGAGCTCACCCGAACATAGCTGTACCCCTTGTCATCTTTCAACAGGATGTTGTATTTCGGTTGATTCTGCTTGATGAGGCTGCTTTCCAGCACCAGGGCCTCAAACTCGCTGTCGGTGACGATATACTCGAACCAATCCACATTGGCCACCATGCGGCGCACTTTGTTGTCATGGTTCTTCTCCGAGCCGAAATACTGACTCACTCGGTTCTTGAGAGCCTTGGCCTTGCCGATATAGATGATCTCCCCGCTCTTGTCGTGCATCAGATACACTCCGGGGCTCAGGGGGAGCTTCATGGCCTTGCGGCGAAGTTCTTTTTTCTTTTCATTCGGGTCCATCTTCTCACCGCCCTCCTGTTATGAAAAAAGCACCGCTTTTACGCGGTGCCTTCAGCTTCAATCTGCCTGTATGAAACAAAACGCTCTTACTCGGCAAAACCGGAATTGACCAGCTCCACCAGGGCGTCCACAGCCTGCTCCTCATCAGCGCCGTCGGCAATGATGCGGATGGAAACGCCACCCACGATACCGAGGCTCAGCACACCGAGAAGGCTCTTTGCATTGACCCTTCTCTCCTCCTTCTCGACCCAGATGGAGGACTTGAACTCGTTTGCCTTCTGGATGAAGAAAGTAGCCGGACGGGCGTGAAGGCCAACCTGATTCTGGACCAATACTTCTTTAGCACACATGCAAATTCACTCTCCTACAAAATTTATAAAAGGGTTTTTCTGCCACCGCAAAAAATAGGTCTAATGGGCGCAAAGTATTTGGAATTTAAATTCATTATAGCATATTTCCTGCCGCCGTCAACATGGATTCCCGAATTTTGGATTCCTGAACAGCCCAGCGCCGCTTTTTTCGCCGTTTATTTGTGCACCTTGTTGGCAATGTGGAAAACTTTTTGCCCATTGTGTCTCCGACCGCCCCTCTCTTACACCACATACTGTGTTTGTCTTTCGTGAAGAGCATAGGAATATTTCCCGCAGGATATACAATCCCCTACATTTTTGGAGGATCGTCCAGTGTTTCCAGCAGTCTGCGGTCCTCCTTTGTAAGCTCTGCCCGTTCCCACAGATCCGGGCGATTGCGCCGGGTGATCG
>HF972617.1:0-31430 GCA_000432995.1 Clostridium sp. CAG:1013
ATTTCCCTGTGCCTGTTGATGGCGAGGAAGTGAAAGAACTTCCCTTGGAAACTGAAACAACTGTCGAGACGGTAGCGCTGCTCGTGCGTCAATAATATCCGTTGTGGGACTCCCGGCGAGAAAAGCCTCTTCCATGCAGATGCGTTTGGAAATGAGCCTGGAAAATTTCGATTATTGCCATGCGTTTACTGCCGTTATGAAAAAGAGGTCCATTGAATGGAAAAAACACTGATTGCTCCCTGCGGGATCAACTGCCTTGTCTGTGGAATGTATCAAAAGAAAAAGGATCCATGTAAAGGCTGTATGATTCGCACCACAAGAAAGAGTCAGATCTGCGTAATCAAAAATTGTTCTCAAAGCCGCTGGACCGACCCACCTCTGTGCGTAGGGTGTGCAAAATTCCCCTGCCGCCGTCTGAAGCAGTTGGACCGGCGTTACTCGGAGAAAACCAAGGGAACTCTCAGCATTATCGAAAATCTGCTAGCCATTCAGCGAGAAGGCATTGATCTTTTTCTTGCCGAGGAAGAAATCAAATGGACTTGTTCCAACTGCGGTAGCCTTCTCCAAATTGGATCACCCATTTGTCCTACCTGTGGCCATTCGAGAGGTAAATCATGAACGGGACAGACAACAGCCAGGACTGGACCAAACGGGAAACTGTCATCGACTTTTGCAAAAGTCTTTCTCCCGCCGTGGTGGAGGACTACCCTTTTCACGACGATAACTGGACCGTCATGCGCCACTGGGGGAACCGGAAAGGTTTTGCTTTTATCTATGAGCGGCAGGGGCGTATTCAAGTAAATGTAAAATGCAGCCCGGAATGGCGGGAATTCTGGCGAGACACCTACCCTTCCGTAACGCCGGGCTATCACATGAACAAGGAACATTGGAACACCATCGTGTTAGACGGAACGGTGCCCCCGGAAGAGATCCAGAACATGCTTTTGGAAAGTTTCCGGCTCACCGCACCCAAAAGAAAGGAGATACCGCCACCATGCTGAAAATAGGATGCCACCTTTCCAGCTCCAAAGGCTATCTGGCCATGGGCAAGGAAGCGGTGAAAATCGGTGCCAACACTTTTCAATTCTTTACCAGAAATCCGCGGGGCGGCAAGGCCAAACCTCTTGACTTGGAGGATATAGCCGCGTATAATGCCTTCGCCAAAGAGCAGGGGCTGTTCCCCATTCTGGCACACGCTCCCTACACCCTGAACGCCTGCGCCGCCGACGAAGGTTTACGGACCTTCGCTCGGGAAACCATGGCCGACGACCTTTCCCGGCTGGAACATATCCCCGGGACCATGTACAATTTTCATCCCGGCAGCCACGTGAAGCAGGGAGCCGAAAAAGGGATTCAGCTGATTGCGGAACATTTAAACGCGATCCTCACTCCTGAACTTAACACCACCGTGCTGCTGGAGACTATGGCAGGCAAGGGCTCCGAAGTAGGTCGCAGCTTTGAGGAACTTCGTGCAATCATTGATCAGGTGGAGCTTTCAGACAAACTGGGGGTCTGTCTGGATACCTGCCACGTGTCCGACGGAGGCTACGACGTGGTAAATGACCTGGATGGAGTATTGGAGAAATTCGACAGAGTCATCGGGCTGAGGCGGCTGAAGGCCATCCACCTAAATGATTCCATGAACCCCCTGGGCAGCCACAAGGATCGGCACCAAAAACTGGGAGAAGGCACCCTGGGCATGGAGGCCCTGGAACGCATTGTAAACCACCCGGCTTTGCGGGATCTGCCCTTCTACCTGGAAACCCCCAACGACTTGGAGGGTTATGCCAGGGAGATCGCCATGATGAAAGCAGCATACAAAGAATAAAATTTAAAAAGGGAGAGCAAAATGCTCTCCCTTTTTGATACCTCAAGTGCGTTTTCTTTTTTTCGGAGTCAGGCGAGCCATCAGGAGCTTTTCCCCCTCCACCACCAACAGCGGACACAACGACAAAGCTCCTACTAGAAGCCACTGGAAAGCTGTCAAAGAAATGGTCTTGAACAAGGCTGCTAAGGGCGGGCACAACACCACGCTGACCATCAACAGAGCGCAGAATCCGCAGGCCATGACCAGCTTCCGGTTGGAGAACAGCCCTAGCCGCAGTACGGACCGTTCCGAGCGCATATTGAAACTGTGGACTAGCTGGGAAAGGCTGAGCACACAGAAAGCCATCGTGCGTCCTACTACCGGCTGGGTAGGATCCGCGTCGAAAAAGACTCGCCCTAGGGTGTAGGCCAGCAGAGCCAGCGCTCCGACCAGGCAGCCTTCCACCGCCACGGAAAAACCCATACCCCCGGAAAAGATCCCCTCTTCCCGCTTGTGGGGCGGAGCATTCATCACGTCCTTCTGGATGGGGTCCACTCCCAGAGCCAAAGCGGGGAAGGAATCGGTAACAAGGTTTACCCACAAAAGTTGGATCGCCAGCAGGGGTGTAGGTACCCGCAACAGAAACGCCACGAACACCACCAGGATCTCCCCGATATTGCAGGAGAGCAGAAAATGGATCGTCTTGCGGATATTCTGATAGATACCTCTCCCCTCTCGTACCGCCGCCACGATAGTGGAGAAATCGTCGTCCGTGAGGACCATATCCGCTGCGGATTGGGCTACTTCCGTGCCGTTCTTTCCCATGGCGCAGCCGATATCCGCGCTTTTCAAGGCGGGGGCGTCGTTGACCCCGTCACCAGTCATGGCCACCACCATGCCTCGGCGCTGGAAGGCCTTGACGATTTTCACCTTGTGTTCCGGGGACACACGAGCAAAAACCCGATAGTCAAAAATCTTTTTGCTCAGTTCCCCATCGTCCAAACGATCCAGCTCTTGGCCTGTCATCACCTGAGAGGAGTTTTCCGCCATGCCAAGCCGCTTTCCAATAGCTAAAGCCGTGGCTGCGTGGTCCCCGGTTATCATCACCGGAAGGATACCCGCCCGCTGGCACTGGGCCACCGCTTCTTTCACCCCGGGCCGGGGCGGATCCTCCATGGCGATGAGACCGCAGAAGATGAGACCACTTTCCGTTTCCCGATCGTCATCGGACAGGGTAGTTACATGTTTATAGGCCACCGCCAGCACACGCAATGCCCGCTGGGCCAATGCAGTATTGTCGGAAAGAACCTTTGCTTTCATAGCACCGGTAAAAGGCTGGCTCCCCCTGCCCTGGACCATTCCCGTACACCGGGCAATGAGCACATCCGGCGCCCCTTTGGAAATAATCCGATACCCTCCCTCCGGCAGACGATGGGCAGTGGTCATCATTTTCCGTGCAGAGGTAAAGGGGATCTCCCCCACCCGGGGGAATTTCTTCTCCAGCGTTTCCTTTTCCCGTTTGCAGGCTCGGAGAAAGGCTGTCTCCGTTGGATCTCCAGTGAGCGTTCCTCCCACCACCTGAGAATTGTTGCACAAAGATGCCAACTCCAAAGCAAACTGGGGCAAAGCACCTTCCAGTCGCTCTTCCCCTCTGGGGCCGGAAAAAGCCACTACAGTCATCTTGTTCTGGGTGAGGGTTCCCGTCTTGTCAGAACAGATCACCTGAGTGCTGCCCAGGGTTTCCACCGCAGGAAGGTGTCGGACGATCGCTCGCTTCTGAGCCATACGCTTGATGCCCATGGCAAGCACGATGGTCACCACGGCAGTGAGGCCTTCGGGAATAGCCGCCACCCCCAGACTGATGGCGATCATGAACATTTCCAGGGGTTCCATCCGCTGGAGAAGCCCCAGCAAGAAGATCACCCCGCAGATGAGCACTACCCCAGCTCCCAGTACTTTACCCGTTTGTTTCAGCCGCTGCTGCAAGGGAGTCTGGGGAGCCTTTTCGTTTTCCAGCATACGGGCGATCTTTCCCATAGCGGTGTCCATTCCCGTGGCTGTTACCACGCCCACTCCCGCCCCGGACGCCACTCCTGTGGAGGAAAACACCATGTTCTTCCGCTCCCCCAGAGGCGCGTTCTTGGGGCATCGGGCATCGGCGTCCTTTTCCGACGGGACAGATTCCCCTGTCAGGGCAGACTCCTCCGCTTTCAGCTCCACACTGCGCAGCAGACGCAGGTCAGCCGGGACAAGATCCCCCGCCTGGAGCACCACCACGTCGCCGGGCACCAGTTCCCAGCTCTCCACTCTCTGACGCTTCCCGTCCCGGAGGACCTGAGCGTGAGGCGAGGACATTTTTTTCAGCGCTTCGATGGCTTTATCCGCCCGCAGCTCCTGGACCGTGCCGATCACCGCATTTACAACCACGATGGCCAGGATGATGAGGGAATCCACATATTCCCCGTCCCCCTTGACCCACGACACGGCAAAAGACACCGCCGCTGCCGCCAAAAGGATCAGTACCATCAGGTCCTGGAATTGGCTTAAAAAGCGCAGAAAAAGACTCTGGCCTTTCGATGTCTGCAATTCGTTTCTTCCGTATTTCCCCAGCCGGCGCTGGCACTCCGCCCCGCTCAAACCCCGGTGGGGATCCGTCCTCAGGGCTTCCAGGACTTCCTCCCGGCTGACGCTGAAAAAATCCATTCCTTTGCTCCTCCTTGAAGTCAAGGCCAGCGGCCTGCTTTTTTATAAGGTCTATGCGGTGTTGCCAGGCTTTATGAGGGCAAAAGAAAAACCCCGCAAGAAGCGGGGCGTTTCCGACGTTCAGTTTCCTTTTTGGTAAGAGGGGGCGTTCTTGGGAGTCTTGCCCTTGATGACGTTCCGGTAATAGGCGTAGGTCAAAGGCTCTTCCTCAGAGAGGATCTCCGACTCCTCTGCTAAACCGATGAACACCATATGAGTGCCAAGGTCCACAGTCTTTTCTACCTTACAGCTGTAATGGGCGCAGGCAGCCTGGAGGGGATATGGCATACCGGCGTTGTCCTGAGCAAAGGGAATATCCTCGAATTTGTCAAGATCTCTGCCGGAACGGAATCCGAACCGTCCGATGTACATAAAATCTGCCCGCTGGTCCAAAGCCACGGCAGCAAAACGGCCGGCCTTCTCAATGAGCTGGCAGGTGAGGTTCTCCTTGCTCACCGCCACAGAAAGCCGCACGGGCTCAGCGGTGACCTGCTGCAAGGTGTTGACCACACAGCCGCTGCGCTGTCCTTCCGCCTCAGCGGACACCACATACAAGCCGTATGTTACTTTGTACAATGCTTTTTCATCCATGGAAAGAGCCTCCTTTTCAGTGGGATTCTATGTCTCTATTATTTCACACTTGCCGCCATTTATCAATCTTGACTTTTCTATGGACTCCCGGGTATAATGAAACGTATTTTGTTAGATTATGGGAAAGAAGATGGACCCATGAAGGGAAGCAAAACCTTCCGTTACGCGTTTTCAAAGTCTCTGCCGGTGATGTTCGGCTACCTCTTTTTAGGCTCCGCTTTCGGAGTGATGCTCCAACAGGCTGGCTACAATTTTATCTGGGCGTTTTTCATCAGCCTGACGGTGTTCGCAGGGTCGGGGCAGTTTTTGCTGGTGTCCCTGCTCAGTGGCGGCGCCACTCTCACCATGACGGCAGCCATGACACTGCTCATCAACAGCCGCCACATTTTCTACGGGTTGTCCTTTCTGGAGCGCTTTAAAAAGACCGGGAAGAAATACCCTTACATGATTTTCTCCCTCACCGACGAGACCTACTCAGTGCTGTGTTCCGTAAAGCCTGAGAAGGACGTAGACGAGGGCAAAGCCATGTTCCTTATCGCCTTGTTCGACCACCTATACTGGATCGCTGGAGGCGTGCTGGGAGCTCTGCTGGGGCAGTTCCTGCCCATCGACTTTACCGGTATCGACTTCTCCATGACAGCGCTGTTTGTGGTGCTGTTCATTGAGCAGTGGCTGGATTTCAAATCCCATCTGCCCGCTCTTACTGGGTTGTTTGTGTCTTTGGTGTTTCTGCTGCTTTTGGGACCGGACAACTTTATCCTTCCCTCCCTGCTGGTGACTGTCACCGTTCTAATGGCCTGCAAGAACTTGGTTCAAAAGAAAATGGAGGAGCCCGCCCCGGCGGCAGATGAGCTGGAATCTCAGGAAAGCAAGGAGGAGGATGCCCCATGACCATGATTCAATCCATCATCACCATTGCAGTGGCGGCTGTATGCACCTTCTGCACCCGGCTGTTCCCCTTCGCCCTTTTTGGCGGCAAACGCCAGGTGCCTCGGGTTGTGCTGTTCCTGGGGAACGTGCTCCCGCCCGCCATCATCGCTACCCTGATCATTTACTGCTTGAAAAGCGTCAACCTTCTCAACTTCCCCAGCGGTATCCCTGAGTTGATCTCCATCGCCTTGGTGGCAGTTCTCCACCTGTGGAAACGAAACACTTTGCTCAGCGTGGGCGCGGGCACTATCTGCTACATGATACTGATCCAAACCGTGTTCGCCTAATCACATAGATTCTATAGAAAAACGGGCCTCCTTACCGGAAGCCCGTTTTTTGCACTTATTTTAATTCAGGAACTCCTCCCGCAGGGTGACACCAAAATCCTTGGCGATAGCCCGCAGATCGTCGTCCTCAATGGTCTGCATGATTTTCCCTTGGCCGGCAGACAGGGCCAGCAGGTAGATCTGGGCCGCCTTCTCAATGGTGTGCATCAGCCCAAAGGTGGTATCGAAATCCGGACCGGAAGCGAACAGCCCATGATGGGCCCACACCGCCGCGTCATACTCCTTCATCAGCTTGCTGGTTGCCAGAGCGATATCCGCCCCGCCGGGAACCATCCAAGGCACCACTCCCACGCCTCCGGGAAACACCACCGGACACTCGGTAGCGCTCTGCCAAAGAGCCCTTGTAAAATCACGGGCTGTAAGGGGCAGGATGTAAGTCATGGCAATCAGATTGGCGGGATGAGCATGGTAGATTACCCGGTTTTCCCCGTTGGTGGCTGCTTTCCGCACGCTGTGATTGAGGAAATGGCTGGGGAACTCACTGGTGGGACGACCGCCTTTTTCCAGGCCCCAAACGATCCGCCAGCGCTTCCCTTCCCCGTCGATCTCCAAAATGCACAGATTATCCTGGGGGACCAGAGGCACGTTGCGGAAGTATTTCCCACTGCCTGTGGAGATGAAATACTCTCCCGCCAGATTCTCTCCGGTAACTCCCATGTCCACCCAGTCTCCCGGGGTTTCTTTAAAATAGGGCCTGCACTGGTCCACCTCTTCCGGACGCATCCGGTAGGTCAGGTTACCGCCGTTGCGCTCATGCCAACCCTGGTCCCATCCGTCACCGCACATGCGGATGTAATCTTGCATCACTGGAATATCTGTGATCTTCATGACTGTATCCTCCTCATACCCGCTTGAGCAGGACATCCCGCTCGTACTGGGCCACTGTGTCAAACCATTCCTTCCCTCCGGGGACTCCTTGTGTCTGGCAGTAATGCTCCCAGATATCTCCAAAGGGCAGTGTTTTCAACTCTTCATTCAGGACCATCAGCTCCGTAAACCGGCAGCTGTCCTGGAGCTCCTTCAGCTGATCCCAAGGCTGGAGCAGGGCGAACAGCAGCGCTTTTTCCATGCTCCGGGTGCCTACCACCCAGGCCGCCACACGGTTGATAGAGGCGTCGAAGAAGTCCAGGCCGATGAGCACCCGGTCTAAAGCGTCGTTGCGGACGATCTCCTTGGCGATCTCCTTTACCTCGTCCTCATAGAGCACCACATGGTCGCTGTCCCACCGGACAGGCCGGGTGACGTGAAGGGGCACCTTGTCAAAGAAAGCAAGCAGGCTGGGGATCTTGTCGCTTACCACCTCCGTGGGGTGGTAATGGCCGTTGTCCAACAGGTCGTAGACCCCAGGATGGCTGGCGGCGTAGCTGAGGTAGAATTCCGAGGAACCAACGGTGAAAGCCTCCATGCCAATGCCGAACACCTTGCTCTCCACGCAGTCGATGACCCCGGGGAGCTTTTCCGCGAAGATCTGATCCAGGCTATCCTTCAGCCGCAGCCGGGGCCCCAGACGATCGGCGGGAATGTCCTTATAGCCGTCGGGGATCCACACGTTGCACAGCACCGGGCTCCCCAACTGCTCCGCAATGTAGGAGGAGATCCTCCGGCACTGGATGCCGTGGCGCACCCAGAACTGACGCACGTTCTCCTCCGGGGAGGAAAGAGTCAGGTTGTCCTTCACCATGGGGTGACTGAAGAAGGTGGGGTTGAAGTCGATGCCAAGATCGTTTTCCTTGGCAAACTGAATCCACTTGTCAAAGTGGCGGGGCTGAAGCTGATCCCGGTCCACCTGCTCACCGTCTTCAAAGACGGCGTAGCTGGCATGAAGGCTGATCCGCCTTTTCCCGGGCACCAGGCTCATTGCCTTTAAAAAGTCCGCTTTCAGCTCCTCAAAGTTCCGTGCCCGGCCCGGATAATTTCCAGTGGTTTGGATGCCGCCGGACAGCGCTCTTCCCGTGCCCTCCAAACCGATGACATCGTCACCCTGCCAGCAGTGAACGCTGATGGGGATATTCGCCAGTTTTGCCAGGGCGGCCTCTACGTCCACGCCCAGCTCCTCGTACCGCTTTTTCGCACTTTCATATCGTTCGCTCAACATAACTCATCCTTTCTCTATGAATGATCGATATTTTCAAGAATGTTGCGGCCGAAATTCCTGAATGGAAAAGCTCCGGCGCTCCGCTTTACGAATGGATTCCAGATCAGGAAACTCACCTTGGGCCAGCATCTGGACCATCAAGTTCCCCAGGGCGGTACCTTCCGTGGGGCCAGCATAAACCGGCAAGCCAGTGGCGTCAGCAGTAAGCTGGTTCAGGTAAGTATCCCGGCTGCCGCCGCCTACGATATTCACCGCAGTGTAGTTCTTGCCTGTCAGGCGGGACAGCTCCTTCACGCTCTCGGCATAGCTCTCCGCCAGACTGTGGTATACGCAGCTTCCCAGTTCCCCCAAAGTCTCCGGCACCGGCTGACCCGTCTCCCGGCAGAAGGAGCGAATAGATTCCCCCATATTTTCCGGGGCAAGGAAGCGACCGTCGTTTACGTCCACACGGGAGGGAAAATCTGCCGCCTGCCGGGCCTGCTGTTCCAGAACGGCAAAGGTGACTCCTTCCCCACCTTCCCGGCGCAGAGATTGAAGCATCCAAAGGCCCATGATATTTTTCAGGTAACGGAACCGGTATTGGTATCCGCCCTCATTTGTGAAGTTCCGCTCCAGACTTTCCCGGGTGGTGATAGGGTTCGGAAGTTCCGTACCCAAAAGGCTCCAAGTTCCGCTAGAAAGATACACGCCGCCCTCCTTGGCCGGGACCGCCAAGAAAGCAGAGCCAGTGTCGTGGGTGGCGGGAAACACCACCTGACAGTCGAAGCCCACCTGTTGCTGGATCTCCGAGGTCAAATGTCCCACGGACTCTCCAGGCATGCGGAGGGGCCCAAACAGATTTATCGGAAAGCCCAGACGGTCTAAAAGCGCCTCGTCCCAAGTCTTTGTTTGGGCATTTACAAGGCCGGTAGTTGTTGCGTTGGTGTACTCGTTTTCCATGTTCCCGGTTAGACGGTAAGTCAGGTATTCGGGGACCATCAAAAAGCGAGTGGCTCGTTCCAACAACTCTGGCTCCTGGCGCTTCACCGCCATCAACTGATAAATGGTGTTGAAGATCTGCTTCTGGATGCCCGTGTGGCTGTACAGCTCCTCCGGGGAGATCAGCTTCTCTACCGCCTGGTCCATGCCCTGAGTTCGATCGTCCCGGTAAGCCACGGAATCCCCAAGGGGCTTGCCTTCCTGGTCCAAAAGCAGAAAGTCCACCGCCCAGGTATCAATGCCCACACTGTCCGGAATTTTGGAAAGCTCCCGGCACCGTTCCAGGCCTCGGACCACCTCCCGGAACAGACTTTCCATGTCCCAGCAGAGACGTCCGTTCTTTTTGGTGAGTTTGTTTTCAAACCGATAGATCTCTTCCAGGCGCAGCCTGCCTTCCTCTACCCAGCCTAGGATGTGCCGTCCGGAAGAAGCGCCGATATCCACCGCCAAATACGTTTTCAAGGGACCTCCCCCTTTCTTTTCTTCAGGATACCGCGAAACGGGCAAAAAAAGAAGGACGTATTTTCGGGAAAATACGTCCTGACTTTTTGATATACAACTCGCTCATTCCATCTGAGTGCGAAGTGTCTTACGGTAATCCTTGGGGGTGACGCCGTAGCGCTCCCGGAACACTCTGTAAAAATAGCTGGTATTTTCATACCCCACCGCCAGGATGATATCCTGGGTGGTGAGCCGTGTCTCCTCCAAAAGCTGAGCTGCTTTGGACAGCCGCTTCTCCAAAAGCAGGTCCTTAAAGGTATGACCGGTAGCCCTCCGCACAGCTGCGCTCAAATAAGGCAGGGACACGTGGAGCTCCTTGGCAAGCCGTGTAAGGTCAGCCAACCGGTAGTTTTCCTCGATCTCCCGCAAGGCAGCCAACACCGGTCCGCTGCCGGAAGCCTCTTCCAAGTCCCCGGTGTAGTTCAGCAGCTGAAGCAGCAGCAGGCCCATGGTGGCCTGATTGATCCGTCGGGCATTGGGCTGGGGATGGACCAGACTCCACACCAGATTCTCCACAAGATTCTGGACCGTAGGCGCTTCCGACACACGGAAATGGAGACAGCTCATTTCCCCTCCGCTTTGACGCAAGCCTCCCAGCAGGAATTTCCCCAGCACGTTATCAGTGCCGATCAAGGTGAGGGCATAGTCAAAAAACTGGGGCAGCACAATGAAGTTGACCCCCACATCTCCCTCTTCTGCCCGGTCCACACTGTGGGACGCGTGCTGGTTTAAAAACAGCAGTTCCCCTTCCCGGAGAGTCATGGGAGGGCCCCCATTGATCCGGTGAACCGTCTGACCGGAGCACATGTACATGATCTCCACGTAATTGTGGGTATGGGCAGGAAACGCGGCAAACCTGGTGTGAGGCCGTACCGTGATCAGCTTTCCTTTGGCCAGGAGTTTCTCACTGTCGATCAGAAATCCCCCGCCAGAGCTGTAAAGACTCCTGTCCACCTGGCCGCCCGCCAGCAGCCTCTCTTCCTCCTCCGTAACCCTGCGGAGTTCCCTCATTAGATCTTCCCGCACTCTATCACTTCTTCCCTGTGAATTTCACTTCCTGGCCAGCTCTCAAATCGTCACGCTGCCGGCACGATGTCTATGGCCTCGTCCGTGGTGAGATACTCGTATTTCACCATCATGTCCACCACCTGCCGCTGACGCTGCGCCGCCAGATCGGGGTTTATGGTCAGGTCATAGACGGAGGGGGCGTTGGGAATGCCCGCCAAAAGGGTGCACTGGTTTTCATCCATCTGCTCCGGTTCCACTCCAAAGTAGGACCGGGATGCGGAAGCAACGTCATAACAGCCGTTCCCAAAATAGATGCTGTTGACGTACAGCTCCAAGATCTCCTCCTTGGAGTAGTTGGCTTCCAGGTGGAAGGCCATGAACACTTCCGCAACCTTTCGAGTAAGTTCCTTTTCCTGGGAAAAGAACAGGTTCTTGGCAAGCTGTTGGGTGATGGTGCTGCCGCCTTCCACAAAGGACATGGCCTTGATGTCATTGACCACCGCCCGTCCGATGGCGATCAGGTCGATGCCGTTGTGGTCGTAGAAACGGTGATCCTCCGCCGCAATGACAGCGTCCACATAGGTGTCGGGAAGCTCCTCAAAAGAGGTGTAGCTCTCCTGAGCCTGGATCTGCTTGACCCTCTGGTCCAAGGGCATGGCTTCCAGCGCCTGGGTATACATGTTCCACCCCATAAAGAGCAGGGCTCCCACAACGCACAGACACAAAGCCATGATCAACAAGAATACGTTTCGTACCACCCGCAAGACTTTCATAGCTGTTCCTCTCTCCTAGCCGGGCAACCCGGCGTTCCTTTTTCATGGCACTATCTTACCAGCTATTTCTTGCGAATTTCTAACGGCAATCTTTACACTCCCTGAAAACTCCTTACAATTTCTTACGGCCCTTTCCTCGGCTGGGGGAGACTTCTCTCCGAAACACGTATGTATCCTCTGAGGAAAGCTCTTGGTCAAACCGGTAGCCCAAACGATCAAATCCCCGCAGCTCCTCTGGAGTCTGGGCCCCCCGCTCTGCCGCGAACCGGACCATCTCCCCTCGGGCCATTTTCACGTAGACTCCTTTTTCCACCAGCTTACCAGGTTCCGCTTCTTCCCCGAACACGCAGGTGATGAATCTAGCCTTTTCTTTCGCAAAGGGCCGCACCGCCTTTGCATACTCTTCCGAGGCCAAGTTCACCAGCACACAATCTTCTCCCAAAAGCTGTTCAGCCAAAGAATCCCCCCAGAACTGGTAAAGGTTCTTTCCCCGGGGCGTTGCCAGCTTGGCCTGCATCTCCAAGCGGTAAGGATTCACCCCGTCGAAGGGGCGAAGCACCCCATAGAACCCGGAGAGGATCCGCAGATGCTCCTTCACATATTCCAGCTGATCCTGGGTAAACAGTCCGGGAGCCATATACTTATATTGGATACCATCGTAGGCCAGCAATGAAGGCGTTTCCCCTTTGGAAAGATCCATCTCCTGAAACCGCCCGAAGGCCTCCTGAGCCAAGGTATCGTTGCAGGCAAGGAGCTTTTTCAGCTGAGGATAGGATAGCTTCCGCAGCTCTTCTAATAAAATCGCTGACTGCTCCACCAGGACCGGGGCAGTCTCCGGCGGGAGGAAATCCCGATCTACCCGCATTTTCTTTGCCGGAGAGATCAACAGCTTCACGGGTTCTCCTCCTGGTGGGCCCGCTCACCTTGGAGCATAGCCTGCCGTTCCCGGGCAAGCTCCTCTCGCAGCTGGAAGGCGTTCCAGCTTCCGTTAGTGGCAGTGAGCACCGCTTTCAAGTCCACCGAAGGAATCTTCTTCCGACGAAACCCTTGGAGAAGGTCGTTCATCTGTCGGGAGGAAAGCCCAGCCATCACCATGAGCTCGTCGGAAAAGGACTGAGCCTCCTGAGCAGGCTCCTGAGTCGTATCAAGTCCCAGCACTTGGTTTAAGGTCTTTCCAAAGTCCTCTGGAGCAACGGAACGAGCTCGAAGCTTCAAAGTAAGGCAGAGCGTTTTGATCTTCCTGCCCTTCTCATTATCTAAATTATATAGCAGCACGGTAGGTGTCATAATTTCATCCTCTTTTCCGTTTGATTTCATGGGAAAGTGTAGCACGATTTTCCCCAGAATTGCAAGACTCATCCTTAAATTTGCAAATAATTCTTGACTTTTTTAGTTCTGTCTTGTAGAGTTATTCATGCAACTTTTTGAAAGAGGAGAGATGCGCCGTGGGATTCTCTTTAGAAACCAGCGTACCAATTTTAACCGTTTTTCTTCAGGGGCTTTTGAGCTTCTTCTCCCCTTGCGTTCTGCCTCTGCTGCCCATGTACATCAGCTACCTTTCCGGCGGAGGACGCACCGTGGAGGAAGATGGCACCGTCCACTATAAACGCAGTCATGTGATGCTGAATACCCTGTTCTTTGTGGTGGGCATCAGCTTCGCCTTTTTCCTGCTGGGATTTGGTTTTACCGCAGTGGGACAGTTCTTCCGGGAAAACCGGCTTCTTCTGGGTAGGATCGGCGGCATTATCGTGGTACTGTTCGGCCTGTACCAACTGGGGGTATTCGGCTCCGCTAAGTTCCTCAGCCAAGAGCGCCGCCTGCCTTTCCGCCTTGACAAGGTGGCTATGAACCCCTTGGTGGCTCTGGTTCTAGGATTCACCTTTAGCTTTGCCTGGACTCCCTGTGTGGGACCTACTCTGGCAAGCGTTCTTTTGATGGCCACCTCCGCAGCATCCGCTCAGGGATTCCTGCTGATCGGAGTTTACACCTTGGGATTTGTGCTTCCATTCCTGGCGGTGGGCCTGTTTACCGGCACCTTGCTGGAGCTGTTCCGCAAGCACCGAAACGTGGTGAAATACACCGTCAAAGTGGGCGGAGCTCTCATGGTGTTTATGGGTGTAATGATGTTTACCGGCTGGATGAACCATCTCACCGGCTACCTGTCCAGTTTTGGGGCGGCTGATACCAGTACTTCCCAGTCTTCCGCTGTGGAAGAGAGCAGTCTTTCCAGTCAGGAGGAAAGCTCACTGCCTGAAAGTGTCTCCCAAGAGGAGAGTTCTCAGGCAGAGGAAAGCGCATCCTCTCAGGAAACCAACACTGTACCCGCTCCTGACTTCACACTGGTGGATCAATTCGGCAACAGCCACACTCTTTCGGATTACGAGGGAAAAACAGTGTTCCTTAACTTCTGGGGCACCTGGTGTCCTCCCTGCCGGGCAGAAATGCCAGACATTCAGGAACTGTACGAGGAATACGGCGAGAACACCGGAGATGTGATCATTCTTGGAGTGGCCACCCCCAACGTAGGCAAGGAAGGTTCCAGCGAGGAAGTGGCAGCATTCCTGGAAGAGAACAAATACACCTATCCCACTGTTATGGATGAGGGTGGTGTCATTGCTGGGGGAAGCTACTATATTTCCGCATTTCCCACCACTTTCATGATCGACAAAGAGGGCAATGTGTTCGGTTACGCCACTGGACAGCTCACCAAGGATATCATGAAAAACATCATCCAACAGACCATCGACGGGAAGCGTACCTCCTAAGCTGTTTCCCCTTGCATTCTCCCATAAAAGCAGATATAATGGGTGCAATACCAATTTGGAGGGATGGAGTTGCCAAAGATCCAAGAATCTGCCGAAAATTATCTGGAGACGATCCTGATTCTGAAGGAACGCAACGGCAGTGTGCGCTCCGTGGACATTGCCGCGGAGATGGGCTTCAGCAAGCCCAGTGTCAGTGTAGCTATGAAAAACCTGCGGGAACAGGAATGCATCACCATGGGTGAGGATGGCCTGATCTTCCTTACGGAAAAAGGCCAGCAGATCGCAGAAAGTGTTTACGAGCGCCACACTCTGTTCACCCAGTGGCTGGTATCCCTGGGAGTGGACGCTGCCATCGCCGCTCAGGACGCTTGCCGCATCGAGCACGTTCTGAGCAAAGAGACATTTGAGGCCATCAAACGCCACGTGGCTGAACAGGTCCCTCACCAATAAACCAGATAATACCCTTTTGCGGATGAAATTTGGGGTGTGCTGCGGTTTGCGGCACACCCTTTTTGCGTATCTCTTACCCTGCAAAAAAAGAAACGCCCCGAAAAACTCGGAGCGTTTTTTGTGTTTAACCGATCAACATCCGTCCCTCAGGATAGATGGAATTGCCCTTTCCCCTATGGCGCATCAGGATGGACAATCCAAAGGACAAGGGACCTACACGGCCGATAAACATGGTAAAGATCAAGATCAGCCTGGAAATAGCGTCCAAGCGCGGAGTGACATTGGCGGAAAGACCCACGGTACCAAAGGCGGAAGTAGCCTCATACAGACAATCCATATAAGAAATATCCGGATTGAGAGCGCTGATGACGCCGGCATCTACGAACACCAGGAAAAAGGCCACAATGGTAACTGTCAGTGCCTTATACACTGTGGGCACGGAAAAGCGATGACGAAAAACCACCGCTTCATCCTTACCGCGAATGGTGCTGATCACCGTGACGGCCAACACCATAAAGGTGGTGGTCTTAATTCCGCCGCCGGTAGAACCGGGACAGGCACCGATGAACATGAGAAGCACCGATAAGATCTTAGTAAACTCCAGCTGTGCCCCAATATCCACTGAGGCAAACCCAGCGGTACGGGTATTGGTTGACTGGAAGAAGGCGCAGTTCAGCTTCTCAAACACATTCAAATGGGCCATTGTGTTGTCAAATTCAAAAATGTAGAAACCCAAAGTGCCGAAAAGAAGCAGCGCCACGGTCACCCGCAGGCAGATCTGAGAGTGAAAATTCAGCCGAAGAGTATCCTTATGGCGGAACAAGGGCTGGATCTTGCAGAGATAGATATCCTGCACCACGATGAATCCCAGTCCGCCGATGATGATCAAAAAGGAAATGGTGAGAGAGACCAGCGGATCTCCCGCGAAAGCTGAAACACTGCTGTTGCCCTCAATGAACCCCAGCACGTCGAAACCGGCGTTGCAGTAAGCGGAAACAGCGCAGAAAATAGAAGGCCAAATGCCTTTCAGACCATAGGATGGCACAAAACGGATCGCCAGCAGACAAGCGCCCACGGCTTCACAGATAAAGGTGAACCCAATGGCCAGACGCAGCAAGCCCACGATATCCAAAAAACTGCCGCCAGAACTTTCCGTAGCCAGCTTCATTTCCCGGATTCCCAGCTTTCTGCGGATAAACAGAGAGAAGCCGATGGTCAGCGTGGAAAGTCCCAGGCCGCCCAACTGGATCAAAGCCAGAATGACTCCCTGGCCAAAAGGTGTCCAAAGCGTGTAGGTGTCCCCCACCACCAAACCAGTCACACAGGTTGCGGAAGTGGCAGTGAACAGTGCGTCAAGCGGACGGAATCCCCCGCGCTTGGAAGCAATGGGCAGCATGAGCAACAGAGTCCCAGCCAGGATCAACATTAGAAAGCTGATGACAATGATTCTAGCGGGAGGCATGGTCTTTAATTTATCATTGAATCGTTGCTGCAAATCACTTAAATCGGGCATAGCAGATCATTCCAGCTCCTTTATAAACACATTTACCGGATCAGGCAATGAGCCGATCCATAGCCTTAGTCCGCTGAAGGGCAAGGATCAACGGCAGGCCCAGCACATAGCAGACCACCAGTTCCCCGATCCCCACGGAAAGGGCCGAAGCACCAAACGCTGCCCAGGTGAAATTCCCGAAGGCGAATGTTCCCGCCTCAGAAAGACAGGCGATCTCAAAGCCCACCAGGACCACATTGGCGATGACCGGAGGCAGGGGCGCCAGCACAGGCACGCCTTTAATCCGGAACCGGCCTACCATCCAGGTGCCGACGGCGGCAATCAGGGTAGCGCCTGTTCCGAACACCCAGTCCACTACCCCCAGGGGACTGCCCAGGTTAGCAATAAAGCAGCCCAGGGCCAGACCAGGGATTGCGGCGGGAGTGAACACCGGCAACACAGTGAGCGCTTCTGAGAAGCGGAACTGCACAGCGCCATAGGCCAAGTTCATGGCGGCCGCCACGTAGGTCAGGACAGCGTAAAGCGCCGCTATCACAGCGCCCAGCGCCAGAAAGCGGACTTTTTTGGAAGTACTCATATTCAGTTTTCCTCCTAGTATTTTTTTAGGTCAGGATGTCGCGACTGACCGCAGGCACTGCCTGCATGAGATAGGATACACGCTTTTAGGAGAAAAAGCAAGTAAAACTTCCTGTAATCCGCTTGCGGAATGGAAGGAAATCGATTATAATATGGGAGTTGCATATAAGCGGGTATGGCGGAATTGGCAGACGCGCAGGATTTAGGTTCCTGTGGGCAACCGTGTGGGTTCGACCCCCACTACCCGTACCAAGCAGCGTTACGCTGCGCACAAGTCGCGTTCTTCACTTTGGTGAAGGACGCGATTTTTATTGCCCGCATTTCCAAAGGATATCCCTTTTGCTGCCCCACCCAGTTTCCAGCGTCACAGTTTTTCTCCATTAAGACCGGCTGATTATCATTGCACGGTTTTAGAGTTTTCCTGCACGGTTTTGATAGCAGCCGGAAACCCTGGCATGATATAGTCTGCTTGAGGTGATTCCTTTGAAAACAATCCATTATCAAACGGAACTATGTGTTGTGGGCGGCGGTTTAGCAGGAATCTGCACGGCGATAGCTGCCGCGCGCCATGGCACGAAAGTTGTCCTGATCCAGGATCGGGCTGTGCTTGGAGGAAACTCCTCCAGTGAGATTCGCATGTGGGTATGCGGAGCGCACGGAAAAGACAACCGAGAAACAGGCATTGTGGAGGAGTTACTGTTGGAAAACTTCTACTCCAATCCCGGCCTGAAATTCCCCCTGTGGGACCTCACTCTCTACGGCAAAGTGAAAGCCGAAGAAAATATCACCCTTTTACTCAACAGCGCCGTCTTCGATGCTGTTGTGGAAAACGACACCATCAAAAGTGTGAAAGCATGGCAATCCAATGCGGAGACCTTCCATGTGGTTCAGGCGCAATATTTCGCGGACTGCTCGGGAGATTCCATCTTAGCGCCTCTCAGTGGCGCCCAATTTCGCTATGGGCGGGAAGCAAGATCGGAATTCCACGAAACCATCCCTCCGGAGCAGGCGGATAAAAAAACCATGGGCATGAGCTGTTTGTTCCAAATTCGGGAAACAGACCATCCCGTTTCCTTCACGCCTCCTGAATGGGCCTATCAATATGAAACCGATGACTGCCTCCCCTATAAGGATCATTTCCTGGACAATAACTTCTGGTGGATCGAATTAGGCGGTGAATGGGACTGCATTCACGACACTGACCGATGCCGTGATGAGCTTTTGAAGATTTGTTTGGGCGTTTGGGACCACATGAAAAACCATGGCGACCACGGTGCCCAAAACTGGGAACTGGAATGGATCGGATTTTTGCCCGGCAAACGGGAAAGCCGCCGCTATGTGGGAGAATATACCGTCACACAAAACGACGTGGAAGCGGAAGGCCGTTTCCACGATCTGGTGGCTTACGCCGGCTGGACCATGGACGACCATTTCCCCCAGGGATTCTATTATACAGAGGGTTACCCCACCATCTTCCATCCGGCTCCTCAGCCTTGGGGACTGCCTCTTAGAGCTATGATCTCCAAGAATATCCGAAACCTTGTTTTCGCGGGCCGGAATATCAGCGTCACCCATGCCGCTTTAAGCTCCAGCCGTGTTATGGCCACCTGCGGCATCTTGGGACAGGCACTGGGAACCGCTGTGGCCCAGTCTCTCAAAACCCATACCGATATTCGGAACATTGATATTTCAACCTTGCAGAACACATTGATGGACGATGACTGCTACCTGCCCTGGCACAAGCGCAAGATTTCCAGCTTATCTGAAAAGAGTTCCTGCACCTGCGACATCGTCCGCAACGGTTTTGACCGTGGGGATGAAAATTGCTGGGTAGGCCAGGACGGTGATACCATTACTTACAGCTTTGAAGGGGATACAAGCGTCAAAGAAGTCCGCCTTATATTTGACAGCAACCTTAACCGGGAAGAGCACAACATGCCTTGCTGTTATCCTCTGCACGAAACAAAATACAAGGTTCCGGAAACGTTGATCCGATCCTTTGAGATCGTTGGCACCAAAGCCGACGGCACCAACTGCGTGCTGAACATAGAAGAAAACCATCAGCGGTTTGTCAGGCTTCCGTTGAACTGGAATGTGTCAAAGATCACGTTCTGTCCTAAAACAACCTATGGTGCTAAAGATTTTCGGCTGTTCTCATTTGAGGTGGTGTGAGTTTTTGCGATACTGGGTAGGCGTAATCCCGTACTTGGTTTTGAATACGGAAGAAAAATAATTGCTACTGCTATATCCCAAAAACAACGCGATTTCTGTGATGCTGGTATTGCTGTTTATCAAATACCACTTTGCCTCGTTCAACCGCAAATCTTCGATAAACTCGGGTAAACTTTTACCCGAGTTTTTTAAAAACAAATGACTCAACGTAGAAACACTGTAATTGAAACGATGGCTTAACTGTTTCATTGTGATCCTGCTGTGGCAGTTTTCCGTCACAAAACCCAGAATCTTATAGTAAAGCTGGCCTTCCTGACTCAAATCCTGACGCTGTCTCTTGAAGTACGCTTCCAGCATGAAAGTCAACGGTTCGATAACAGCGTCCACCAGTTCTTTCTCGGGCACTTCCCTCTTTAAGTATTTTTTCGCTAACTCCCCTATCTCGTCCTCAGGCAAGGAATATTTTGCGGCGAAGTGCTTACTTTTTTCCTCGGTCAACGGGCTGAGATAACCGCTCACCGAAACAAAACACTTCACCTCATCTTCCACACTCACGGGGTACACAAATTCTCCCACGCCTGCGTAACAGCATCCAAAATAAGCTCCGGTCTTTACTTTTTCAAGGGCTTTGGTTTGGTTGCAGACACACTCCTGCCATTTCCCGTAAACGTTCTTCACATAGTGACAGTAGGGATTCTGGTGATAATTATACTCCACAAACATACTGTTGCTAATGTACCCACCATGCAACGTCACAGTTAAACCAGTGCTCTTTAAATACTCGATATACGCGATGATATTTTTGGAATGGATCTCCGTTTTTCTCACCCTTTGCGTGAACAGTCTTTTCCGCGGGAAGGCCTATGTAAGTTGACCTTATTATTACTTAAGGCCTGAATATTGTCAAGGGAATCCAGCAGCTGCTTCATGCCAATCCTCCCAAGTCTAATTTACAGAAAAAGGGAAAGCACCAGATTGTCCAATTCTTTGCATTCAAAATAAAACAAGGCCGGCTTAGGTTTCCCTAAACCGGCCTTGTCATATTATATCACTTACCTTGATCAGCAGATGGACCTTATGCCAGCTCCACAGCAACCTTGACAGGCTCTTTGCCCGTCAGCGCAACGCTGCGGGAATCAGGCTGGGAGAAGCCCACATACACAGAGAAGTGCTGGCCGCGCACCTGGCGCACACCGTCTTCGTCCACAGTGGTCAGGGCATGCTGAGGCAGAACCAATTCGATCTCTTTCTCTTCGCCCTTTGCCAGATGCACTCTCTGGAAAGCACCCAAAATTGCGTTGGGAGCAGCCCACTGAGTGTCCTCCGCTTTCACGTACACCTGGAGCACATCGTCGGTTTCAGTGCCCTCGTTGCGCATCTTCACCCACAGACGCACGCCTTCCTCGCCTTCCACCTGAGTACGGACATCGGTCACCTGGCAGTCGCCGTAAGTCAGACCGTAGCCAAAGGGATACAGAGGCTCGCCCTGATAGTAACGATAGGTACGGCCAGCCATGGCGTAATCGGTGAACTCAGGCAGGTCGTCCACGTCGTTGTAGAAGGTAACAGGCAGCTTGCCGCTGGGAGAGGCCTGTCCGAACAGCACCTGGGCCACAGCCTTACCACCCTGAGGACCGGGATACCATGCCTGGAGCACAGCATTGGCCTTTTCCTGGGGCAGCCGCAGATCCACAGCACTGCCGGTCATGTTCACCACGATCACAGGCTTGCCGCAATCCAGCAGTTCTTCCAGCAGGCGCTCCTGGCTGCGGGGCAGATGGAGGTCGCCCTTATCGCCGGATGCGTAAGCGTTGCCGGTATCGCCTTCTTCGCCCTCCAGAGTCTCGTCCAAACCGGTGACCATCACAACCACGTCGGAGCAAGCAGCCACAGACTGAGCTTCCGCCACACCGTCGGGCATGCTCTTGGCATAGGCCATCTCATACAGCTTCTGGTTCCGTTCCTGGGGAGTCATATCGCCCTTGAACATGTTTTCCAGCTCGTCCACTTCATACCCAGCATGGAGAGACAGGAACTCCAAATGAGGCTGGAACAGGTGGCAGCCTTCGGCGTAGAGCACGTCGGCGCCCACTTCCTTGGCAGCGTCCTGGATGCCTTCCAGCACTGTGATATACCGGCTGGCAGTGCCATGATAGTTGCCCATCAGAGCCCGGCGGCTGTTGGCGTTGGGTCCTACCACACCAATGGTCATGCCCGCTTTCAGCGCAACAGGCAGAACACCGTCGTTCTTCAGCAGGGTGAGGCTCTCTCTGGCTGCTCTTTCAGACAGCGCCAGATGCTCGGCAGTCTCCACGTCCTTCCGGCCCAGGCCGTCATACTCGGTCTCGTCGAACATGCCCAGCAGGAACCGAGTGGTGAACAGCCGCACGCAGGACTGCTCCACATATTTCTTATCCAGCAGGCCTTCCTCCACAGCGTTCAGGATACGCTGGTAGGTGCAGCCACAGTTCACGTCGCAGCCATTTTCCAGGGCCAGCTTTACGGATTCCTCCGGACGGCTGGTGACCTTGTGGTTCTTGTGGAAGTCAGCCACAGCCCAGCAGTCGGAAACGAAGTGGCCTTCAAAACCCCACTCTTCACGCAAGATCTTCTGGAGGGTGGGACTGCCGCAGCAGACTTCCCCATTGGTACGGTTGTAAGCGCCCATCACGGCCTCTACCTTAGCCTCTTTCACGCAGGCCTCAAAAGCGGGCAGGTAGGTCTCTTCCATATCTTTTTTGCTGGCCACAGCATTGAAGCTGTGACGCACTGCCTCAGGGCCGGAATGAACGGCAAAATGCTTTGCACAAGCAGCGCCCAGCATATATTTACCATCGCCCTGGAGGCCCTTGATAAAGGACACGCCCAGACGGGAAGTGAGCTCGGGATCCTCACCATAAGTCTCGTGGCCACGGCCCCAGCGGGGGTCACGGAAGATGTTCACGTTGGGAGACCAGAAGGTCAGGCCCTTGTAGATGTTCCGGTCGCCACGGGAAGAGGCTTCATTGTACTTGGCACGGCCTTCCACACCAGTGACATGCCCCACTTCTTCCATCAAGGGGGCGTCAAAGGCGGCGGCCATAGCGATGGCCTGAGGGAACATGGTGGCTACACCGGCGCGAGCCACGCCATGCAGCGCTTCATTCCACCAGTTGTAAGCCGGGATCCCCAACCGGGGGATGGCGGGCGAATCGTATCTCAGCTGAGATGCCTGCTCTTCCAGAGTCATCTGGGAAACCAGGGCTTGTGCCCGGGCTTTTGCTTCTGTTCTGTCCATAAGTAAAGCTCCTTTGCTTGAAATAGATGAGAGACTGCTGTCATGCTGCCGCAGTCCCATGGCTTATAACGTTCTCTAGCCGGGTCTTCTTCTGCAAAAAGCGCCTTCCCCCGCCCAAACATAAAATTAGAGCCGGGAAAGATCCATCTTTTCAGCACAGACATAAGACCCTTCTTTATCAGTTTATTCGATTATGGCCACTTTTTCAATGGGGAAAAGAGAAGTTTTTTACGAAACACCCATTTTGCAGGGTCACAACTTTCCTCCCAGATCCTGTCCCCACACTTTCTTTGCGTATTGAAGCAGCCCTACCACCGCTTGACTTTCACGGCAGCATATGGTAAAATTCATTTGTTAAGCTAGCCGCTGCCAGTGGGCTCCGGCTTGAGAAATCTAAAGAATGGAGAGATAGTGTTATGGAGAGAATCAAAACTTTAGATACTCGGAACCTGTGCGAGAGCGCCAAGAACGGCGGCTGCGGCGAGTGCCAGACTTCCTGCCAGTCCGCTTGCAAGACCAGCTGCGGCGTGGCCAATCAGAAGTGCGAGAACACTGAGAAATAATTTCGCAAATACAAAGAAAGCCGCCGCCTTTCGGGGCGGCGCTTTTTGTGTCAGAGAGGACTTATATGGTACATCAATATCAACTTAACGGCTACAACATCGTGCTGGATACCTGCTCCGGCGGCATCCACGTGGTGGACGAAGTGGCTTACGACATTATTGCCCTGTTCGAGGATCACTCCCCTGACGCCATTGTGGCGGCTATGCTGGAGAAATACGGCAGCGCTGTGACAGAACAGGATATTCGGGACTGCATCGCCGACGTGCAGAGCTTAAAAGACGCCGGCAAGCTCTTCTCCCCCGACACCTTCGCCGATCTGGCCGGAACCTTCAAGGAGCGCTCCGGTGATGTGGTAAAGGCTCTGTGTCTCCATGTGGCCCACACCTGCAACCTGAACTGCGACTACTGCTTTGCAAGCCAGGGTAAATACCATGGCGATCGTGCTCTCATGAGCTTTGAGGTGGGCAAACAGGCTCTTGACTTCCTCATGGATCACTCCGGCACCCGCCGCAACCTGGAAGTGGACTTTTTCGGCGGCGAACCCCTGATGAACTGGGACGTGGTCAAGCGCCTGGTGGAGTACGCTCGCAGCGTGGAAAAGGAACGGGGGAAGAACTTCCGGTTCACCCTTACCACCAACGGCATGCTTATTGACGATGACGTGATCGATTTCGCCAACCGGGAAATGAGCAACGTGGTGCTGTCTCTGGACGGCCGCAAAGAGATCAACGACCGCACCCGTGTAGACTATGCCGGCAACGGCAGCTACGATAGGATCGTGCCCAAGTTCCAGAAGCTGGTGGCAGCCCGGGGCGGGAAGAATTACTACATGCGTGGCACCTTTACCCACGCAAACCCCGACTTCACCAAGGATCTGTTCCACATGGCCGACGATCTGGGCTTTACGGAACTGAGCATGGAGCCGGTGGTCTGCGCTCCCGACGATCCCGCCGCCCTTACCCCGGAGGATCTGGAGATCGTCAAGGAGCAGTATGAGATCCTGGCAAAGGACATGCTCCGCCGTGAAAAAGAAGGCAAGCCCATCACTTTCTACCACTACATGCTGGATCTCACCGGTGGCCCCTGCGTTTACAAGCGGATTTCCGGCTGCGGTTCCGGTACGGAATATATGGCGGTCACTCCCTGGGGCGATCTGTACCCCTGCCATCAGTTCGTAGGCGAGGAGTCCTACAAGCTGGGTGACGTGTGGAACGGCGTTACCAACACTGCTCTGCGTGAACAGTTCCGTTCCTGCAACGCCTATGCTCGTCCCGACTGCGCCGACTGCTGGGCAAAGTTGTACTGCTCCGGCGGATGCGCCGCTAACGCCTATCATGCTACCGGTTCTATCCGGGGCGTTTATGAAGCTGGCTGTGAACTTTTCCGGAAGCGGATTGAGTGCGCCATCATGATGAAAGCCGCCAAGGAGACTGCCCAGTGAACACCCCTGTGGTAGACTTTGTAAAGCGTTACATTGAAAGCGATACGGTAAGACTCCACATGCCCGGCCACAAGGGAAAGTCCTTCTTAGGGTGTGAAAGTTGGGATATCACCGAGGTAAAAGGAGCCGACGCTCTTTTCGAAGCGGAAGGGATCCTTGCCCAAAGCGAAGAAAACGCTACGAACCTCTTTGGTTCCCGTCGCACCTGCTATTCCACCGAGGGTTCCAGTCACTGTATCCGGGCTATGCTTTATCTGGCCGTGACCAACCGGCCTGCAGGTGCTTCCCCCACGGTGGTGGCGGCCAGGAATGTCCACCGGGCTTTTGTGTCTGCCGCGGCTCTGCTTGACCTGGATGTGGAATGGCTCTGGCCCGAGGAAAGTCGCTCCCTGTGCGGGTGCCCTGTAACTCCGGAGTCTCTGGACCGGATGCTGTCCGCCCTCCCCTCTCCCCCTGCAGCGGTGTATCTCACCTCTCCGGACTACTTGGGAGGCATGGCAGAGCTGTCCTCGTTGGCGGAGGTGTGCCACCGTCACAGAACACTGTTGGCGGTAGACAATGCCCACGGCTCTTACCTGCGTTTTCTGGAGCCCTCCCTCCACCCCTTGGATCTGGGAGCGGACCTGTGCTGTGACTCCGCCCATAAAACACTGCCGGTGCTCACCGGAGGAGCTTACTTACACATTTCTAAAAGCGCTCCCCATGGTCTGGAAGAACACGTTAAAACCGCTTTGGCTTTGTTCGGTTCCACCAGTCCCTCCTACCTGACTTTATGCTCTCTGGACTTGTGCAACCGCTATTTGGCAGAAGGGTATCCTGCCCGGCTTCAGGGGGCTATTTCCCAGTTAAAGTTACTGAAAGTCAAGCTAAAAAATCTCGGCTGGCAGGTGGAAGAGAGCGACCCCCTGCGGGTGACCCTTAAAGCTCCCCAAGGTACTACTGGTCAGGAACTGGCAGAACGGTTGCGGCTGGGAGGAGTGGAGTGCGAATATGCCGACCGGGATTTTCTGGTCTTAATGGCTACCCCTGAAAATACTCCTGAGGAATTGGAACAAGCGCTAACTGCTTTAGGCAGGAACCAAGCTCCCCCAACTAACACTCCTTTCCTGCCCTTAGCGAAAGGCAAAAGAGTGTGTTCCATCCGGCAGGCACTATTTTCTCCCCACCAGCTGATTCCCTCCCGGGAAGCTCTGGGAAGGACCTGCGCTGCTCCCACAGTTGGATGCCCTCCCGCAGTTCCCATCGCTGTTGCAGGAGAAGAGATTGGCCCTGAGGCGCTGGAGCTGTTCCAGTATTACAACGTGTCAACCGTAGATGTGCTGAAATAAAAAAAGACTTCCCTTGCGTTGCCCGCCTGGGAAGTTTTTTTATTGGTCATATCGTTCACAAACCCATCCATTGCTCCAAGGAAAGCTCTCCAATGGCAGCCAAGGCACTGACAGCTCCTCCAAAGGCAGCTTCTTCCTGATTCTCTACCACCTCCAGGGGCATCTGGAACCGCTGGGACAGGATTTGTTGGAGAACAGGATTTTGACGGACGCCGTTACCCGACGCCACCAACCTTTTTCGGGTAATCTGCTCCTGTTTCTCTAGTACAGCATACAAACCGAAAAGCTCCTCTGCCATACCCGCAAGAACACCTCGGATGAACCAGGCCGGGTGGAAATTCTCCCGACGGATCCCCTCCACAGCCCCTGCCGCCTGAGGATCCTCCCGAGTCCCGGCAAAAGTGGTGCGCACCTTCCATGCCTCTTGAGGAGCTGGCTGAGTGTCCAACAGAGCCTTCATCACCTCGTACTGGGGAACGTCAGGTGCTCCCGCTGCCACGGCGTACTCTCGGAAGAAATTCTCCAGGGCGGCATAGGCAGCACCCCCGCAGAGCGTTGCACCTACCAGCAGAGCGGTCCCGTTTACAAAGGGTCTTGCCTCAATGCCGGGACATTCCACATAGCTGGGTGACAGCACAGAGATTTGAGCGCCGGTCCCCACGTTGACAAGCACCGCTTCCCCAGCCTGACGGACAGACCCGAGAAAGCTGGCTTGGTTGTCCCCTAGGGACACACTCACAGGGACACCTCGATACTCCCCAAGGATCTCCAGTTCCTGGGTTACTTCCGGGAAAAAGCTGGGATCCATCCCCCAATCACAGGCAATATCCCGGCGGAAAGCGCAATTCTTCCCGTCAAACAGTCCCAGACTGGCCGCCTGACTAGCATGGAGCAATGGCCGCTTTCTGCCGGTAAGGACCATGCCCAGATAGTCGGCTATGGTACAAAATGAGACCGCATCGGATGGAACGAGACCCTTTCTCAAGTTGTAAAGGTGGGTAACTGCCCCATATCCGGCGGCAACTTTCACTCCCTGCTCACCCAGAAGCTGACAGATACTTTTCCCCTGGAACTCCGGCAAGTCCCCCCTGCCATCCTGCCAGGTGTAAAGGGGACTCACTGCCTTACCCTGATCGTTCACGCAGACGATACCGTGCATCTGGCCTGTCAGCCCGATGGAACAGACATCCTCTTCCCAAAGCTGGTCCAAGGTGCTCAGGACCTTCCCCACGATGGTGTCCACATTCTGGACCCGCTCCCAAGGATGTGACGTTTCAAGAAAGCTGCCGTTTTTTAACGTCTCTTTTCGCCACACTTTAGGGCCTGAGGTGTCCACCACATTGAAACTGATGGTAGTGGTCCCGATATCGATTCCGATGCTCTTCATGGTCCTTCCTCCTTTTGCTGGTCCATTATAGCGGTCCGTGAACGAGAATGTCAAGAGACCCACGCAAAAAGGCTCCCCGTACCAGTTGGCACGGAGAGCCCTTTCATTCACTTTAAACCGTCAACAGCGGATCAATACATGCCGCCCATGTCGGGAGCTGCGGGAGCAGCGGGAGCGGGCTCCTTGATGTCAGCCACCAGAGACTCGGTGGTCAGGATGGTGGAAGCCACAGAAGAAGCGTTCTGCAGAGCGGAACGGGTCACCTTGGTGGGATCCACGATACCGGCCTGGATCATATCCTGATATTCGCCAGTGAGAGCGTTGTAGCCATAGCCAACCTTGCCCTCGTTCTTCAGGTGCTCCACAATGAGGGAGCCCTCAATGCCAGCGTTAGCAGCGATCTGACGCACGGGCTCCTCCAGAGCCTTCAGCACGATAGCAGCGCCGGTCTTCTCGTCACCCTCAGCAGCGTCAACGCAAGCCTTGACAGCGGGAATAGCATCGATGAGAGCGGTACCGCCGCCAGCGACGATGCCCTCTTCCACAGCAGCCTTAGTAGCAGCCAGAGCGTCCTCGATGCGGAGCTTCTTCTCCTTCATCTCGATTTCGGTAGCAGCGCCAACCTTAATGACAGCCACACCGCCGGCCAATTTCGCCAGACGCTCCTGGAGCTTCTCCTTGTCAAACTCAGAAGTGGTGGTCTCGATCTGAGCGCGGATCTGGTTCACGCGAGCCTTGATCTCTTCGCTGTTGCCAGCGCCGTCCACAATGATGGTGTTCTCTTTGTCCACCTTGACCTGACGAGCATGGCCCAGCTGGCTCAGCTGAGTATCCTTCAGCTCCAGACCAACTTCCTCAGAGATCACCTGGCCGCCGGTCAGGGTGGCGATATCCACCAGCATCTCCTTGCGGCGATCGCCAAAGCCGGGAGCCTTGACAGCAACGCAAGTGAAGGTGCCACGCAGCTTGTTGAGGATCAGAGTGGTGAGAGCCTCGCCCTCGATGTCCTCGGCAATGATCAGCAGCTTCTTGCCGGACTGGACCACCTGCTCCAGCAGGGGCAGGATCTCCTGGATGTTGGAGATCTTCTTGTCGGTGATGAGGATATAAGGATCATCCAGCTCAGCGACCATCTTATCGGTATCGGTAGCCATATAAGGAGTGATATAGCCCCGGTCAAACATCATGCCTTCCACGACCTCGCTGTAAGTTTCAGCGGTCTTGGACTCTTCCACGGTGATGACGCCGTCAGAAGTAACCTTCTCCATGGCGTCGGCGATCAGCTGGCCAATCTCATCACTGGCAGAGGAAACAGCAGCAACACGAGCGATATCCTTGGTGCCGTCCACTTTGTGGGAGTTCTGCTCGATGGCATCCACAGCAGCCTTGGTAGCCTTCTGCACACCGTTGCGCAGGATCATGGGGTTGGCGCCGGCGGCCACGTTCTTCATGCCTTCACGGACCAGAGCCTGAGCCAGCAGGGTAGCGGTGGTAGTGCCATCACCAGCGATGTCGTTGGTCTTGGTGGCAACTTCCTTCACCAGCTGAGCGCCCATGTTCTCGAAAGCGTCCTCCAGCTCCACTTCCTTGGCGATGGTCACGCCGTCGTTGGTGATCAGGGGAGCGCCGAACTTCTTATCCAGCACCACGTTGCGGCCCTTGGGCCCCAGGGTGATCTTCACAGTGTCCGCCAGCTGGTTGACGCCGCTGAGCAGCGCCTTCCGGGCTTCCTCGCCATAGATGATTTTCTTAGCCATAGTATGTCAAATCCTTTCTTCTCTCAAATTAGGTTCTATCTCAAAGAATGGGATGAAATCTCTCTGTTATTCCACCACAGCCAGGATGTCGGACTGGCGAACGATGGTATACTCTTCCCCGTCGATCTTCACTTCGGTGCCGCTGTACTTGGCGGAGATAACACGATCGCCTTCCTTCAGGTACATCTTAACTTCCTTGCCGTCCACTTCGCCGCCGGGGCCCACAGCGATCACACGGGCGATCTGGGGCTTCTCCTGAGCTTTGGCTGCCAGCACGATGCCGCTCTTGGTGGTTTCTTCGGCTTCCTCAGCCTTGATCAGCACTCTGTCAAAAAGGGGTTTAATCGTCATAACACAACACCTGGGCCGCAATGTATTCTGAAAATGTTTTGGGCCCGATCCTTTCTCCCCGTCTCTATCTTGATGTTTTCACGCTCCCCGGGGCGGAGTGTTAAAACCGCTGGCAAACGCAGCGAAAAAGAAATTGCTCTCGTTGTACGCCGTATCCTCGGCGTCTCGGGAATTAGCACTCTTTATTCCCGAGTGCTAAACTTATTGTAGTCACATGGTCAGTAAAAGTCAATAGCTTTTTTAAAATTTTTGATTTTTAACAGTTCCTTCATAAATTTACCAAGGTAGTATCCCGTCGCGCGCTTCCAGATAAGCACGAAAAAAGGAGACTCCGGCAGAGTCCCCTTTTTTATCTTTTGCCTTATAGTGGCTTTTTAAAATTCCGCTGGAGCTTGTTGCCCTCATACCCCATGCTTTGGTAGAAGGCATGAGCTCCTTTGCGGGTTTCTCCTGACACCAGACGGACCGCAGAGGCACCCTTCTCTCGAGCCCAGGTTTCCCCGGCTGCAAGTAGAGCCTTTCCCACTCCCTGGCGACGGCAAACGGCAGAAACCGCAATACCCATCACATTGACCATGGGATCGGAGTAGAGCAGCTGGTACCACTCCAGGTGAAGATAACCGATTACCTCTCCCCCCGTCTCTGCCACCAAGATGCAATGCGTAGGATCTCCCAGCAAAGCTTTCAGGCACTCTCCCGTCTTTTCTTCCGGGTAATCGCACCCCATTTCCTCACGGTTCAATTTGGCCAGAGCGGAAGCGTCCTCCATCCTTGCAAAACGAATGGTGTGTTCCATGACAGTTCCCCCTTTACGCAAAAAAGGCCCGGCAAACGCCAGGCCTTTTTTTGCTGAGCTTACTTGCCCAGAACTTTCTTCACGGTAGCTTCGATGTTCTCCGCAGACAGGCCGAATTCCTTCAGCAGATCCACAGCGGGGCCAGAATGGCCGAACACATCGTTGACGCCGATCTTGGTCACAGGAGTGGGGCACACTTCGGACAGGTAGGAAGCAACAGCTTCACCCAGACCGCCCATAACATTGTGCTCTTCCACGGTGACGATATGGCCAGTCTCCTTGGCAGCCTTCAGCACCAACTCCTCATCCAGAGGCTTAATGGTGTGCATGTCAATGAGACGAGCGTCGATACCGGCAGCTTCCAGAGCCTTCACAGCCTTGACAGCCTCGCCCACCATCAGGCCAGTGGCGATGATGGTGATGTCCTTGCCGTCCCGCAGGGTGATGCCCTTGCCGATCTCAAACTTGTAATCGTCGTTGTTGTTGCAGCTCTCCACAGCCAGACGGCCCAGACGGATGTACACAGGGCCAACATACTCAGCGGCAGCCTTCACAGCAGCCAGCATCTCGTAGTGGTCAGCGGGGTTCAGGATCACCATGCCGGGGATGGAACGCATCAAGGCGATGTCCTCGCAGCACTGATGGGTAGCACCGTCCTCGCCCACGGAGATACCAGCGTGAGAACCGACGATCTTCACGTTCAGGTGAGGATATGCAACAGAGTTGCGCACCTGCTCAAAAGCACGGCCAGCAGAGAACATTGCGAAGGAAGCCGCGAAGGGGATCTTCCCGCAAGTGGCCAGGCCAGCTGCGATGCCGATCATGTTGCACTCGGCGATGCCGCAGTCGATAAAGCGCTCGGGATATTTCTTCTTGAAAATGCCGGTCTTGGTGGCTTCCGCCAGGTCGGCATCCAGCACTACAACGTTGGGATTCGTTTCGGCCAGAGCGGTGATTGCTTCACCAAAGCTCTCACGGGTGGCCTTCTTTACCATCTCAGCCATTCTGAAGCACCTCCAGACTTTCGGTCAATTCTTTCTTGGCAGCCTCATACTGCTCAGCGTTGGGAGCCTTGCCGTGCCAGCCAACCTGGTTCTCCATGAAGGAAACACCCTTGCCCTTGGTGGTCTTGGCAATGATAGCAAAGGGCTTGCCCTTGCAGGCCTTAGCAGCGGTGAAGGCCTTCTCCAGCTCGTCGAAGTCGTTGCCGTTCACGGTCATCACTTCAAAGCCGAAAGCCTCGAATTTGGTGTCGAAAGGCTCGGGACCGCCCACCTCGGA
>HF972617.1:31524-33253 GCA_000432995.1 Clostridium sp. CAG:1013
AAACATGCAAGCTTCCCAAACCTGGCCTTCCTCGCTCTCGCCGTCACCCAGCAGGGTGTACACGCGATAGTCCTTGTTGTCCAGCTTGGCAGCCAAAGCCATGCCCACAGCAGCGGAGATGCCCTGGCCCAGAGAACCGGAGCTCATATCCACACCGGGGGTGCCCTTCATGTCGGGATGGCCCTGGAGCATAGCGCCGATGTGACGGAGCTTCTGGAGCTCAGCCTTATCGAAGTAGCCACGCTGTGCCAGAACGGAATACCAACCGGGAGCGCAATGGCCCTTGGACAGCACAAAACGATCACGATCAGGATTCTTGGGATCCTTGGGATCGATGTTCATTTCTTTGAAATACAGATAAGTAAAGATGTCGGCCGAGGAGAGAGAGCCTCCGGGATGGCCGGACTTGGCGTTGTATACGCCTTCCAGGATGCCGAGACGCACCTGCGCCGCGGTGACCGCAAGGTCTTTGCGTTCTTGAGCGTTCATAGTTGCTAACCAGTCCTTTCCGCCAGAAGATCATGAGTTGCCTCATTCAAATTGATTGTAGCTTATTTTTCTAAAAAAAGCAATGCCAACTTTCATTTTGCGTTGAATTCTCTCCCTCTTGGGTCTACGTGACACTCAGGTGCAAAATAATTTTGGGATTTTGACCAAACAACTCACGTCCTATTTTTCAAAGCCTTCACCCAAAATGCATCTTTTCTCAGAAGAGAATCCAGAAAAGCGTGGAGCGATTCCCGCATAATGCCACCCGAAGGGAACAAACTACCTGTGAACACCTTTGATCATTCGCGCTCGGCGCAAGAAAGGAAGTCTTTCCATGAAACAGAAAAATGGAAGAATTGGCAATTTACCCGCCAACATCAACATCATGAATCCGGTTCCCAACAAGGACGCCCAGACCATCACCAGTCTGATCCGCAAAAACGGCAAAGTGGCCGGCTACGAGCTTTCCAACGGCAAGGTGCTGACCAAGCGTGAAGGCGTAGCTCTAGCCAAGCAGGGCGGCATCCGCGGGGTAGCAATCGCCAGCCGCAATGGCAGCGAATATCTCCGTTCTCTCCCTGACGGCAGCCAGTCCAACAACCTGGGCGATCTGCCCACCTCCCCGGAAAGCATCCGCTGAGATCCCACCCAATGCAAAAATCCCCTGACTGTTTCCAGCCAGGGGATTTTCATTATTTAGAGATCAGAGAACTCATCCAAAGAAGGACGATTACTCGGCCATCTTCTTCAGCTTCTCGTACTTCTCGGTAGCATACTTCTCGGCGTTGGCAAACAGCTTCTCGGCGCGCTCCGGGAAGGAACGGGTCAAGCTGTTGTAACGCACTTCGCCCATGATGAAGTCGCGATAGGAAGCGGTGGGAGCCTTGCTGTCCAGCTGGAAGGGGTTCTCGCCGTTGTCGGCCCGACGGGGGTCGAAACGGAAGTTATGCCAGTAACCAGCAGCCACAGCCTTCTTCTCCTCCAGCTGGGACACGCCCATGCCGCCCTTGATACCATGGTTGATGCAAGGAGCGTAAGCCAGGATGATGGAGGGACCATGATAGCTCTCAGCCTCGGAGAAGGCCTTGATGCACTGGTTCATATCAGCGCCCATAGCAACCTGAGCCACATACACATAGCCGTAGCTCATAGCGATGGCAGCCAGGTCCTTCTTCTTGGTGGCCTTACCGGTGGCAGCGAACTGAGCCACGGAGCCGCAAGGAGTGGACTTGGAAGCCTG
>HF972617.1:33390-35093 GCA_000432995.1 Clostridium sp. CAG:1013
GCCCAGGATCCACATGGACTTCTTGGCCAGATAATCCTTATCCTTCAGGATCTTAGCAGCCAGAGTGCAAGCCTCGCACTCGCAGCCTTCGATGACACCAGCTTCCAGAGCGGCGATGAAGGCCTCAGCAGCGGGACCGTTCTCCACGCGGTCAGCCATGGTGTCGATCCACTTCCGGCCGGTTTCCTTGATCTCAGCGGTGGCATAATCCACAGCGATGAGCTTCTCGGTCAGCTCAGCCAGACGGCCGCGGACAGCGTTCTGAGCCAGGGTCATGCCCAGGCCGAACTCAGCGTTGTCCTCGAACAGGGAGTTCTCCCAAGCGGGGCCGTGACCCTTCTTGTTCACGGTGTAGGGAGTGGCGGGAGCGGAGCCGCCCCAGATGGAGGAGCAGCCAGTAGCGTTGGCGATGAACATCTTGTCGCCGAACAGCTGAGTAGCCAGCTTGGCGTAAGGAGTCTCGCCGCAGCCGCCGCAGGCGCCGGAGAACTCGAGCAGGGGCTGCTTGAACTGGCTGCCCTTAACGCTGGTCTCCTTAAACTTAGCAGCGACCTCTTCCTTAGCAGGCAGGTCGATAGCATACTCGAACACGTTCTCCTGGACTCTCTGAGAGTCGATGGGAGCCATCTTCAGAGCCTTCTCCTTGGCGGGGCACACAGACACGCAAGAACCGCAGCCGGTGCAATCCAGAGGAGAAATGACCATAGCAAAGTTCATGCCGGGCACACCGGTCATGGGCTTCGCCTTGGTGCCCTCGGGAGCGTTCTTCAGTTCCTCTTCGGTCATAGCGATGGGACGGATGACCGCATGGGGACACACATAGGAGCACTGGTTGCACTGGATGCAGTTGTCCACAATCCACTCGGGGACATCCACAGCCACGCCGCGCTTCTCGTAAGCGGCAGTGCCCTGGGGAGAAGTACCGTCAGCATACTTCTCGAAGGTAGAAACAGGCAGATCCTTGCCGTGGAAGGAGTTCACGGGGAACACCACGTTGTTCACGTAATCCACCAGCTCGGGACGGTTGCCGGTAGCAACCTTGGGCTGAGAATCGTCCACAGCGTCCTTCCAGGAAGCGGGGACTTCCACCTTCACATAGCCGTTGGCGCCACGATCGATAGCGTCGTGGTTCATCTTAACGATGGCTTCGCCCTTGCGGCTGTAGGACTTGGTAGCGGCGTCCTTCATGTACTTGATGGCATCCTCTTCGGGGATGATCTTGGCAATGGAGAAGAAAGCGGACTGCAGCACGGTGTTAGTACGGGTGCCCAGGCCCAGCTCCTTGCCGATCTTGAAGGCGTCGATGGTGTAGAAGTTGATGTCGTTGTCGGCGATGAATTTCTTCACCTTGCCGGGCAGACGCTCGTCCAGCTCCTTGGCATCCCAAGAGCAGTTCAGCAGGAAGCTGCCGCCCTTCTTCAGATCCTGAACCATGTCATAGGTCTCCAGGTAAGCAGGGTTGGAGCAGGCCACGAAGTCAGCCTTGGAGATGTAGTAGGTGGACTTGATGGGAGTATGACCAAAACGCAGGTGGGAAATGGTCAGACCGCCGGACTTCTTGGAGTCATAGTCGAAGTAGCCCTGAGCGTACATATCGGTGTGGTCGCCGATGATCTTGATGGAGTTCTTGTTGGCGCCCACGGTGCCGTCGGAGCCCAGGCCCCAGAACTTACAAGAGGTGGTGCCGGCAGGAGCGGTATCGG
>HF972618.1:0-9433 GCA_000432995.1 Clostridium sp. CAG:1013
CGATTTCTACCGGTGTGTCCGGGAGGGGAAGCCCTTCCGCAACGATATCCCTGGCATCAAGGACACTGCGGAGCTGATGCTCAGTGTGTACCAGTCTGCCCGGGAACACAAAGTGGTGGAGTTATAAAAAGAAAAATGTCTGCCAGGTTTGGCGGACCTATATTCAGATACAGAGAGCTCTCGGCAAATGCCGGGAGCTTTCTGCGTTTAAGGGTAAATTTTAGAAAATGAAATAAATAAATTAATTAAATTAAGTTTTTAGATTAAAATATTTAATTTATTCATTGACAATATTGCAATTTAGATTTATAATGCAGGCAAGATGAAATTCCAATGGAAAGGATGGGTCATATGGCAAAGGAACACTTTCACGCGCCGTCTCAGTGTCCTGTATGTGGGAAACCTATGGTGGTCACCAAGCTGCAATGTTCCCACTGCGGCACGGAACTCAGCGGGGAATTCGCGCCCTGTCGGTTTTGCCGGCTGGAGGAGCGGCACCTCCAATTTGTGGAGACCTTCCTGCGGTGCCGGGGGTCCATCAAAGAGGTGGAACGGGCTCTGGGGGTCAGTTATCCCACAGTGAAGAATATGCTGGACGCGGCCCTGACAGCGCTGGGGTTGGACGAAAAACCGGAGCTGCGGGCTCTGCGTGAAAAAGAGGAGCGGGCGGAGATCTTGAAGCGGCTGTCCGAAGGAGAGATAGACGTAGATACCGCCATTGAAGCGCTGAATCAGATCAAGGGGGGAAAGTGACATGAGCGAGGAAAAACGCAGGATCTTGGAGATGCTGGAAGCGGGGAAGATCACCCCGGAGGACGCCACTCGTCTGCTGGAAGCCTTGGGGGAAGAACCGGAATCTCCCGCGGACCAGAGTGACCCAAAGCCCACCGGTAAGACCGATTGGTTTTCCGTGTTGGAGAGTTTGGGAGAAGGAGTGGAAAAAGCCGTTCAGGAAGCTGTGGAAGCGGCTGGTCCCACATTGCAGACCCTTGGCGCGGAGGTGGACTCCGCGGTGCAGGAAGCCTGTCAGGCATTTCAGGAAAGCACCGTGGCGGGTGTGGTGTGGCCCCAGCAGAGTCCCAGCGTCCGTCCCCTGCCCCTGGAAGAGAACGATTACCAGTGCCCTGTGGGCGGGCCTGTGACTGACCTGCGGATCGAGTGGGTCAACGGACCAGTGGAGGTGCGCCCCTGGGAGGGAGAGATCATTCGCGTAGCGGAGTACGCGTCCCGTCCTCTGCAGGAAGGGGAGCGGTTGGAGCTGCTGGAAGAAAACGGTTTGCTGCGCATCCGTTGGAGCCGTGAAAAGAATTTCCGCCGGAAGATGTTCCTGCAAAAACACCTGGTAGTGGAGCTGCCCCAGAACGCTGCTTTGGGAGAATTCCGTGTAGATAACGTTTCCGGAGGAACCTATGTGACAGGGGTCCAGGGGACGCAGATCCGGGTCTCCACAGTTTCTGGCCCTCTGGAGTGCCAAACGCTGCGGGGAGAGAATCTGCGGGTGGAATCCGTGTCCGGGCAGGTTGATCTGACACAGGTTTCTGCCCGTGACCTGCGGGTGTCCGGCACTTCCGGAAAGGTGACCGTCAATGGCTTTGGCGCGGAGCATATGCGGGCGGAGACAGTCTCTGGCAGCCTTTCCGCCTGGGGCAATGGAGAAGATCTGCGCCTGAGCACGGTCTCTGGTCCCTTGAGCCTTCAGGTGAGCCAGTTCCCCAGACAGACAAAGCTCCACACCGTCTCGGGACCTATGGAGGTGTACCTGCCTCAAGGCGAGCCGGGTTTCACAGCGGAGTACAGCAGCATTTCCGGAGGGTTTACCTCTCAATTTCCCTTGACTGGAGAGCTGGGCAAGCGCAAAGGTCGGGCGGTCTATTTGGGAGGCGGAGCGTCTATCCGGCTGGATACGGTGAGCGGTCCCATAAAGCTGCTCAACGAAGTGAAAAACTGAAATTAGAAGAAAACAAGGACCTTTTCCGCCAATGGGAAAGGGTCCTTTTTCTGTTGAGAATTCTATTTCAGAGAGGGGGAAAACCCGCTGAAATACTGATTTTTTTAAAAATGAGGCCCATCTACCCCCATGCAATTTCTGGAAAAAAGTGCTATAATAAAAACAGTTGAATGAAAAATAGTGATTGCGGAAAGCGCTCCTGGGGTCTGGCTGAACCGACCTGTGAGCGAACCGCCCAGGCGAACAAGGAGGTTGCCAAAAGCATGTATCAGCCGGGAGAATTCATAATGTACGGCAGCAGCGGTGTGTGCCGGGTAGTCAAGGTGGGTGTTTTGGAAGGACGGACCGCGGACCCGCAGCGGCAGTATTATACCTTGCAGCCCATATTCGAGTCGGATGTCATCTATACGCCGGTGGACAGCGGCGTGTTTATGCGCCCTGTGATGACCAAAGAGCAGGCCGAAAAATTGATTCGGGAGATTCCGTCCATTGGAGAAACCATGTGCACCGAACGGAATCCTGTCAATCTGCGGGTACATTACGAGGCATCCCTGCAATCCCACCAGTGCAGAGAATTGGTGAGTCTCATTAAGGGAATCCGCCATAAGTGCCGTGAGACGGAAAAGAAAGGCCGCAAGATGGGCCAGGTGGATCAGCGTTACCGCAAAAAAGCGGAGGGTCTGCTTCACGGGGAGCTGGCTGTCGCGTTGGGGATCCCTCTGGAACAGGTGGAAGATTACATTCGGGAAAGAGTGGAGGCCGTAGCGGGCTGACTTGAATCCTGTGAAATAGCGCAGCAAAAGGAGGAGCATTATCGCTCCTCCTTTTTTCATTCTTTGGGGATGATCCGCCATTTTCCGTCGGTGCGCACCGTCATGAGAAACACCTGCTCTTGGGAGAGTCCCTGTTCTTTCAGTCGTCGCTTGATCCAGTTTTGGTCTTTTCCGCTGAGCGCCAGGGAATGGGCGGAAAGTTCCCCGTCGCTGATGACCACCACCTCTAAGCCTTGAGCAGGAGGCTGAATGCCCAGCTGTTTGGGAGTCACCGGGTCCTCCTCAGGCTTGCGGATGACGCTCATCATGCCATTGGTCTCGATGATGGCCCAGGCTACATCCTCCAAGTAAAACACATTGTTCTGGCGCAGCTGCTCGCACAGGTCCTCTGTGGTCATCCGCAGGCGGCGCATCTGGTCCTGGAGGATCTTTCCCCGCTCCACTACCACGATGGGATTGCCGCAGACGATCTGCCGAAACCGTCCGCTTTTCAGCATGGCAAAGGACACCAGGATCTCGCAGAGGACAAGGGCAGCCATGGGAGCCAGTCCCCGCCACAAAGGCTGATCCCCCTCTTGAATAGGCATTACCGCTAACTCGGAAATGAGGAATGTGACCACAAGCTCGGAGGTTTGCAGCTGGCTGATCTGTCGCTTGCCCATGAGCCGTACCGCAAATAGGATGGCAGCGTACATCAAAAGCGTTCGCACCAAAGAGATCAGCATAGCGTTCCTCCTTTCCGTGTTTGGGTGATAGTATGTCCTTTTCCCGGAAAAGTATGTGTTCATAAACCGGGAAATTGAGGGCACGCTATAACAAATGACAGCGTCAGGAGGTGAGGACCATGGCACAGGAGATCCTGTCCAAGAGCTTGGAAGAGAACAAGGCGTTTTTTCAAAGTCGTTTTCAAAACGCCATGGATCTGATCGTTCGGGAGGTGGAGCTTTCCGGTAGAAAAGCGGCGTTGTTCGCCATCGATGGCCTGGTGAACAAGGAGACCATCGCCCTCTGTATCGTGGAGCCTCTCTTGAATGCGGGGCAGTACCCGGATGATCCCAAAGAGATGCTGGACAGCATCGAGCGTCAGGTGTTGAGCGCGGCGGAAGTAAAGCATGAGAACCGCATGCCCCAGCTGCTCACCTTGCTGATGAGCGGCTTTGTGCTGCTGTGCGTGGATGGTTGCGACGACGGACTCCTTTCCGGTGTCCAGGGATTTGCCTACCGGAGTCCCCAGGAGCCCCAGAACGAGGTGATGCAGCGGGGAGCCAAGGATGGCTTCACGGAAAGCAATCAGCTGAACATGGCCATGATCCGCCGACGCATGAAGAATCCCTCTCTGAAGTTCCAGGCCATGGAAGTGGGGACCCAGAGCCACACGCCCATCGTCCTGTGTTACGTGGATGGTATCGCCTCGGAGAAGATCCTCACTCAGGTGCGCCAGACTCTGGAACGCTGCCCCCTGAAAACCGTTCTGGGGGCGGGGTATCTCACCGCTTTCCTGGATCGGGGTGGAGTGTTTTCCGGGGTGGGGCTGTCTGAACGGCCAGACGTGGTATGCGGCAAGTTGGAAGAGGGTCGGATTGCTCTGCTGGTAGAGGGCACGCCCAGCGCTATTCTGCTGCCCTTTCTGTTCGTGGAGAATTTCCAGACCCTGGACGATTACCTCACCCGGCCTTTTTACGGCACATTCATCCGCTGGCTGAAGTATATCGCCTTCTTCCTTAGCGCCTTTCTGCCGGGGGCTTACGTGGCGGTGATTGTCCATCATCCAGAGCTGCTGCCTGAAAGCCTTTTGTTGGAGATTGCCCGCTCCCAGGCGCAAACCCCTTTCCCGGTGATGTTCGAGACCCTGACTCTCTATTTCCTCTATGAGGTCTTGCGGGAAGCGGGCCTACGGGCGCCTCGGTCCCTTTCTGCCACGGTGAGCATCGTGGGCGGCCTGGTCCTGGGGGACACTGCGGTGGCCGCAGGGCTTGTTAGCGCTCCCTCTCTGCTGGTGGTGGCTCTTACCGCCATCGCGGGCTACGCCGTGCCACGGCTGTACGAGCCTTTGTCCCTGCTGCGTCTGGCGTTCCTGCTCATCGGAAATTTTCTGGGCATCTGGGGCGTAATGGCGGCCTTGGTATTCCTCTTGATCGACCTGTGTGCCGCACAGAGTTTTGGAGTCCCCCTGCTGTCGCCAGTGTCGCCTTTCAAAGGACGGCTGGTGCTTCGGGACGTGTTTTTCCGAGCCAGCTGGAAGCGTCTCTCCCGGTGGGACGCCAAAGTCCAGGATATGCCTGGGAGTCACGAACAATGAAAGGAGGAGTTTTGTGGACACCATCAGCGCGGCCCAGTTTTTCGGGATGATGTTCGTTTCCCGCATCACCATCACTATTGCATTGAACGCCCAGTATGCTGCCGGTGAAAGTTTGTTGGACGGTATCCTTTCCTATCTGTTGGCCATGGCCGCCGGATTCCTCATCGCCCTACCTGTATGGGCACTCCAACGCCAAGATCCTTCCTTGCCCATTGGAGCGAAATCTGTCCGTGTTTTCGGACAGATTGGGAAACTGCTGCCTTTGTGCTACATTCTGTATTTTTTGGTGATGAATGGGGTGTCTTTGGCTCTGTTCCAGCTTTTCCTCCTGGACAATGTGAACCCGGATTTCCCGGCCTTCCTCATCCTGGCGGTTTTGGTGGGCGTGGCTGCTTACGGAGCATGGCGGGGGCTGGAAGCTATCGCACGCACTTCCGCCTGTGTGCTGGTCCTGCTGCTTTTGGGCACAGTCCTGGTCTTCGCCTTGGTCTCCCGCCGGTTTGACTGGGAGAATCTGGAACCGCTTATGGCGGGAGGAACATCTCAGCTTTTGCAAGGGGCGGCACTGTTTTTGTCCCGTACGTCTCTTTTTGCGGAAATGGCGGTCCTGCTCCCCTTTGTGAGAGGCCGGAAACTGTTGGGATTCACTCTTTGGGCGGGAGGGACAAGCCTGTTTGTAGGATTGCTGATTTTCCTCATCGCCGGGTGCTTGGGACAGTACGCCTATACTCAGAATTTTCCTGTCTACGCCCTGACTTCTATTTCCGAGATCGCGTCCATGCAGCGTCTTGACGCGGTATTCACCGGAGTTTGGATGATGGGCTTGATCGTGCAGACGGCCTGTGGGCTCTACGCCTGCCGTGTGTGTGCTTCCTCCCTTGTGAAAGGTGACTGCCCTCCTTGGGTGGTAATCCCAGGAGGTGTAGTCATGGTAGTGCTGGGAGTGGGAATTGCTTCAAGTTATCTGATGCAGACCGTTTTTATGGACACACGCCTCTGGCTGATCCTGACGGGAGTGGTCTCTCTGTTGCTACCGCTGATCCTGCTTGCGGGTGAGTCCCTGAGAAGAAAGGGGGCAAAGTTATGAGGAGTGTTCGTGTTGCGGCACTGCTTGTTTTAACCGCCACTTTTTGTGTCCTCTTTTCCGGCTGCGGTTACCGGGAATTACAGGAACGAGTGTTGATCCAGGGGGTGGGGGTGGACAAGACACGAGACGGCTATCAAGTCACTGTCCGGGCAGCAGGTACCGACGAGGAAGCAGTGGATCAGCTGTATACCTGTAAGGGTGCTTCTGTTTTGGAGGCCCTGAGCAGTCTTTCCCTGACCACAGGCCGGGAGCCCTTCTACGCCCACAACTATCTGGTGGTGTTTGGTCGGTCCTGCGGGGAAGAGGGCTTGGATGACTCCATGGATTTTTTTATCCGCTATTACAATACCCGGCCGGCTGTGCAGGTGTATCTGGCAGAGAATACTGCTGAGGAGATACTGTCCCAAGAAACGGACAATGGTTTGATTCCGGTTCGGGAACTGCAAAACTTGGGCAAAACTGGAGACTATAATGGAAAAGCGGTTTCAGTGGATTTTCTGGATTTTGTAAACGCCTCTAGGCGTCCTGGTTCTTCTCCTGTGCTCCCGGTGTTGAGAGCAGGGGATGGTGAAGTGGAAGTGCTGGGGACAGCCTATTTTCAGGATTACAAATTGGCGGGCTTTCTCACATTGGAGGAGACTAGAGGGTATTTAGCTATAAAGGGTGATTTGAAAAACGGAGAATTGGTAGTTGCGGGGGAAAACTTTGGAACAGTTACGCTGACCATTTCCGGCGGGAAAACAAAACAGGAAGTGGAGTTTGAAAATGACACTCCGATTTTTCGGACAGTCTATCGGGTGACGGCAGATGTGAGTACTCTTTCCGGGGAGCAAGGGGAGTTGGATGAGTCCTTTTATGCCGCTTTGGAAGAAGCTGTATCCTCACAACTAGAGGAAGAGATGAAGGCTGTTTTAGAACAGGCATTGGAGGAGGACCAATGCGATATTTTTGGATTTGGGAATCTGATTTCCCAGCGGTTTCCCCAAGAGTGGGACAGCCTAGAGAAGACCTGGAACACCGATATGGTCCGATGCCAGTATGATCTTCAAGTGGAGGCTACAATGCTGCGCATGGAACAGGGTGGTTTGAAAGGAAATTGAATAAAAAGACCGGGCTGTTCTTTTGAAAGAACAGTCCGGTTTTTCGTTCAGATGGAAAGGTGAATGTTATACCTTAGCAGCCAGAAGTTGATCTGGAGCAGGTAAGCTAACAACTGAGGTCCAGCCATCAGCTGGCCAAACCAGGGTTTGCCGTAGTCAAAGCTCTGGTTGAGCAGTCCTTTCACTGTCTCTTCGGACAGCAGCTTGTGGATGGGCTGGGAGCTATCTCGCAGCACGCCGGTGAGCCGTTCTTTTAGAATGGCCTCGTAGCCGGGATTGTGGGTCTTGGGGTAGGGGCTCTTTCTGCGGTGGAGAATCTCCGATGGCAGCAAGCCCTCCGCGGCGTCCCGCAGCAGAGCTTTTGGTTCTCCGTTGTGGCATTTCATTTCCCAGGGGGTGTTGAACACGTATTGGGCAATGCGGTGATCAGCGTAGGGCACACGAACTTCCAAACCACTCCACATACTACACCGGTCTTTTCTGTCCAATAAAGTGGACATGAACCAGTGAATGTTCAAATACCCGATTTGCCGCATCCGGATCTCCTGGGGGCTTTCACCGGGCAGTACCGGCACAGCCGCCAGGCTTTCCTCCAAGCGCTGGCCTACGTACTCCTCCATAGCCAGAGCTTCTCGCAGTTCAGGCTTCAACAGGCCTCCCCGCTGATCCAGATTGTTGGACCAGGGGAAATGGCTGCCGTCGAACATCTCTTTCCGGTGGAACCAGGGGTATCCTCCAAAGATCTCATCGGCACATTCCCCGCAGAGAGCCACTGTGTGGTTCTGCTTCACCTGCTTGCAGAAGTACAGCAGGGAGCCGTCCACGTCGGCCATGCCGGGCAGGTCTTTGGCAATGACCGCGTCGCCCAGGGAATCTGCCAGGGCCGCGTTCCCGCAGAGAAGGGTGGTGTGGTCCGTCCCCAATGTCTGACTGACTCGCTGGGCCCAGGCCTGGTCACGGTCCGGCTGGAAAGAGGAGGGGGTGAAAAATTCCTCGTTTCCCTCAAACTCAAAGGAATAGGTGGAAAGTTTTCGGCCCTGCTCTTTCAAGCGCTGCGCGGCGATGGCTGTCACCACGCTGGAATCCAGTCCCCCGGAGAGAAAGGTGCACAGGGGCACGTCGGAGATGAGCTGCCGCTCCACTGTGTCCAGCAGCAGCTCCCGCAGGTGCTCCACGGTCTGCTGGTATGTCTCCTCATGGGGCTGTGCTTCCAGGTCAAAGTAAGGCAGCTCTCGGAACCCCAGCCGGTCAAAGATGGCCACATGGCCTGGTTTCAGTTCCCGGATCCCCTCAAAGACGCCGCATCCAGCGGTGCGGGCCGGTCCCAGGCCGAAGATCTCGCAAAGACCTTCTCGCCCCACCACGGGCTGGACCCCTGGAAACTCAAACAGGGCCTTGATCTCCGAAGCGAACACCAGCTTTCCCTCCCGCAGGGTGTAGAACAGGGGCTTCACCCCGAACCGGTCCCGGCAGAGGAAAGTCCGCTGGTGTACAGGATCGTCCACCGCGAAGGCAAAGATGCCGTTGAGTTTCTCCGCGCAGTCTGGACCGTAACATAAGTAAGACGCCAGCACCACTTCTGTGTCGCAGCTGGTCTGGAAGCGAAATCCCCTGCTTTCCAGGTCGCTCCGCAGTTCGGGGGCGTTATAGATCTCCCCATTGTAGGCGATGGCCGTTTCCTGCCCCTCAAAGGGGAGAACCATGGGCTGGCGGCCGTGGTCCGGATCGATGACCGCCAGGCGGGCGTGGGCCAGAGCGCAGTTTTGAGAGACGCGGGCCCCTTGGTCGTCCGGACCCCGGTGGGCGATCCGCCGGGCCATGCGCCGGGCCAGGTCCAGCCAATGCTGAGGAGGCCCGGAAAGCCCCTCCTGATAGTCGGAAAATCCCGCGAAACCACACATACACAAAACCCCTTCCATAAATACCGTTAGTACAGTATATGCAAGGGGAATGTGATAGGCAACTTTCTTTTTATTTGGGGATCCGAGTGTAATATTCGATCTCGTCCTCGTGATCGATTCTAGCTCCGTTTTTCAGCTGGACTTTCAGGGAAGCGGGGTTGTCCTTGTGGACGGAGAGGTAGATCTCATCCTCAGGGACGATCTTTCGGGCTTCCTCCAAAGCTAGGGCCAATCCGGCGGTGGCGTAACCAAGTCCCCGGTATTCCCGGAGGATGCCGTAGCCGATGTGCCCCGCGCCGTTTCGCAGAGGGTCGTTGAGAAAGTG
>HF972618.1:9439-13697 GCA_000432995.1 Clostridium sp. CAG:1013
GTCGTTGAGAAAGTGGCGGAGATTGATGATGCCCACATAGTCTCCTTCGTCGTTTTCCAAAATGTAAACTGTGTCGGGTACAAACCAACTTTCCGGCAGGTTGATTCCCTGATGATTTTCCCGTTTCGTTTGGACATACTGGGCAAACTCTTCCAGGCTTTGACCAGCGGCAGGGTTGAGGAATCCGTTTTCGTTGGGGAGGAAACTCATGTGCAGTGCATGGGCTTTTTGCAGATCTGCTTCCCAAAGGGGGATTAAACGCATGGAAATTCCTTCTTTCCGGAAAATTTTACTTAGTATACCACGCCAAAATGGGAAATGAAAGGAAAACTTTCCGTTACTGTATCGCTGGTTCTCACGGTTGCGCTTTTACCGGATTTCCTGTATAATAACAAGGATTATGAGCAAAAAACCATTGGGAGATTCAGGTGTACCATCATGGCTATCTTGACAGTGAACAATATCCAGCAAAGCTTTGGGGAGGAGGTCATCCTCCAGAATATCACCTTTGAAATGCAGAAGGGGGAGCGTGTGGGCCTGGTAGGGGTCAACGGCAGCGGTAAGACCACCCTGTTCAAGGTCCTCACCGGGGAGTACACTCCCGATACCGGCTCGGTGATTTTTGCCAAGGAAACAGTGCTGGGGTATATGGAGCAGCATGTCTGCCGGGATTTTCATAAGACCGCCTTCGACGAGGTGATGACGGTCTTTGCTCCTCTGCTGCGAATGGAGCGGGAGCTGGAGGATCTTTCCGCCATGCTGGAAGGAGCTTCTCATCCCCAGGAGGAGATGGAGCGACTGATCCTCCGCCAAACGGAGCTCAACGACCGCTTTGTGGACGGAGGGGGACTTACCTGCCGTTCCCGGGCTCGCAGTGCTCTGTTGGGTCTGGGCTTTACAGAAGATCAACTGCAAAATAAAGTGGGGGTTCTTTCGGGCGGTCAGAAAGCCAAGCTGCAGCTGGCGAAAATGCTGCTGGGCGGGGCCAACCTTTTGCTGTTGGACGAGCCCACCAACCACTTGGATATCCAGGCCGTGGAATGGCTGGAAGACTTCCTGAAAAGCTACAATGGCGCCTACATCGTCATTTCCCATGACCGTTACTTCCTGGACAAAGTCACGGAGCGCACCTTGGAGATGGAGGGCAAGACCCTCACCTCCTATAAGGGCAATTACAGCCGTTACCTGGAGCTGCGGGCGGAGCATCGTCTGGCCATGCAGCGGGTGTATGAGAATACCCAGAAGGAGATCGCCCGTATTGAGGGGATCATCGAGCAGCAGCGTCGGTGGAACCAGGAGCGCAACTATGTGACCATCGCCAGCAAGCAGAAGCAGATCGACCGGCTGGAAGCCACCCTGGAACGACCCGAGGACGACCCGGAATCCATCCGGTTCCAGTTCAAGGCCAGCCGCCGGGGCGGCAACGATGTGCTTACTGCTCAGGATTTGTCTCTGTCCTTTGGAGGCCCGCCCCTGTTCCAGCATGTGGATCTGGAGATCAAGCATGGGGAGAAGGTGTTCCTCATCGGACCCAACGGCTGCGGAAAAACCAGCTTGTTTAAGATCCTTCTGGGGCAGTACGCTCCGGATTCTGGTCTGGTGCGGTTGGGGTCCGCCATCGACGTGGGCTACTATGAGCAGTCTCAGCTGAGCCTCCACGACGAAAAGACGGTCATCGACGAAATCTGGGACCTGCATCCCCAGATGACTCAGACCCAGGTGCGTTCGGCTTTGGCAGTGTTCCTCTTCAAAGGGGAGGACGTGTTCAAGCCGGTGGGCGCTCTGTCCGGCGGCGAGCGGGCCCGGGTTTTGCTGCTGAAACTGATGCTCAGCAAGGCCAATTTCCTCCTGCTGGACGAACCTACCAACCATTTGGACATTGGGTCCTGTGAGGCCTTGGAGGACGCCCTTTCCGGTTACGACGGCACTCTGTTTGTGGTGTCCCATGACCGTTACCTTATCAATAAGCTGGCGGATAAAGTGTACGTTCTGGGAAAAGAGGGAGCCAAACTCTACCTGGGCAACTACGACAGCTATCTGGAACAGAGAGAAAAGGAGCAGGCGACTGCAGAGGAGCAAAATCCTCAACAGCCCAAGGTGAACCTTTATAAGTTGCGGAAGGAGCGGGAAGCCAACCTGCGGAAGCGCCGCACGGCTCTTTCTCGGCTGGAAGGTGAGATCGAGGAGAACGACCGGAAGATAAAAGAGCTGGAAAGCAAGCTGGAAGATCCGGAGTTTGCCGCGGATTACGAAGGTGTGGTAGCAGCCTCAGAGGAGATCAGCCAGCTGCACCAGAGAGCGGAAGAACTGCTGTTGGAATGGACCCAGCTTTCTGAGGAATTGGAGCAGTTGGAAGAGGAGAGCCAAGAGGGCTGTTGAAACGGAGGATCCCATGTTGGGTTTTTGGATTCTTTGCGCAGTGGCGGTAGTGGCCGTGGTGATCGGCATCACACGGGGTGAGATCTCCAAAGGAAAGCGACTGCGGGAGAGAGTGCTTTCTCAGTTCGGCCGGCGTCCCAAAGAGGACTACCCCTTGGAAAGTATCCCGGACTATGCCCGGTTTTGTCCCGATCCCCAGGTGGACGACACCACATGGGATGATCTGGATATGGATCGGGTGTTTCGACGGGTGAACAGCTGTCAGAGCTCAGTGGGGGAGCAGGTGTTGTACCAGCAGCTCCACCGCTTGACTCCGCCTGCCCACTGGGAAGAATTTCTGGAGCATCTGGATAGCCGTCCGGAAGAGCGGAACGCTCTTTGGCTGATTCTGTCTCGGATGGGCAAGCGCCGCAGCGGGTACGGACTGCCCTCTTTCCTCTTCGATCCCACAGAGTTTTCCCTGTTTCTGGGGCCCTTGTATGGGGTGTTCGCCTGGTTGCCACTGCTCAGTCTGCCCGTGGTGTTTTTTTACCCTATGGTGGGCGGAAGTGTGCTGGTGGGGACCATTTGCTGGAACGTGATCCTGTACTATCTGGGAAAGCGATGGGTTCAGGGCGAGCTGGAAAGCCTGCGTGCGTTTTCCGCCCTTCTGGGAAACTGCCAAAGCTTGGAAAAGACTCTCACCTTTTCTCCTTTAAAGAAAGAGTTGGGGGAGAGTTTGGAGTGCTTTAAGCCGCTGCGAGGAAGGCTTTCTAGAGAATCCCTTTCCACCGGTTCGGCGGACCTGGACCTAATCCAGGAATACATCCACATTTTGACCCTGCGAGATCTTCGGCTCTATCGCAAAACCAAACAGTTTCTGCTTCCCAGAACGGAAGAACTGCATCGGCTTTTTCAGGCGGTGGGTCTGGTGGACATGGCGGTTTCCACCTTGTCCTTCCGGGCTACCCTGCCCCAGTGGTGCGCTCCCTCCTTTATCCAGGAGAACAGGTTGGAATTTTCCGGCCTGTTCCACCCCTTGCTGGGGGATCCTGTACCCAATGACGGGGACTTCCCTCGAGACGTGCTGCTCACTGGATCCAATGCTTCCGGAAAGTCCACCTTCCTGAAAGCCTTGGCGGTAAACGCGATTTTAGGACAGAGTCTTTCCACCTGCGGGGCGGAAAAGTACAGCTTCCGGCCGGGTCCGGTGGTCACTTCTATGGCGGTGCGGGACGATATCACCGCTGGGGAGAGCTATTTTGTGGCGGAAGTCCGCTCCCTGAAACGCCTGACCGACGCCGCTAAAACAGGCGCTTGTCTGTTATTCATCGATGAGATCCTGAAGGGCACCAATACGGTGGAGCGGCTGGCGGCTTCTCAAGCGGTGTTGGAGGAGCTTGCCCGTAGGGACTGTGTCTGCGTGGCGGCTACCCATGACCGGGAACTGACCCAGCGCCTGGAGGAACAGTACGCCAACTACCATTTTCAGGAGGAGATCACCTCTCAGGGGATCTATTTTGACTACACATTGCGCCCCGGTCCGGCCGACACTCAAAACGCCATCCGGCTGCTGGATCTGACGGGCTTTTCCAGAGCGACTGTACAGCGTGCCTGGGATCTGGCGGAGAAAGGAGATCAAGAAACATGAAAGCGAAGATCATCACCCTTGGCTGCAAGGTGAATCAATATGAGTCGGAAGCCATGCTGGAAGCGCTGCTGGCCGGAGGTTTCCAGGAGGCGGGCCCCGGCGAGGAGGCGGACCTGGTGGTGGTCAACTCCTGCACAGTCACCGCCACCAGCGATCAGAAAGTGCGCCAGACAGTGCGCCGGGCCAAAAAGGAGAACCCAGGGGCAGTGACGGTTCTCACCGGATGCATGCCTCAGGCCTTCCCGGAGG
>HF972618.1:13722-19995 GCA_000432995.1 Clostridium sp. CAG:1013
GCCCGCCGCTCTGATGGAAGCGGACATTGTTCTGGGTAACGCCCGCCGGGCAGACCTGCTTCCCCGAGTGTTGGAGTACCTGTCCTCCAAACAGCGAATCGTGGACATTGCCCCTCACGAGACAGGGGAGAAGTTTGAAAAGATGGCTGTGTCCGCCTTCCACGGCCGGACCCGTGCCTTTTTGAAGATCGAGGACGGCTGTGATCGGTTCTGCTCCTACTGCATTATTCCCTACGCCCGGGGCCGAGTCCGTTCCAAACCCTTGGAAGACCTGCGGCAGGAGGTGGCCGCTTTGGGAGAACAGGGTTACCGGGAAGTGGTGCTTACCGGCATCAATCTGCCCGCCTACGGAAAGGAGCTTGGATTGCACCTGTGTGACGCCGTGGAAGCGGCCTGCCAAGCTCCGGAGATTCGGCGTGTGCGGCTGGGCTCTCTGGAACCGGAACAACTCACTCCAGAGGTGATCGCCCGTATGGCTAAGGAGGAGAAACTGTGTCCTCAGTTTCACTTGTCCCTCCAAAGCGGCTGCGACGAGACCCTCCGCCGTATGAACCGTCACTACACCACTGCCGAGTACCGGAAGATTGTCCAGGACCTACGGGAGGCGTTCCCGAATTGCGCCATTACCACGGATATTATGGTGGGATTTGCTGGGGAGACCGAGGAGGAGTTTGAAGCTTCTCTGGCTTTCGCTCGAGAGATCGCTTTTGCCAAGGTCCACGTGTTCGCCTATTCCCGCCGACCTGGCACACGGGCCTACGATGCTCCCGGTCAAGTCTCCAACAAGGTGAAAGAGGACCGGAGCCACCGGATGATCCAGCTCACCAAAGCAACCCAGCAGGCGTTCCTTCAGGCCCAGACAGGCCGAGTAGAGGAAGTGCTTTTCGAGCAGGCCAAGGAGCAAGGGGTGTGGGAAGGCTATACCCGCAACTACACCCATGTGTTGGTCCCCTCCGGGAAAGACCTTTCTGGCCAGCTCCTGCCGGTAGAATTGCTGGAAGTCCAGGGTGAGAGCTGCGTGGGCCGGTTGGTGAAGGAGGAGCGGCAGTGAGGACGGTTATCCTGTACGCGTCGGTCCATCATGGGAACACCAAACGAGTGGTAGAAGTCATGGCAAAGGTTCTGGAAGCGGAGCTGGTGGACGTGACCAAGGAGACTCCCCCAGAGTTTGCTTCCTATGACTTGATCGGATTTGCCTCAGAGATCTATTTCCAAGATTTTCACAAGGCTGTAAACCAGTGGATGGAGCGAGCACCTTTTGCTCCGGGACAGAAAGTGTTCCTGGCAGCCACCTGCGGGGCACCTTTTGGAAACTTCACCCGCAAGGCTCAAAAACGACTGAAAGCCAAAGGCGCGATGATTGCGGGAACGTTTCAGTGTCGTGGTTTTGACACCTTTGGTCCCTTTGGGAAGATCGGTGGCATTGCCAAGGGGCATCCAACGTCTGAGGATCTGGCTCGGGCGGAACAGTTTGCCCGGGAGCTGCGAAAAGCAAAGTTCTCTTAAAAATATGACATAGTTTTACAAAAACTTGTTGTGTTTTTTACAGAAATATGGCATGATAGTCTAAAGAGATTTTGCTTTGGAGGGGTGTTTTGTATGGCAGCGGACTCTGGAACATTGTCCAAGAAATTTACCAAAACAGAAAAGAGCTGGATCCTATACGATTGGGCCAACTCGGTATACGCCACCAACATTATGGCGGTGATCTTTCCCATTTACTTTGGCAACGTATGCGCCCAGAGCGGGGCGGATAACCTGGTGCTTTGGTCCTACGGCACTTCGGTGGCCACTTTTCTGGTGGCAGTGCTGGCACCTATTTTGGGAGCTTTAGGAGATCATAAGGGGCACAAAAAGCGGCTGTTCATGGCATGCTTGGTTTTGGGCGTGGTGTTTACCTTGTTTAGCGCCTTTACCGACGATTACCGGCTGTTGCTCGTCGGATACGTGGTGTCCCACATCGGGTTCTCCGGTTCCTGCCTGTTTTACGATTCCTTCCTCACCGACGTGACCACCCGGGAGCGTATGGACCGAGTGTCCGCCTGGGGTTACGCTATGGGGTACATAGGAGGCAGCACCATTCCCTTTGTGCTGTCCATTGTCATTCTGTTTGTGCTTGGTATGGATAACCCTCTGGCCTTTAAATTGGTAATCATCCTTACCAGTGTGTGGTGGCTGGTGTTCAGCATCCCCTTCCTGAAAAATGTTCACCAGATCCACTATGTGGAGGCGCGCAAAGGGTTGTTCCGTTCTACTTTCGGCAACCTGTGGCGCACCGCAAAGGATATCTTTACCCACAAGAGGGTGTTCCTGTTCATCATCGCTTATTTCTTCTACATCGACGGTGTGAACACCATCATTTCCATTTCCACTTCCTATGGTTCCAAGCTGGGCCTGGATGACATCAGCATGATCCTGGCTTTGCTGACCACCCAGATCGTGGCTGTGCCTTTCTCCATTCTGTTTGGTAAGCTGGCGGATAAGGTGGGATCCATCAACCTGCTGTGCGGGGCGGTGGCGGTCTACTTCTGTATCACACTGGTGGGCTTCTTCATGGGCTTCAACATCGAGCAGAACCCTGGTGACGACAGTGCGCTCACTCTGTCTCTGACCCTGTTCTGGTGCATGGCGTTCCTGGTGGGCACGGTGCAGGGCGGTATCCAGGCTTTGTCCCGGTCCTACTTCGGCAAGCTTATCCCTGCTTCCCGCTCCAACGAGTATTTCGGCTTCTTTGATATCTTCGGCAAGTTCGCTGCCGTGATCGGTCCCCTGCTGGTGGCGTTGTTCACCCAGTTTACCGGCCGGGATTCCATCGGCGTCATCAGCTTGGCCATCCTGTTCTTTATCGGTGAGAGCATCCTGTTCACCGGGAGAAAGAAGATCTTCCAGGTGGAGGAGGACTCTTCCCAGAAATAAATTTTGCCGATAAAAGGGCTGCCGCCTGTCGCGGTGGCCCTTTTTTGCTGCCTGAAAAAATATAGCAGCAAAGAAAAACGCCTCCCGCCAGCGGCGAGAAGCGTTGAAACCCTAAAACAGGGGGTTAGTCTTTTTTGCTGTTGATGATCTTTGAAAGCTCTTCCATGAAGCTGTTGATGTCCTTGAACTGGCGGTACACCGAAGCAAAGCGCACGTAAGCCACTTCGTCCACCGTTTTCAGCTTTTCCATAGCGTAGGTGCCGATCCGCTGGGAGGAAACTTCCCGGTCCAGGGAGTTTTGCAGCAGATTCTCGATCTCGTCCACGATGCGCTCCAAGGTATCCATGGAAACGGGCCGTTTCTCGCAGGCGCGCAGCAGGCCGTTGAGCAGTTTGCTCCGGTCGAAAGTCTCCCGGGACTTATCTTTCTTGATCACCACGATGGGCACATTTTCAATGACCTCATAGGTGGTGAAGCGCTTGGCGCATTTCAAGCATTCCCGGCGGCGGCGGATACGCTCCCCCTCGTCGGTGGGGCGGGAATCAATAACGCGGCTTTCGCTGTAACCGCAATACGGGCATTTCAAAGCAAAGCACCTCCTGATGGCTTACCCCCAGGTCCCCGCGGTTTCCCGGGAGGTTCGATACACCCCTATTATAGCGCAAAAACCCGCGAAAAATCAAGAAAATTGTCAGGAAAACGGGAATTCAAAGAGTTTTTTTGTGAAGTTCAGAGATTCTTTCAGTTCTTCCGGCTGGGAAAAGTTGTGCCGGTAGACTTCGGTCACCACGGTCCCCGAGAAGGAAAGGTTTTCCAGCATGGTTTTTAAAGCGGAAAAGTCTCCTTTGCCAGCTCCAGGCAGCAGGCAGGAACGGCCATCGTCCCAGTCGCTCAAATGGACATGGACCAGCCGATCACCCATAGCGCGGGCCATTTCTTCCCACTCTACCCCAGACAGGCGGCATTGTTTCACGTCCAGAACAAAGGCGCAGTCCTTTCCCAGATAGTCCCGCATCCCCTTGATGAACGCCGGATCTGCTCCCCGGTGCTGACGGACATTTTCCTGGGCGGGGTGAGCACCTTCTTGGTCTCCCAGCCGGTACAGCTCTCCAAAGCGTTCCCAATAGCCTTGGTCGGTGAGCTTGCCGTGACCTTGGGGTTGACCATGGATTACCACGAACTTGCCTCCCAGGTAAGCCGCAGCGGCCATGTAGCGGCGGTAAAAATCAAAGGCCTCCCTAGTGCGGCGGGGGTAGTCACCAAACAGCAGGGAAGATTCTACCGCAGAAGTGAAGGGATGGATGGACACGAAGGAAGCGCCGTAGGCGTCCGCCTGCTCTTTCAATCCCCGGAGGAAGTCCGGTTCCAGCTCTTCCATGCAGTTGAGAAACACCTCGAACCGGCGATAGCCCAGTTTCAGAAGGATCTCCAAAGAGCGTTCTGTTTCCAGAGGATAGAGACAAGCCGTGCTGACACCTGTTTTCAATGAACCATCCCTCCTATAAAATTAACCGAATACCGCTTGGAACAAACTGTCCTGTTCCGGCAAATGAGTGACGAACCCCACGGGCAGTTTCCCACCAGTGGCCTGGATGACCGCCCGGGCGCCCTGTTCCTCAAACGCGCCGCACAACTCGATGCAGGCAACTCCTTCTTCCACCAGCTTCTTGGCCACGGTCTGAGCTTCCTCAATGCTGGACACGCCAATCATAAAGGTCTGGCCGTCTGGAAAGGAGACCCGGTCACGCTGGGAGGAAAAATCTCCCATAATCAAAAAAGCGTATTTCATCCTTTTCCACCTTTTCCTTCCTTGGAATTTTTGGGCTCTTCCCGTCCCAGTTCGCAGAGGATCCGCTCGGCGGCAGCGCGTTTTGCGTTGGCCTCCGCGGCCAGCAGCAGAGCGGCCTCCTTCAGGTCCGCGCCGGTGTGACAGGTTTCCTGCAAGGCCTGGCAGGTCTCCCGCACCGCGGCGGTGTGGGCTTCCCGGAACAGCTCGTAAGTTTCCCCGGTCATCTCCGTGCCGGAGAACAGCGTCTTGATGTCTTGAATGGATAACACCTGTTTCAGCATACACACGGCCATCAGGCCTGCCAAATGCTCTTTGGTGTACTTTTTCTTCTCCGGGTGGGGAATGAGGCCGTTCTTCACGTAGTTGTTGATCATGGAGCTGGTGAGAAGGCTCAGTTCCTCTTCCCGTTCAAAGAGTTTCAAGCTCTCCCCCAGATAGAGGATCACCTGGTCCATATAAAGGGGGATGGAGGGCAGTTCTTCCCAAAGGGGTGGGGAGGAGCGTTCTCCCTCTGCCGCCCAGTTTTCAATGGCTTGCGCCGCCCGGTCCAGTTCCATATTCATCTTCCTTTCTGTGGAGGAGCCGTTTTCTTTCCTTCCAGTGTACCCGGATTTTCCCCGGTTGTCAAATCCCGCCCATTGCTTTCCTTTCGAAGATACGGTATAATGACCGCTAGATGGATGGTGCGGACGTGGGCCGACGAATAGACCTGCACGGGCACAGCCCGCCGCCCGAGGCGCGATATGCCCACCGCAGGAGCGGTATGATATCCGTAAGCACCAATATGACGGCGCGGACGTGGGCTGGCGAATAGAACAGCGCGGGCACAGCCCGCCGCCCAAGGCGCGATATGCCCACCGCAGGTGCAACTGTTATAAATGAGAGAAGGAACGCCTCCGGATCCAGGAGCGTAGATTGAGAAAGGCATAGGACAGATGATTTCCAAACAAGAGCTTTTAAAACTGAGACAACAGGTGATGGAGCGGGACTTTTCCCGCATGAACGACCGGCAGCGTCAGGCTGTGTTTTCCACGGAAGGGCCTTTGCTGGTGCTGGCGGGCGCCGGCAGCGGTAAGACCACTGTGCTGGTCAACCGAGTGGCCAATATCATCCGGTACGGGCAGGCTTACAACAGCCCCTTTATTAGCGATGCGCTGACGGAAGAGGATATAGAACTTTGTAAAGGATATTTGCTTGACAGAGAACTGCCAGATCTAGTTAGATCGCGGCTTGCGGTGTCTCCTTGTCCTCCTTGGCGTGTAATGGCAATTACCTTTACTAATAAGGCGGCTGGGGAGTTAAAGGAGCGTCTCTGTCAGATGCTGGGAGAGGGCGGCCAAGAGGTGTGGGCGTCCACGTTCCACTCCAGTTGCGCCCGGATCCTGCGCCGTGACGGGGACCGGCTGGGGTTCACGCCCCACTTTACCATCTATGATACGGACGACAGCCGCCGGTTGATGAAGGAGGTCCTGAAAGACCTGGAGATCTCCGAGCGGGCTTTGTCCCCCAAGGGGGCTCTGGCGGAGATTTCCCGTGCCAAGGACCAACTTACCACCCCCGAGGAATTT
>HF972618.1:20033-25478 GCA_000432995.1 Clostridium sp. CAG:1013
AGATGATTTCCGCTTGAAACAGGTGGCTCGAGCCTACACTTCTTACCAGCGCCGTCTGGCGGACGCCGATGCTATGGACTTCGACGATTTGATCGTCAACACGGTGAAGCTGTTCAAAAACTGCCCCGATGTGCTGGAGTACTACCAGAACCGCTTCCGCTACCTGATGGTGGACGAATACCAGGATACCAACCACGCCCAGTATGAGTTCGTCAGTCTGCTGGCCCAGAAGAGCGGTAACCTGTGTGTGGTGGGCGACGACGACCAGAGTATTTATAAATTCCGGGGAGCTACCATTGAGAACATCCTTCACTTCGAGGAGGATTTTCCCGGGGCAAAAGTAGTGCGTTTGGAGCAGAATTACCGCTCTACCCAGAATATTCTGGATGCAGCCAATGCGGTGATTGCCAACAACACCGAGCGGAAGGGCAAGACCCTGTGGACCGCCGCTGGACCAGGGAAGAAGATCGGCCTGCACCTGGCGGACAACGAGCAGGACGAGGCTGACCGGATTGCCCGGATCATTTTGGAAGGCGTGGCCAAAGGACGGAAATTCTCCGACCACGCAGTGTTGTACCGGATGAACTCTCAGTCCCAGGCTTTGGAAAGAATGTTTGCCAAGCAGGGTATCCCCCACAGGATCATTGGTGGCACCCGTTTCTTTGACCGGAAGGAAGTCCGGGATATGATCGCTTATTTGAGCGTTATCAACAACCCCTCTGATGAGATCCGTCTGCGCCGCATCGTGAACGTGCCCCGGCGGGGCATCGGTGAGCGGACTGTAGACCTTGCTTCCCAGATTGGCCAGCAGGTGGGAGAGACACTGCTGGAAGTGTTCACCCACCCCAAGGATTACCCGTCCATCTCCCGGGCGGCGGGGAAGATCGCTCCCTTTGTGGAGATGATGCAGGAGTTCATCCAGAAGAATCAGGAAGGGGAGCTGCTCCCCAGTGAACTGTACGGGGAACTGCTGGAGCGTCTCCAGTATGAGGAGTTCCTCCGCCAGGACGAGCCAGACAAAGCGGAAGAGCGGATCGAGAACGTCCAGGAACTTTCCTCCATGCTTCGCCGGTACGAGGAAGAAGCGGGGGAAGAGGCTTCTCTGTCCGGGTTCTTGGAGGAAGTGTCCCTGTTTACCGATATCGACAATTACGACGAGGATGCCGATTCCGTGGTGCTGATGACCGTTCACTCTGCCAAGGGCCTGGAATTCCCTGTGGTGTTCCTGCCTGGTTGGGAAGAAGGGGTGTTTCCCGGCATGGCAGTGCTGTACGATCCCGAGCAGGTGGAGGAGGAACGGCGTCTGGCCTACGTGGCCATCACCCGTGCCCGGGAGGAGCTGTACCTGTACCACGCGGAAAGCCGGATGATTTTCGGTACTACCAGCCGCAACCGGCTGTCCCGATTTGCCGGGGAGATTCCGGATGAGCTGCTGGAGCGCACTCGCTCTCACGATTGGAGCCGTCCCTCTGTGGGGTCCATGCCCGCTTTCGGAAACCGCCCTGCCCAGCGTCCTGGCACGCCTGGAGCTGCTCAGCCTGGCGCGGCCAAGCCTGGGACTGCTAAGCCTTTGTTTACGCCTCATCCTGTGAAGCCTGCCCCGGCAGGGACTTATCGGGCGGGGGATACCGTGTCCCACAAGACTTTCGGTCAGGGGATGATCCTCTCCGCCACACCCATGGCCAATGATACCCTGTTGGAGATCGCCTTTGAGAAGGTAGGGACGAAAAAACTGTTCGCCAATTTTGCTCGGCTGCAAAAGCTGTAAATTATTTTAGGAAGGGAGCGTGCCGTCATGAAACAATGCCCGACTTGTGGATTGTATGTCCAGGATCAAGCCGCGTTCTGCCCCCGATGCGGAGCGGACATGACTCATGTGCCCCAGATTCCACCTCAGGCTATGCCTCAGAATCCCATGCCGTTGTCACCGCCGCCCCAGGGACCAGCCTTTATTCCACCCCAGATTCCCGTGCGCCGGCCCTTCACCTGGGCAGACGTGAGCACCTTTTTGGGGTTCTGCGCGTCCATCGTGGGATATTTTGGCGCCAGTCTGCTGTTTTTTCCTTTAGGAATCGTGGCCTCGGTGCTGGGATTTAAGGGAGAGCGTGCCAAAGGATTGGCAGTGGCGGGAATCGTTATCGCCACTCTGGGGCTTCTCCTGAAACTGATGACCATCCTGGAGCTGACGGAATTTCTACCCTGGTGGTTTACCAGCGGGGTGTGGTAAAAAACGCACCAAATCCTTTTGGGTTCATACAATGGGAAGGAGAAACCCCAAAAGGAGGAGATCACATGGCCGAAAAGGAATGTGTACCCGACTACGATTGCCGGGACTATTTCAAAGAGGCTGTCTGCATCGACGCGCAGCGCGTGTACGATTCCTGCAGCGATAAGGACTGCCTGGAGGACATACGGGTGTTGTTCCCGGCGGCGCGTCAGCCCCTGGTGGACAGCGCCACAAACGTGCGAGTACGGGACGTAAGCGTCATCACCGTCTACATCGATTTGCAGCCCATTCCCTTTAACAAGGGCTTCTATTCGGTGGATATGACCTTTTTCTTCGACGTGTCCTTGGATCTGTTTGGAGGAACGGCTTCCTGCCCGGTGCCCATCAACGGTGTGGCCATCTTCAACAAGAAGGTGGTCCTCTACGGCAGCGAAGGTAACGTGAAGCTGTTCTCTTCCGGCTGCTCCATGGAGGAGCTTCAGGTGGAGGATACCCGGGTCATGCCTAAGGCTACGGTCCAGGTGGCTCAGCCCGTGGCTCTTTCTGCTCGACTCTGCGAGTACCCTGCCTGCGGCTGCGAATCCTACTGCCGCATCCCGGAGAGCATCTGCCAGCGCTACGGCGGCGACTTCGACGCCTGTGGCCAGAAGAACGCGGTCTATGTCACCATTGGCCTGTTCATCATCGTGCAGATTGTCCGCAATGTCCAGATGCTGATTCCCGCGTACGATTTCTGCATTCCGGAAAAAGAGTGCGTGGCTTCCAGCGACAACCCCTGTGAGCTGTTCCGCAGCATTGAATTCCCCACCAGCGAGTTCTTCCCGCCCAAGGCAACCGACCCGGGCAACTGCTGCAAATAAGCCGGTCACAACAAAAGGGGATGGGGAACGAGACACCCCTACGGCTTTTTCGGAATAAGAGAGAACTCTCGGAGAGGCTTCCGTCTTTGGGCGGAGGCCTTTCTTTATTCCCCATTGACAAACGCTGGAAAAAGAGGTATACTGTTAGCAGCCTAACAGTTCGGGGAGGGAACTTTTGTGGAATATAGGGAAGATATAGGGTTCCAAATTCGCACCCTGTCCCATCTGGTAAAACGGGTGGTGGATCAAACAGCGTTTTCGGGGGAAGAGCTTCATCCCACCGGAGTCCAGGGATGGATTATCGGATATCTGTATAATCACCGGCATCAGGAGGTGTTCCAGCGGGATATTCAGGAGCAGTTTTCCATCCGCCGGTCTACTGTGACGGGCATTTTGCAGCTGATGGAGAAAAACGGCCTTGTTACGCGCAGTTCTGTGGAGCAGGACGCTCGTTTGAAAAAGCTGGAACTGACGCAGAAAGGCATCGAGCTGCACGAGCGAGTGGAGCGGAGCATCCGGCAAGTGGAGGATAGGATCTCCAACTGTTTGACGCCAGAGGAGAAAGAGGAATTTATCCGCCTGTGCGAAAAGATCCGGGAAAACCTGCAATAAGCGGGCTTTTCCAGAGGATCATTTTAAAACGAGACATAAAAATGCCCGGCGCTGTTTCAAGCGTCGGGTATTTTGTTATGGAAAAATCAGTCGGTGCCGTTCAGGCTGGAGATGGCCTTTTTCAAAGAGGCGATGACGGTGGGATCCTTTTCACGCTCCAAATAATAGCGCAGGTGGGCGCTGGCGTGTTCGTTTTTCATTTCTCCCAGGGCCTCGGCGGCAGCGGCGCGGACTTTGGGATCGCTGTCGGTGAGCATATCGGGGACCATTGCGTTGAAGGAATCGTCCTTGCCGATCTTGCCCATGCCGGCAATGGCAGCCAGCTTTACTTCCTCGTCCTTGTCACCGGCCAGCTTAATAAGGACGTTTTCTTTTCCTTTGGCGATTGCTTTTTCTACCTTTTCCAGCTTGCTCATGGTATGTAAGACCTCCTGTATTTTGAGAACAAACCAAGGGGAATAGCCCTTCTTGTTAGTTTGCTAACAAACAGTGTAACTCCGCAGTTTTACCAAATTATTGTTCAAACATGAACAAATCGTAAACTCTGTGAAGTTTCGCTAAAAAGGAGGAGAAACGGGCAAAGTTTTACGCAGGATTCTTTCCAAATACTTCTGTGTAAACAGCTCCTTGAGAGGTCAGCCGGGAACTCATCAGGCTTACCCGACCGCAGGAAACAAGAACCGGCAGAAGGGAAAAGTCCTCCTGCCGGGGCGTTTTGCCGGGAAAGCTCACTTTTCTGGCAAGGGTGATGTGGGGCAGGAACGGTTTTCTGTCCCAGGAGAAATTACGACGTTCCAGCTGAAAAGTCAGGTCCTCCTGCAGCTTGGTCAACTCCGGGCAGGGATCGGCACCCAGCCACCACAATTCCTTGTCCCCTTGGGGGAATTGCCCCACTTGGGAAAACCGCAGCGTCATGGGCACTGGGCAAAGGGCCTCCAGGACGTCTTGGGCCTCCTGAACCCGGGAGGAAGGGACTTCCCCCAGAAACGCCAGGGTCAGGTGGAGGTTTTCCACTGGGGGGTAATTCCCGGAAGGAGCGAAAGTTTTCAATCGCTCTTGGATTTCCACAATGGTTTGGGTGTCCTGTGGAGAAAAACGCAGGGCGAAAAACAGTCTCACAGGAGAGCGGCGGCCCATTCCGCCTCTTTGAAGCCCACCAGTACCTTGCTTCCGGTCAACAGGATGGGTCGTTTTACCAGCATACCGTCAGTTGCCAGCAAAGCGTATTGCTCTTCTTCCGTCATTGCGGGGAGTTTGTCTTTCAGTTCCAGAGCACGGTACTGCTGGCCGCTGGTGTTGAAAAAACGCTTTAAGGGCAGACCGCTCTGGCTGTGCCACTGGCGCAGTTCCTCCTCAGAGGGGTTCTGGGTCTTGATGTCCCGCACTTGATAGGTGAGACCGTGGGCATCCAGCCAGGCCTGGGCTTTTTTGCAGGTAGAGCATTTCGGGTAACAGACAAACAGCATGTGAGTTCTTCCTTTCTACAACAGAAATAGTCTATGTTATTCTGCCCAGGTTTTGGCCAGTTCCTTTTCCAGGAATTTCGCCAAAGGTCCGGGATTTCGCTCGTAGTCGTAAGCGCTCAGGCATTGGAGGTATTCCTCTTTGTCTTCGGCGAAGAAGATCAGCGGGGGATGGTCCCGGATCAGCAGGAAGTAATTCACCAGCACCTGGCCCACAGCGCCGTTTCCGGCGGCGAAGGGATGAATATTCTCAAAGCGGCTGTGGAAATAGGCGGCTGCCTGT
>HF972618.1:25547-27755 GCA_000432995.1 Clostridium sp. CAG:1013
CCAGCTCCGCGCCCACGTCCCGAGCGGAAGCTCCTACGGCGTTGACAGCGGTAACGAAGTCCTGCTTTTTCAGTTCGCCGGGACGTTCTCCGTTTTCCAGGTAGAAAGTTTCGCTGTAAGTGCCGCTGGTGAGGAGCCGGTGGATATCCAAGACCAGAAGTGTGTCGAGATCATCTCGGGCCATCACCCGTTCCCGCAGGTATTCGTAACAGCGTTTGTGACTGTAAAGCTGCACCAATTCCTTGGGATCTCCCGTAAATTGGGAAACCGTTCCGGTATGGAAGAATTCTTCCACAGTGCTATATGCAATATTCCGTCCCTCCAAAAGGGCGGAGTGATAAGCAAAACGAGGGGTAAAGTCGTAAAGCAGCCGGTCCAGATCCGCTGGGCTGCGCAGTTGGTGGGACTGCCACTTGGCAACTGCCGACGAATAAGCACTCATAGGCAATCTCCTTTCTGGAAGAAAATTATGGAAACTATTATACCCTCCTTTGTCCTGTTGCGCAACTATTCAAGTAGATGTTTTGCAAAATTTAACAAAATGGAGTATAGTAGTTCGGAGAAGAGGGAAAGGGTGGAATCGATGCTTTTTTTGATTTTAGCAGTGCTTGCCAGTTCCGTGCTGGCCATTGTGTTGAAATACCTGGGTTCGGGTTACGGTTATGGCGTGTACTTTTTCAATTATGTCACCTGTGCCGTGCTGGCATTTATGACAATGGAGACCAAATCTCTCTGGAATGGGGACCCTCTGCCTTTGTGGTTGGGAGCGGTCAGTGGCTTTCTCTATTTGGCGGCCCTGATTGTCTATGCCCACAGCATCCGTAAAAACGGAGCAGTGCTCTCCTCGGTATTTACCCGGCTGGGAGTGCTGGTGCCTATTTTTGTGTCTGTGGTCCTATTTGGGGAACGGCCTACACTGCTGCAAGGGTTGGGGATCCTAGTAGCTATCTTGGCGGCAGTGGTGATGAACGGCCTGCCCAAAAAGGGTCAGGATCACGGTGTGACGCCGGGTCTGGCAATTGTACCCCTTTTGCTGGCGCTGCTGTTCAACGGTGCCAGCGACAGCATGTCAAAGATCTTCACTCAGCTTGGTGCCCGCCGTGACGACGGTCTGTTTGTGTTTTATATCTTCCTGTTCGCGGGGGTATTTACCTTGGCGCTTCTGCTTCGGGAGAAGCAGCGTCTCACCCGTCGGGATCTGCTGTTGGGTGTTGTGGTAGGAGTGCCCAACTTCTTTTCCTCCCGCCTGCTGTTGGCGGCCCTGACGGAGCTTCCCGCTTTTTTGGTGTATCCCTGTTACAGTGTGGGCGCCATTTTGGTAATCTCTGCCGCCAGTTTTCTTCTGTTCCGGGAACGGCTGAACCGCCGTCAGCTGGGGGCAGTGGGGATGATCCTGGGAGCGCTGGTGCTGTTAAATCTGTAAACAAAAAGACCGGAGAGCGGTTGACTCTCCGGTCTTTTTCTATGGGCTCCTTACAGGGTGCTTGCCACCTCGTAAGCGTCCCAAATGGCGTACATAATATTGGACACCTTGTTGGCGTCGCCGATCTGATAAATGCTGTCCACGCTGTCCTTGAGCTCCTCGTACAGGCTGTTTTCTGACTTGTAGCCCACGCAGAGGATCACCGAGTCGGCAGGGATGGACTCCTCGCCCTCTTTTCCGGCAATGACTACGTTACCGGGTTGGGCGCTCTTTACCGTGGCGCCGCACTTCACCTGCACTCCCTTAAAGGGTACCAGGGCTTCCAGCATCTCGGAGTTAGCATGGCACAGGGGGCCGTTGACCGCAAGAAGTTTGTCCAACGCCTCCACAATGGTCACGTCCTTGCCCTGTTCCCGCAGCCAAAGGGCGGTCTCACAGCCTACCAGGCCGCCGCCCACCACTACTGTGGACTTGCCGGGATCCACCTTGCCCAGGAGCACGTCCTCGGCAGTGAGCACATTGCCCTCCAGGGGGATCCGCTTGGGAGAGGAGCCCGTGGCCAGGATCAGCACGTCAAAGCTCTCCTTTTGGATGTCCTCAGCAGTCATCTTGGTGTTCAATCGGACCTCCACACCCAGCTCGTTGAGTTCGTGGGTATACCAGCGATAGAGGGCGCGGTCGTCCTCTTTGAAGTCCGGGGTACCGCCAGGGATCAGGTTACCGCCCAGGGAATCCCGAGCCTCGCACAACACGGGCTTGTGTCCTCGGAGAGCCAGTACGCGGGC
>HF972619.1:0-5708 GCA_000432995.1 Clostridium sp. CAG:1013
TCGGGAAATCGCTGTAAATCGTTTCCGCTCTATCTTTTGGCGCGGACGCGCTTCGACGTCTTCCTCAGCCCGAGCGCAGCGAGCGGCCCCAAGCGCGAATTAAAGTTCTTTGGCCGGCTTTCTCGAAAGAAAGCCGGGGAAAGGAAGTCACTTCATGAAAAAACCTCTCGTTTTGATGATCCTCGACGGTTTTGGCATTGCCCCCACCGATGGCAACGCCATTGCCGCCGCTAAGAAACCTAACCTGGACAAGATCTTCGCGGAGAATCCCCACACCCAGATCGGCGCTTCCGGCATGGACGTGGGCCTGCCCGACGGCCAGATGGGCAACAGCGAAGTGGGCCACACCAACATCGGTGCTGGCCGCATCGTGTACCAGGAACTGACCCGCATCACCAAGTCCGCTCAGGACGGGGATATGGACAAGAACCCCGCTTTGGTGAAGGCTATGGAGAACGCCAAGAACAACGGCAAGGCTCTGCATTTCATGGGTCTGCTGTCTGACGGCGGCGTTCACAGCCACAACTCCCACCTGTACGCTCTGCTGGAAATGGCAAAGCGCATGGGCCTGGAGAAAGTGTTCGTTCATTGCTTCATGGACGGCCGTGACGTGCCCCCCTCCAGCGGCAAGGATTATGTGGCCCAGCTGCTGAAGAAGATGGAAGAGATCGGCGTGGGCAAGGTAGCTACCGTCATGGGACGCTACTACGCCATGGACCGCGACAACCGCTGGGAGCGCGTGGAGAAGGCATACGCCGCCATGGTGTACGGCGAAGGCGAGCATGCTGACTGCCCCCTGTGCGCTATGCAGAATTCCTATGACAAGGAAGTCACCGACGAGTTCGTGATCCCCACCGTGTGCGAGGGCGCAGAGCCCATCAGCGAAGGTGACTCCGTGATCTTCTACAACTTCCGTCCCGACCGTGCCCGTGAGATCACCCGCACTCTGGTGGATCCTGATTTCACCGGCTTCGAGCGGAAGAAGGGTTTCTTCCCCCTGACCTACGTGTGCATGACCCAGTATGACGCCACTATGCCCAACGTGGACGTGGCCTACAAGCCCGAGAGCCTGGACAACACCTTTGGCGAGTATATCTCCAACAAGGGTCTGACCCAGCTGCGCATTGCTGAGACGGAGAAGTACGCTCATGTCACCTTCTTCTTCAACGGCGGCGTGGAGAAGCAGTATCCCGGCGAGGACCGGATCCTGGTCAAGTCTCCTGCTGTGGCCACCTACGACCTCCAGCCCGAGATGAGCGCCTATGAGGTCACCGACAAGATGGTGGAAGCCGTTAAGTCCGGCAAGTACGATGCCCTGATCCTCAACTACGCCAACTGCGACATGGTTGGCCACACCGGTGTGTTCGAGGCCGCCGTGAAGGCTGTTGAGGCTGTGGATACTTGCGTGGGCCGTGTTGTGGAAGCTGTGAAGGAAATGGGCGGCTGCGTGCTGCTCACCGCCGACCACGGCAACGCCGATCGGATGGTAGACACCGACGGTTCTCCCTTTACCGCTCACACCACCAATCCTGTTCCCTTCTGCGTCATTAACCATCCCTGTGAGCTGCGGGAAGGCGGCCGCCTGGCGGACATCGCCCCCACCATGCTGAAGATCCTGGGCCTGCCCCAGCCTGCCGAAATGACCGGCGAAAGCATCATCAAGTAAGAAACGCTTTCAGTAACAGAGATCCCTCCCCAACCGGGGAGGGATTTTTTGTTGTACTTTCTCCCGGTCCTGCGTCCGGAGAAAAAATCACCCCGAAAATGCTTTTTTCTCCCCTGGAACAATAGCCCGCTTTTCTCTGTGTATACTAAAATTTGTTCTTGCCGCTCCCCATTGCGGGGAGCCTTCATAGAAACGATCCAGGCCGGGCCAGGCCCGCCTTTTTACTTTTTTCGGGAATGGGGATACCATTATGTGGAAACGGCTTCTTTGCGCGGCGTTGTGCGCGCTGCTTTGCTGCCTGTGCTCCGGGTGCAGCAGCTATAAATCGGATCAAACCTTCACTTACCTGCTTTCTCAGAACGTCACGTCTTTGGACCCCCAAACTGCTTCAGGTTCCGGAGCGGAGACTGTGATCAGCTCACTTTTCGAGGGCCTATGCCGCATCGATGACGAAGGGCAGGTGGTGCCCGGTGTTGCTAAAAAATGGCAAGCTAACGAGGATTCCACTCAGTTTACCTTCTCTCTGCGCACCAACGCCCAGTGGAGCGACGGCACCCCCGTCACTGCCCAGGATTTTGTCTTTGGCATCACAAGGGCCCTTTCCTCCAGCACAGGCACCGCAGCGGAAGAATTGATGATGATCCAAAACGCGGCAGCTTTTGCAAATGGCGAGGCGGATGCCTCTGCCTTAGGCGTGGTGGCTGAGGATGACCATACCTTGGTGATCCGCCTGGAAGAAAGCAATCCTGACTTTCCCGCCCTCACTGCTCAGGCGCCCTTTATGCCCTGCAACCAAGCCTATTTTGAAGCGTGTACCGGCCACTACGGCCTTTCCTCCGAATACCTCATCACCAACGGCCCCTTCACCTTTGCCAATATTTACGCTTGGCAAACCGACTCTGGAAAACGCTCTATTACGGTGACCCGTTCGGAGACCTATCGGGGAGACCGGGAAGTACAGCCTTCCAGCATCACCTTCCTTATCGACTATGACAGCGCCCTGGACACCGACCCTGTGGGAGCGCTTGTGTCAGGCCAAGTGGACATTCTGCCTCTGACAGAGACCCAGGCCACTCAGGCCAAGGAACAGGGCTGCGGAGTGATGACCCTGGATGATGCGGTAACGGGCCTGCTTTTGAACCCCCAGTGCGACAAGCTGAAGGACACCACTCTCCGCTCTCTGTTCTTCAAGACTTTGACGCGGACTGACCTGCTGGCCCAGCGTCCAAATGCTGTGGAAGCTCAGGGCATCATGCCTGTCTGCGTCACTCTGGACGGGGAACCCTACTACGCCCAAGGCACCCAGGCGTACACCCTCCAAGACAGCGAGGCCACTCAAGGACTCTCCTCCCTGCTGAGCCAGCTGGATCTGGAGCAAGTACCCAGCATCACTGTGATCTGTCTGGACGATCCCTGGTCCGTGGCGGTCACCAACTGCTTCCTGTCCGCTTGGAACGCCACCCTGGGCAACGCCTTCAACTTGGAACGGCTGTCTTACAGTGAGTTTCAAAGCAGGATCGCCTCCGGAGATTACGAAGCCGCTTTGTACACTCTTCGGGCAGGAGGCACTACGCCCTATGACGTACTGCGGGCTTTTGAGAGCACTGCCTCCCCCACACTGCTGCAAAACGACGCCTATGACCAGGCGCTGCTGTCCATGGAATTCGACCTGGCATCTTACCAGGAGATGGAAAACCTGCTGATGGAAAATTACGTGTTCTACCCCATCTTCCAGGATCAAACCTACTACGCCACAAATCCGGACACCCAGGGGATCACCGTATCGCCTGACCAGAGCATCGACTTCACCAACGCCCGAAAACGCTAAAAACAAGGACTGCCGTGGAACGCTCCGTTCCCCGGCAGTTTTTTTGCCCATAAAAAGTCCGGTTTCAACCGCTGGAAAACCCAAAAATAGGACCCTTGACAACCTGGGTAAATTCCGCTACCCTGAAATAAAATGCGCCCAGAAAGGAGGAGCTTTGTGAAAACCATTGCCATCATCGAGGATGACCAGCCCATTGGAGATCTGCTGGAGGAAGTGCTGGAAAGGGAAGGCTATCGGGTAAAGCGAGCCTATTCGGGAACAGAGGCGCTATACCTGCTCTCCAAACAGCGGCCTGACTTGGTGCTGCTCGACCTAATGCTTCCTGGTCTTTCTGGGGAGCAAGTGCTGGAAAAGCTTTCCGGCGTGCCGGTTATCGTGGTCAGCGCCAAAGTGGGAGTGGATGACAAGGTGCGGCTGCTCCTGGGAGGCGCCGCCGACTACATCACCAAGCCCTTTGAGATCAAGGAGCTGCTGGCCCGAATCCAGGTGCAACTGCGGAAGGCTCCCTCCCCTGCCACTCCTGTCTATCATGTCGGAGACCTTACTCTGGACACTCTCTCCCGGGAAGTAACCCTAGGCGGGGAACCGGTCCACCTTACCAAAACGGAATACGCCATATTAAAGCTGCTGATGCAAAATCCCACCCAGGCAGTGGCAAAGTCGGTCATCCTGGACCGCATCGCTCAAGATACCCCCGACTGCACAGAAAGCTCCTTGAAACAGCATGTGAGCAACCTGCGGAAAAAGCTCCGGGACGTAGGCGGAAGAGACCTGATCCAGGCCGTGTGGGGGATCGGGTTCAAGCTGAACCTGGAAAGCGAAGAGAATTCCCTCTGAGCCGGACTGAAAACTGCTATCTTTACTCTTTCTTTACGGTTTTCTTGACCGCTGTCTTGACTTTTTCCCTGTAAGATACTCCCAGATCCACAAGGAGGTATCGTGATCATGGAATACGTTTTGGAAACAACAGGCCTTTGCAAGTATTACCGCAGCTTCAAAGCCCTGGACAATTTGACGATGCATGTGCCCAAAGGGGCCATTTACGGCCTGGTGGGAAAAAACGGCGCAGGCAAGACCACCCTTATCCGGGTGGTGTGCGGGCTCCAAGATCCCACTGCCGGAGATTACACCCTTTACGGCAAGCGCTGGGGCGAAAGGGGACTTTCTCAGGCGCGGCGTCGAATGGGAGCCGTGGTGGAGACCCCTTCCCTCTACCCGGACATGACCGCCGTAGACAATTTAAAAATGCAGTGCCGTGTGCTGGGACTGCCCGACGACAAGGAGATCCCGGAGCTGCTGCGGCTGGTGGGACTGGAAAACACCGGCAAGAAAAAAGCCAAAAATTTCTCTCTGGGCATGAAGCAGCGGCTGGGCATCGCCGTGGCGCTGTGCGGCGATCCCGACTTTCTGGTGCTGGATGAACCGGTCAATGGCTTGGACCCTCAGGGCATTGTGGAGATACGGGAACTGATCCTGAAGCTGAATCGGGAACGGCAGATCACCGTGCTAATTTCCAGCCACATTCTGGATGAGCTTTCCAAACTTGCCACCCATTACGGCTTCATCGACGGGGGCCACATGATCCGGGAAGTGAGCGCTCAGGAACTGGAAGCCGCCTGCCGGAAATGCGTTCGGGCCCAGGTGACCAATGTTCAGGCGCTGGTGTGGGTGCTGGACCGACAGAAAATGGAATACAGCGTGGTGGATGACACCTCGGTGGACATCTACGGCACGGTGAACATCTCCCAGCTGGTGGAAGAACTGGGCAAGGAACAGTGCCAGCTTCTCTCCCTGAAAGAGCGAGACGAGTCTTTGGAGAGTTACTACATCAACCTGGTGGGAGGGGAACGAAATGAGTAACCTTCTTTCCGCCAACTTTTACCGGCTGCTGCGAAGTAAGTTATTTTACGCAGGACTTCTCGGCGCCGCAGGAGTGGAGATCTACACCCTGCTCTCCAAGTACAAGGGGATTCTAAACTGGAATGGCGGTCTGGAGGAAGCCTTTTTCTTCTACCCCATGCTGGCTGTTTTGGCCATGCCAGCTTTCTGCGGCATCCTTCTGGGCGCGGAATACGCCGATGGAACCCTGCGCAGCAAATTAGCAGCGGGTATTCCCCGCTGGAAGATCTACACCGCCAACCTGATCCTGGCCGCCGTGGTTTCTCTGGCGTTTTCCGCCGCGGCCATCCTCACCGGGCTGGCCCTGGGGATCCC
>HF972619.1:5732-19039 GCA_000432995.1 Clostridium sp. CAG:1013
TGGTGGGGGGATTCCACCTGAGCGCCAAAGCCTTAGCCGCTTATCTGTTCTGCTCCTGTGTGGTAGGGGTGGCGGCAGCCTCCTTTTCCACCATGCTGGCAATGCTGGTTCCCAACCGAGCGGTGGGCTTGGTGGTGGGGATCCTGTTGGCCTTTGCCCTGCTGTTTGTGGGACAGAGCCTGATGGCCACACTGCTGGAACCAGAAACGGTGCAGAAATCCACCCAGATCGTGGAAAATGGACAGGTGGCCTATCTCACGGAATACGGCGCCCCCATGGTGCCAAACCCCGACTACATCCAGGGGATCCCCCGGATGCTTTGCACCTTCTTCCTGTACTTTTTGCCCACCAGCCAGTGTTTTGCAGTGGCGTTCACCACCTTGGATCATCCCGGGCTGCTGCTTACCTTGGGCGCCCTGTTCACTGCCCTGACTACTGGGGCGGGACTGGTCCTGTTTGTCCGCAAGGACGTGAAATAAGGAGGTGTGCACAATGAGATCTTTACTTTCAGCGGACCTGTACCGGCTGGTCCGCAGCAAATCCCTGTATATGGGCACGCTCTGTCTGGTTCTGATGGAGGTATGGCTGATGAAAAACTCAACCGGAGGGGATAGAGCCGTGCAGGGCATGGAATACCAGAATTTTTTCTCCTTCACCATGTTCCTGCCCTTCGCGGCTGCCGCGTTCTGCGGACTGTTTATTGGAGCGGACTTTTCCTACAAAACTATTCGCAACAAGCTGATCTGCGGCCACACAAAAGGACAGATCTACCTGTCCCACGCTCTGGTGACTGTCCTTGCCACTGTGTGTTTCTGTGCCGCGCCCATGGGGGCGGGGGCATTGTATGGGATGATAGACGGGCGCATGTTCACCCTGAGCAACGAAGCCCTGCTGGGGTACATCCTCTGCTCCCTGGCGTCATCAATCGCTGCCGGGGCATTGGCGGTGCTGGTGGCAGCTCTGTTCCCCAACCGGTCCGTGGGAATCCTCGTCAGCCTGCTGGCGGCGTTTGTCCTGTTCTGCGGCTCCCAGATCATCAACAATTCTCTGAGCCAGCCGGAGACTGTCCCCCAATTCACCCAGCAGACCCTGGGTGACAATGTCACCATCTACGCTGCGGACCCGAATCTCCCGGAAGTTCCCAATCCGGACTACCCCACGGGAATAAAACGGGCCGCGCTGGAACTTCTCTGGGACTTTCTTCCCGCTTGTCAAGCAACCCAGCTTTCTACTGTAACCGTGGAATCCTTCGGCCCGCTGCTGCTATTCAGCGTCCTGTTTTTCGCCCTAGTCACCTTCATCGGAGTTGCGCTGTTCTGCCAAAAAGATATCAAATAGGGGTGTTTCTATGACCGCCGTCCTGTGGACCATCATCCTGCTGCTGACCATCGCCTTAACTGCTTTGGGGGTCAAGGTGTACCTGCTACGCAAAGGCGCCCGCCAGCTGCGGGAAAGTCTGGAAGAACGGCTTACGGAAGAGACCAACACCTTACTCTCCCTTTCCACCCGGGACCGGGAAATGCGCCGTTTGGCCTCCTGTCTCAACCAGGAACTGCGGCAGCTGCGCCATGACCGGCTGCGTTACCAGCAAGGGGATCGGGAGCTGAAAGAAGGCGTTGCCAACATGTCCCACGACCTGCGCACGCCTCTTACGGCCATCTGCGGATATTTGGAGCTGCTGAAAGGCCAGCCCCTGCCCCCGGATACACTTCGGTACCTGGGACAGATAGAAAACAGAACCCAGGCCATGAAGCGGCTGACAGAGGAGCTGTTCCGTTACTCCGTGGCAGCCTCCTCCCAGGAGCTGGATCTCCGCCCTGTGGACCTGGGCCGTGCTCTGGAGGAGTCTCTGCTGTCTTTTTACGGCACCTTTGAAAGCCGCCGCATCACTCCGGAGGTGACGCTTCCCCAAATCAAAGTGGAACGAATTCTGGATTCGGGAGCACTGAACAGGATCCTGGGAAACATTCTGGGAAACGCCTTGAAATACAGTGACGGAGACCTGACTGTCACCTTGGAAGAAACAGGGACCATTGCCTTTTCCAACCTGGCTCCCGGCTTGGACCAAGTGACAGCGGGTCGGCTCTTTGACAGGTTCTATACGGTGGAGGCTGCTCGGAATTCCACCGGTCTTGGACTTTCCATCGCCAAACTGCTGACGGAACAGATGGGCGGGACCATCGCCGCGACCTACGACAATGGCCGACTGACGGTGACTCTCTCCTTCCCGACCGGGACCAAGCCTGGCACATAACAAGAGAAGGACCGCCCTCCCCATGAAAGGGAAAGGCGGTCCTTTTTTGATGAAAGGATGAAAGTTTGGAAAAGTCAGCAGTTATTCCACATCTTGTAAGGCATCGTAGCCCTCCTCGCCGGTGCGGACCTTCACCACGTTCTCCACATCGTACACAAAGATCTTACCGTCGCCAATGTGACCGGTATACAGCACTTTCTTGGCGGTCTCGATCACCGTGCGGACAGGTACCTTGCTCACTACCATGTCCACCTGAACCTTGGGCAGCAAAGTGGCTTCCACCTGGACGCCGCGGTAATACTCCGGCTTACCCTTCTGCAGTCCGCAACCCAGCACATGGGACACCGTCATGCCGGTGATGCCGATGTCCATCATCGCCTTCTTCAAGGCCTCGAACCGGGACTCCTTGCAGAGGATCTCCACTTTAGTAAACTTGGGGGACTCATCGGAGAACACAGGCATCTTCTTCACCGTCACTGCCTCTGCAGCGGGAACGGTACCCGTCACCTGCACCGGTGCAGGCGCCTCGTTCTCCAGGGTGGCGGTGTCGGGCAGCATGGCGTAGCCCGCGTAAGCGGTGAGCAGACCGTGCTCGGAAATGTCCAGACCTACCAGTTCGTCCTCGGGGTCAGCCCGCAGGCCAATCGTATGCTTGATCAACTGGAACACGATGGTGATGACCACCGCCACGTACGCCGCCACAGAGACCACGCCCAAGGCCTGGATTCCCAGAAGCCCCGCGCCGCCGCCGTAGAACAGACCGGGCTGGGTGGAACTTCCCGTGGCGAACAGGCCAGTAAGGATCGTGCCCAAAGCGCCGCAGACACAGTGAACGGAAATGGCGCCTACTGGGTCGTCGATCTTCGCCACCTTATCAAAGAACTCAATGGCAAGAACCATCACCAGGCCGCAGATCAGACCGATAAAGAAAGCACCCACAGGAGAGACAGCATCACATCCCGCTGTGATACCCACCAAACCGGCCAAAGCGGCGTTGTACACCATGGAAACATCGGGCTTCTTGTAGCGGATCCAGGTAAAGACCAGAGCAGCACAGCAGGCCACGGCGGCTGCCAAGTTGGTGTTAAAGAACACCAGACCTGCTCTCTCGATCAATTCGTCGGAATCCATGCCTACTGTGGAGGCTCCGTTGAAGCCGAACCAGCAGAACCACAGAATGAACACGCCCAAGGCGGCAGCGGTCAAATTGTGGCCCAGAATAGCCCGAGGCTTGCCGTCCTTGTCATACTTGCCAATGCGGGGCCCAAGGATCTTGGCACCGATCAGAGCGCAGACGCCGCCCACCATATGCACCGCCGTGGAACCGGCGAAATCGTGGAAGCCCAGCTGAGCAAGCCAGCCGCCGCCCCAGATCCAGTGGCCGGACACAGGGTAAATAATCAGGGAGATCGCGGCGGAGTAGATACAGTAAGCGCTGAACTTGGTGCGCTCCGCCATGGCCCCGGAAACAATGGTGGCAGAGGTGGCACAGAACACCGTCTGGAACACGGCGTAGGCCCACAAAGGAACCCCCGCGGGAAGAATGTGGCTGTAATCCCCCAGGATCAGGGGATCAATGGTGCCGAATAAAGCAGTACCGCTGCCGAACATAATCCCGAAGCCCACCAGCCAGAAGGCGGGAGTGCCGATGCAGAAATCCATCAGGTTTTTCATCAGGATATTGCCGGTATTCTTGGCACGGGTAAAGCCCGCTTCGCACATGGAGAAGCCCGCCTGCATAAAGAACACCAAGGCGGCTCCTACCAAAACCCAAATCGTGTTTACTGCGCTGAATTCCATGAGAAACCACTTCTTTTCTTGAGAGATATCTATGTGAAGCGGCGCTGCCGCTGATCGTCCCCGGGAAGCAAAAAGGCGCCTTGAAAGGTACTGAGACCTTTCAAGGCGCCTTTGCCCCGTTTTATTCCGGCAGAAAAACATTCCTTGCGGGAAAGCTGTTTCGCTTTCCACGATGGGCATTATACACCCAGCGAAAAAACATTGTCAAGGATATTTGCATGATTTTTATCTCTCGAATTCAAATACAGGATAATATCCGAATATTTTTTCAACTTAAACGGATTTTTCGGAAATATTTGCAAGAGCAGACAAGTCATCTTGCAATAGCAAAGCTATAAAAGAGTTGTTTTCTCCCCGCTCTCCAGACTGAGACGAAATGGCTCGAAACCTGCGGCTTTTTCTCGTCCCCTGCCTTGACAGGTCCCCAACCTTGTTATATTATAATAAGTAAGCAGCTATGATCGCTCAAAATTTTGGACAAATGGAGGAGTTTGCGATGAAAATTTATGTTGCTGCCAACGCTTTCCGGGACGGAAACGGTTCTCAGGAAAGACCTTTCAAGCACATCAACGACGCCGCTAAAATTGCCAAACCCGGCGACGAAGTCCTGGTTGGCCCCGGTGTCTATCGGGAGTATGTAGATCCCCAGAACGCCGGCACCGAGGACGCCCGGATCACCTACCGGAGCGTGGAGCCTCTGGGAGCCATCATCACTGGCGCTGAGGTCATCAAGGGCTGGGAGCCCTATGAGGGCAACACTTGGGTTTGCCGCGTGGCTAACGGTATCTTCGGCGACTACAACCCCTACACCACCTATGTGTACGGCGACTGGTACTTTGCTGGCCGCAGCAAGCACACCGGCTGCGTGTACCTCAATGACAAGGCCATGTATGAGGCCGGCAGCATCGAGGAGTGCGTCAAGGGCGAAGTGTACAAGTGCTCTTGGGAGCCGGAAGCCAGCACCTATAAGTGGTATGCCGAGCAGGATGGGGACTACACCGTGATCTACGGCAACTTCCAGGGCAAGAACCCCAACGAGGAAAACGTGGAGATCAACGTGCGCCGCGAGTGCTTCATGCCCTCCAAGACTGGCGTTGGCTACATCACCGTCACCGGCTTTAACATCAACAAGGCCGCCACTACCTGGGCTCCTCCCGCCGCCTATCAGGACGGCATGATCGGCCCCCACTGGTCCAAGGGCTGGATCATTGAGGACTGCGAGATCAGCAATTCCAAGTGCGCCGGTATCTCTCTGGGCAAGTATCTTGACCCCGATAACGACCACTATTTCACCTATAAGCATGTCAAGTCCCCCACCCAGATGGAACGGGACGCTGTCTGCCGCGGTCAGTATCATGGCTGGCTGAAGGAAAACGTGGGCAGCCACATTGTGCGCCGCTGCAACATCCACAACTGTGAGCAGGGCGGTATCATCGGCCGTATGGGCGCTGTGTTCTCCATCATCGAGGACAACCACATCCATCACATCAACAACATGATGGAGCTGGGCGGCGCTGAGATCGCCGGCATCAAACTCCACGCTGCTATCGACGTGATCTTCCGCCGCAACTGGATCCACGACTGCACCATGGGCATCTGGTGCGACTGGGAAGCTCAGGGCACCCGGATCACCCAGAACGTGCTGTACAACAACCAGAAGCCTGCCTTTGCCGATCGTCTGAAGGGCGGCATGATGAGCCAGGATATCTTCGTGGAAGTGAGCCACGGTCCCACCCTTATCGACAACAACATTCTGCTGTCTGACGCCACTCTGCGTTTCGCCACTCAGGGCGTGGCCATGGTCCACAACCTGATCTGTGGCGCTCTCACCTGCGTGGGCGGCGGCACCTATCCCCGGTACACTCCCTATCATATCCCCCACCGCACCGAAGTCATGGGCTTCATGACCTTCCTCCACGGTGACGACCGGTTCTACAACAACATCTTCGTTCAGAAGTGGCCTGGTGATCCCATCATCACTCCCCACGACAGCGACGATGGTCATGACGAGGAGAACCGTGAAGTGGGCACCCATGTTTGGGACGAGTATCCCACCTATGAGGAGTGGATCGCTCAGTTCGATATGGACTCCGAGACTCCCAACATGAGAAAGCTGGCTCCCGCACACGATTCCCATCTGCCTGTGTGGTCCAAGGGCAACGTGTACTTCAACGGCGCCAAGGCCTGGAAGCACGAGGAGGACGGCCTGGTGGACAACGAGCATCAGGTGACCGTTGAGATCGCTGAGAAGGACGGCAAGCCCGTGCTGACCACCAACGTGTACGAGTTCCTGGAAGGCTTCAAGGACGAGATGGTGTACACCGGCACTCTGGGCAAGGCCTTCGAGCCGGAAGAGTACTTCGAGAATCCCGATGGCACTCCCATCACCTTCGACCGCGACTACTTCGGCGAGCATCGCGGCGCCGACGTGGTGCCTGGCCCCTTCGCTTCCAAGGAAGACGCTGGGAAGAACCTGTGGTAATCTGATTTTCTAAAAAACATACTGACTGGGATCGGACCTCCCCGTGGGGACCGGTCCCGGTCTTTTTTTGTCTCCGGCTTCCAGGAACAGTAGACGAGGGCACTCCAGCGTGGTACAATGTTTGCAGAAAAAAAAGAACGGTGTCGGAACTAAGAACCCATCGTTCTTCTCGAGAGGAGATTGTGTCATCATGCCCCACGAAACAGCTTCCCTGGCCTCCCTTCTGGGACGGCTGGAACCCCCGAAAGGCCCTGTGGATGTAGTCTTGGATACGGATACCGCCAACGAGGTGGACGATCAGTTCGCCCTGTCCTATCTGCTCGCCTCTCAGGACAAACTTCATTTGAAAGCCATCTACGCTGCCCCGTTTTTCAATAACAAATCTACCGGTCCCGAGGACGGCATGGAAAAAAGCTACCAGGAGATTCTCCGACTGTTGGAGCTGTCCGGCTGCTCCAAATTCCGGGACCAGGTATACCGGGGCTCTACAGCCTACCTTCCCGATGAGACCACCCCGGTGATCTCCCCCGCGGCGGAAGACCTTGCCCGCCGGGCCATGGAGTACTCCCCGGAGTCTCCCCTGTACGTGGTAGCCATTGGCGCTCTGACCAACGTGGCTTCCGCCCTGTTGCTGGAACCTGCCATTGCCGATCGGATCGTTTTGGTGTGGCTGGGCGGCAACGCCTGGGACTGGCCGGATAATAAGGAGTTCAACGCCCTGCAGGATGTGGCCGCCGACCGAGTGCTGTTCGACTGCGGCGCTGCTGTGGTGCAGCTTCCCTGTATGGGTGTAGTGTCCGCTTTTCGGGTCAGTGATCCGGAGCTTCGCAAATACCTTTGGGGAAAGAATCCCCTGTGTGATTACCTGGTAACTCTGGTAGAGGAATCCCAGGAGGCGGAGGGCGCTGGTCCCTGCTGGTCCAGAGTCATTTGGGACGTAACCGCCGTGGCATGGCTCCTTCCTGGCTTCATGGAGGACCGGCTGGAAGCCAGCCCCATTTTCCAGTATGACCACCATTACAGCTTTGACAAGTCCCGTCATCCCATGCGGTACGTGTATCACATTCACCGGGACGAGCTGTTCGAGGATCTGTTCCGGAAACTGGTTTCGCTGGGAGGCGACCAGCCGTGATTCGTCAATATCGCCCAGCCGTGATTCGTCAATATCTGGGCAGGGCAGTCGCTTTCGCCAAAGGAGAGGTGGTCCTCACCGCTGCTATTATATTAGCAGTGATTTCCGCCTTCTTCGTGCCCCCCAGCCCCGCCTATGTCTCCTACATTGACTGGAACACCCTAGCCCTTCTGTTCGGCCTTATGGCGGTGATGAAAGGCTTCCAGAAAGAAGGCTTATTCGAGTTTCTGGGAACTGCCCTGCTGAAACGGATCCGAGGCACCAGGACCATGCTGGCTGTGCTGGTGTTTCTGCCCTTTGTGTGCAGCATGGTCATCACCAACGACGTGTCCCTGATCACCTTCGTGCCTTTTGGAATCGCTGTGTTGAAGCTGTCCCGCCGGGAACCCTTGGTGGTGCCCATGGTAGCCATGCAGACGCTGGCAGCCAACCTGGGCAGTATGCTCACCCCCATGGGCAATCCCCAGAACCTGTACCTGTACTCCCAGTCGGGCATGAGCTTTTGGGAGTTATGTGGGACCATGCTTCCCTACGTGGCACTGTCCGGGATATGCCTAGCCGTGATGCTTTTTTTCAGCGCGTCACGATCTGTCCGCCAGCTTCCTGTGAAAGCCAAGCTGGGAAACACCGCCAATCTGGTGTGGAGTGCCGCTGGATTCGTTCTCTGTCTGCTGGGGATCTTTGACCTGATCCCTCCCCTGGCCATTGCCGCTGTGGTATTCCTGTTTCTGCTGTTCAAGGACCGGCAGCTGTTAAAGTCAGTGGACTACGCCCTTTTAGGCACCTTTGTGGCGTTTTTCGTGTTCATCGGCAATCTGTCGGCCATCTCCTGGTTCCAGGACCTGCTGGTTTCGGCTCTGGAAGGACGGGTGACCGCCATTGCTGTGGCAGCAAGTCAGGTCATCAGCAATGTGCCCGCCGCGCTGCTGCTCTCCGGCTTTACCCAGGAATGGAATGCCCTCCTGATCGGATGCAACATCGGCGGCTTGGGTACACTGATCGCCTCCATGGCCAGCCTGATCTCCTACAAGCAGGTGGCCCGGGAATATCCTGAAAAAAAGCGGAAATATTTTATCTGGTTCACTGTGAGCAATTTGGTCCTTTTAGCCCTCCTGCTCCTGGAATATGGGCTGCTGGAATGGCTGTTTTAAGCCATTTTTACAGTAAGTCCTATAAAACGGACAGCAAAAACTTCTGCGTTAAATTTTTGTAAAAACCAGAAAAAATAACTTGTGCTTTTGTAAAGTCCCCCGTATAATGGATTTGTAAGTATTAAAAGAGGAAATATGCAAGGAGAATGGTCATGGATCTCGCCGGGAATGGCACTGCCGCGGTCATGTTCTCGAAACGGAACTAGTTAAACAGTTGCACGACTCAGCGCCGCTGTCTCAGACAGCAGGTGCCAGTCGTGCTTTTCTTTTTTCGCGGCAGTATATGAGGATCCTTTCCGGCCAACGTTTTAAGAAAGAAGGGGAAATTGAGGTATGACGATCGCTAATGTTTTGATGCTGCTAGGCGGCCTGGGACTCTTCCTGTATGGTATGCAGATGATGGGTTCCGGTTTGGAAGCCGCCGCCGGCAACCGAATGAAACGCATTTTGGAACGGCTCACGTCCAATCCCATTCTGGGTGTGTTCGTGGGCGCAGGTATCACCGCTGTGGTACAGTCCTCCTCCGCCACTACGGTCATGGTGGTGGGATTCGTTAACTCCCGCATGATGACTCTGCGGCAGGCTGTATGGGTCATTATGGGTGCCAACATCGGCACTACCATCACCGGCCAGCTCATCGCTTTGGATGTGGGCGAAATCGCACCCCTGTTCGCTTTTATCGGCGTGGTTCTGGTGGTGTTCATCAAGAAAGCCTCTGTCCGATATTATGGACAGATCCTTGCCGGTCTGGGCATTCTGTTCATCGGTATGGATATGATGAGCTCTTCCATGACTCCCTTGCGGGAATCGGAAGTGTTCGTCAACGTCATCACCAAGTTCAGCAATCCTCTGCTGGGCATCCTGGCTGGCGCTATCTTTACGGCCATCATCCAGTCCTCCTCCGCCTCTGTGGGCATCTTGCAGGCACTGGCGGCTAGCGGAGTCATCGGTCTCCACAACGCGGTTTACGTGCTGTTTGGTCAGAACATCGGCACCTGCATCACCGCTGTGCTGGCTTCTATTGGGACAAGCCGCAACGCCAAGCGCACCACCATCATCCACCTTATGTTCAACATCATCGGCACAGTTTTGTTCACACTGGTATGTGCCTTCACACCTCTCACCTCTCTGGTGGAGAGCTGGGCGCCCAGCAATCCCTCCGCGCAGATTGCCAATATGCACACTCTGTTCAACGTGGTGACTACTCTGCTGCTGCTGCCCTTTGGTTCCTATTTGGCCAAGCTGGCCACCCGCATCCTGCCTGAAAAGCCCACCGAAGCTGCCGAGAGCGGCGAGCATCAGCTGCTGTATATCAAGCCTGTGGATCAGCTTTCCGCAGAGCACCATGTGGGCACCTCCGCCATCGTGCTCAACGGCGTTCAGCATGAGCTGGCTCGGATGGCGGAAATGGTTCTGAAAAATGTGAACGAGAGCTTCCAGGCTGTTATGGAAGGTACGCCTGCCCGTTTGGAGCAGGTGGAGGAGACCGAGGAATATATCGACTATCTGAACCAGCAGATCTCCCGGTATATCTCTCACATCATCGTGTTCGAGACCAACGCTGAGGACTCGGAACAGGTGAGCGCCTTCTTTAAGATCTCCACCAATCTGGAACGCATCGGCGACCATGCCGTGAACATTTGCGAATACACCCAGCTTCTGGAACAGAAGCATATTGCCTTCTCCCAGCAGGCCAAAACAGAAATCCAGGCCATGCGGGAAACCAGTATTGAAGCTATCCGCGCCCTGGGCGACATGAGCCGGATGGATCAAAATGCACTGAAGACCATCGAGGATTTCGAGCAGAAGATCGACGACATGACTTTGGAATTCCGTCAGAATCAGATGGTTCGTCTGCGGGATGGAAGCTGCTCCGACGAAGCATGTACCCTCTATTCCGAGATGCTCACCGACTTCGAGCGTATCGGCGACCACATTCTGAACATTGGTCAGGAACTGAGTCCCAAAGACGCGGTTCCCCTGAAAGCGTAACGAAAACAAACCATGAAAGCCTTCCGGCAGATGACCGGAGGGCTTTTCTGTTTTTGGAGTATTTTTGAAAAGCCAGGACACACTAGGAGGTGAAATAGATTTGGAAGGGGGATCGCTATGATCGAAGAAGATACCATCAAGCTGCTGCGTGAATGCAACGCCGGGATCAAGATGGGCGTGACTTCCATTGACGAGGTGCTGCCCAAGGTGAAAGACAGCGGCCTTCGGGAGTCGCTGGAAAAATGCCGGTCAGCTCACGGCAAGCTGGGCGATGAAACTCACGCTATGCTGGCCCGTTACGGCGACGAGGGCAAGGAGCCCAGCGCCATGGCAAAGGGCATGTCCTGGATGAAAACCAACGTGATGCTCTCTTTGGAGCAGAGCGATAAAACCGTGGCGGATCTGATCACTGACGGCTGCAACATGGGGGTCAAGTCCCTGAGCCGCTATCTGAACCAGTACGAGGCAGCGGAGGAAAAGGCTAAGGACATCGCCAAACGACTCATCGGACTGGAATCCCACCTGGTACAGGACGTGCAGCCCTATCTGTAAGCATGTTCCGTGCCTCCCCCGCGTATACTGAGGACGGAAGAACTTTGGCCCCGGCCTGAAAGGATGGATTTCCATGATCAAGTTGAAACCGCTCTTGGTCAGCCTGCTGATCAGCTTAGGAATAGGCGGGCTGTCCGCGCTGCTGACCCGCGGCTCCATGGAGCACTACGTCAGTTTGAACCAGCCTCCCCTGTCTCCGCCGGGATGGGTGTTCCCGGTGGTGTGGACCATATTGTTCGCCATGATGGGCATTGCCGCTTACCTGGTGTGGATGCGGGACAGCACCGGACGCAACGGTGCATTGGCGCTGTACGGCGCTCAGCTGGTGTTCAACTTTATCTGGCCGCTGCTGTTCTTCAACCTGCAAAACTACGCCCTGGCCTTTTTCTGGCTGCTGGCCTTGTGGGTGCTGATCCTACTGACCACTCTGGGGTTTTTCAAGGAGACTCCTGCCGCTGGCTGGCTGATGATCCCTTACTTGGCTTGGGTCACTTTCGCTGGTTATCTCAACGCGGGCGTGTGGCTTCTCAATCCAGTATAAGAAAATCGCTGTGCGAACCACTTACGCACAGCGATTTTTTCATAGAAGCTCTTTCCAGTTATCCCCAGCCGAACACTCTGGCCGCCCCAGTGATAAGGAAACACAGGGTCAGCCCGAAAGCTGTAGGAAGCAGGCAGGAAAACGCCGTCCAGCCCAGGCTTTTGGTCTCCTTCCAGATGGTCCAGCAGGTGGTAGAACAGGGCCAGTGGAACAGAGAAAACACCATGACGCACAAAGCGGTGACCCAGGTCCAGCCGTTCTCAGACAGTAGAGTGAAGAGGGCGGAAAGGTCGTTCATTTCCACCAGCGTGCCCTGAGACAGGTAGATCATCAGCAGCAGAGGCAACACCAGCTCGTTGGCGGGCAGCGCCAGCAAAAACGCCAGGAGGATCACTCCATCCAGGCCAAACACTCGAGCAAAGGGATCCAGAACGCCGGCGCACCAAGACAAAAGGCTTTGCTCCCCCCACGTCACATTGCCAAGACACCAGATGACCACCCCTGCCGGGGCCGCCACAGCCGCCGCACGTCCCAACACGTACAGGGTGCGGTCCAATACGGATCGCGCGATCACTTTTCCGATTTGAGGCCGGCGGTAAGGGGGAAGCTCCAAAGCAAAGGAGGAGGGCATCCCCCGAAGGAGCGTGTTGGAAAGGAGCCGGGAGGCGGTCAGGGTCATGGCAAAGGACAGGACCATCAGCCCCGCCAAGAACAGGGCTTCTACCCCACCGCCCGCTGCCCCGAAAAACAGGGCAATCATGGTGATGAGCAGGGGCAACCGTCCGTTGCAGGGCGTAAAGCTGTTGGTCAATAGAGCGATAAGCCGCTCCCGAGGAGAATCGATGATCCGGCAGCCCACCACCCCCGCGGCGTTGCATCCAAATCCCATGCAGGTAGTGAGGGCTTGCTTTCCACAAGCCCCGCAGCTCTGGAAGCACCGGTCCAGGTTGTAGGCCACCCGTGGCAGATATCCCAGGTCCTCCAGCAAAGTGAACAGGGGGAAAAAGATGGCCATGGGAGGCAGCATCACCGCCACCACCCAGGACAAGGTGGTGTAGGCTCCATCCAGCAGCACGCCGGTCACCCAATCAGGGGCGCTCCACAGGGCAAACAGTTCCCGAAGCCGTTCCCCTAGCCAGGAAAACCCTTGGCTTAATAAGTCCGAGGGTACATTAGCCCCCACCATGGTCAGCCACAAGATCCCCAGCAGCAGCAAGGCCATTACAGGAAAGGCGGTCCATTTCCCAGTGAACAGCCGGCCCAGCCGTCTGTCCCGGGGACTGTACCCCCGTTCCAACCCTGTGACCGTCCGCCTTGCCAAGTCCCGGGCGTGATCCGCCAACGCCCCGGCAATGGCATCGGAAACCTCTTGAGGAGACCGATCCTGCCACCGCTCCTCCAGA
>HF972619.1:19187-46772 GCA_000432995.1 Clostridium sp. CAG:1013
AGCCTCCACCGGATGGGGATACCGTATGTAAAGGGGCGCTTTTTCCTGGGAGTCTTGGGTGGCGGCTGACATCAGCTGGGAAAGTCCTTTGCCGCTGCGGGCGGCGCAGCCCACCACCGGTACACCCAGCAGTCGAGACAGCTTTTCCAGGTCCACCCAAACGTCTTTCCGCTTAGCTTCATCCAGCAGGTTGACACACACCACCGCTTTGGGGGTGATCTCCAACACTTGGAGTACCAGGGAAAGTCCCCGCTCTAAACAAGTGGCGTCACATACCACAATGACAGCGTCCGCCTCCCCGGAGCAAAGAAACTCCCGAGCGGCCTGCTCCTCCGCCGTGGAGGACAGCAGAGACACGCATCCCGGCAGATCCATCAGCAGGTACTCCTCCCCCTGGAATCTGCACCGGCCTTGGGCGTTGGTCACGGTCTTGCCTGCCCAGTTTCCCGTATGCTGGCGCAGACCTGTCAGGGCATTGAACACGGTACTTTTCCCCACATTGGGGTTCCCTGCCAGAGCAATGGTCCTGGCTCCGGGTTCCATGGGATTGCCCATGATCTCACTCTCCTTCCCGATTTCCAGAAAAAACGTCCGGCCGGGTCTCCCCACACCGGACGCTCTCTCACAGGGGCCGGATCTCCACCAGACGAGCATCCCGCCGGCGAAGAGCCACCACTGCCCCTCGAACACCATAGGCGCTGGGATCTCCCAAGGGACTTTTGCCCAGGCATTCCACCTGGGCCCCTGCGACGAACCCCAGATCCTGCAACCGGCGGCGCATGGCTCCCTGAGCGGAGATCTCCTCCACCAGGCCCCGGCTGCCGGGCATCAGTCGGTCAAGACTTGTGCCTTCCTCCATTTTCTTCCCTCCCCGCCAAAGGGGAATCCCCCTTTACGCCACTCTATTCCCCAAGCTTAAAAGGTGTGACACTTCCTGGAAAAATCCCTTCGCCTTTTCTTCTTTCTCCGAAAAACTGCCCCCTTAATTATTGACATATGTTCAAAACTAGTGTAAGATAAAAGACAGTAAAACGTGCGGAAGGAGGGAGCTGTTTGGCCAGACCAAGCAAATGCCGGAGCATCTGTTCCATGCCCCAGGTGACGGAGTTTTTCCCCACTGGAAAGACGAAAAAAGAGCCTGTGGTCATAGGATTGGACGCATACGAAGTGATACGGCTGTTGGACTACAAGCACTACACTCAAGAGCAGTGCGCGGCGCGGATGAACATTTCCCGCACCACTGTCACACGCATCTACGAGGAAGGGCGCCAAAAGGTTGCCCAAGCCCTGGTGGAAGGCCGACGCCTGGTAATTGAGGGCGGAGACGTGGCGGTCTGTACCGCCCCGCGGCCGGAATGTGCCGGGGAACCCCATTGCTGCCATAGGCAGGGAAAGGAAGAGTAACATGAAGATTCTGGTGATCGGCGGTGTGGCTGCCGGTACGAAAGCCGCCGCCAAATGTAAGCGGGAGAACCGGGCCGATGAAGTGATGGTCATCACCAAGAGCGCGGACATCTCCTACGCAGGCTGCGGGCTGCCCTACTATGTAGGCGGCTCCATTGAGGACAAAGCTGAGCTCATTGTAAACACGCCCCAGAAGTATCAGGGACTCACCGGCGTGGAAGTGCGCACCCTGCGGGAAGCCACCCACGTGGACCCGGTAGCAAAAAAAGTTACCGTGAAGAACCTGGAAAACGGCCAGGAAGAGATCTACGACTATGACAAGCTCATTGTAGCTACCGGCGCTTCCGCTGTAAAGCCTCCCATTCCGGGCGTGGATCTGCCCGGCGTATTCCCCATGCGGGCTCCTGAGGATGCCATCACCATGCGGGATTACCTGACCCAGAACGATGTGAAAAAAGCTGTGGTCATCGGCGGCGGCTTCATTGGCCTGGAGTTGGCGGAAAACCTGGTGGACCGGGGCATTTCCGTCACCGTGGTGGAAGTGGCTTCTCAGCTGATGCCCGGCGTGCTGGACCCTGAAATGGCCGGCTATGCCAAGCGTCACCTCCAGCAGCAGGGCGTGCGGGTGCTCACCGGTACCAAGGCCCAGGCCATCCTGGGTGAGGGCGGCGTCACCGGCGTCCAGACGGAGAGCGGCCTGCTCCCCTGCGGCGTGGTTGCGCTGTCCGCTGGTATCCGTCCCAATACCGCCTTCCTCAACGACACCGGCATGGAAATGTTCAAGGGCACCATCCTGGTGGACGAAGAACTGCGCACCAGCGTGGCGGATATCTACTCCGCCGGCGACTGCGCCATGGTGAAGAATCGCCTCACCGGCAAGCCTCAGTGGTCTCCCATGGGCTCCTCCGCTAACCTGGAGGGCCGCACTCTGGCTCTGGATCTCAACGGCAAGGGCAAGAGATATCCCGGCGTGCTGGGTACCGGCGTTGTGAAGCTGCCCGGTCTCAACTGCGGCCGCACCGGTCTGACGGAAGCCGCTGCTCGTGAAGCCGGATACAATGTGGAAACCGCGTTGGCTATCACCGACGACAAGGCCCACTACTATCCCGGAGCTTCCTTCTTTATCACCAAGCTCATCGCGGACAAGGAAACCCATCAGCTCTTGGGCGTACAGGTTCTGGGCGCCGGCGCTGTAGACAAGATGGTGGACATTGCCGTCATGGGCATGTCCATGAACGCCAAACTGGAAGACTTCGAGAATCTGGATTTTGCCTATGCTCCTCCCTTCTCCACCGCCATTCATCCCTTCGTGCAGGCGGTTTATATTCTGGAGAACAAGCTGTCCGGCGCCATGCAGAGCATGACTCCCGTTCAGTACGCCAACGGCGAAGCGGAAGGTTATAAGGTCATCGACGTGAACCCCCAGCCCACCATCCGTGGCGCTGTGTTCGTAGACTTGGCCAAAGTCAACGGCCCTCTGGAAGGCATTGGCAAGGACGAGAAACTGCTGCTGGTCTGCGGCCGGGGCAAGCGTGCCTACTTCCTCCAGAATCGCCTGAAGTTCTACGGCTATGAGAACACTTTGGTGCTGGAAGGCGCCACCACCTTTAACGACGTGCGCGTAAAGGCGCCCGGCGCTGCCGTTCCTCCCGAAGAAGTGACCCGCGTCAAGGGTCTGGGCTTCCTGTGGGACAAGAACACCCCCGACTGCTTCAACGGCCGTGTCATCACCCGCAATGGTAAAATTACCGCTGAGGAGATGCGTGCCATCACCGAAGCCGCTGAGCGTTTCGGCAACGGTCAGATTGCCATGACTTCCCGTCTGACCATCGAGATTCAGCATGTGCCCTTTGACAACATTGAGCCTCTTCGGGAACTGCTGGCCCAGAGCGGTCTGGAGACCGGTGGCACTGGTTCCAAAGTGCGGCCTGTGGTATCCTGCAAGGGCACAACCTGCCAGTACGGTCTGATCGACACCTTTGCCATCAGCGAGGAGATCCACGAGCGTTTCTTCCACGGTTACAGCAACGTGAAACTGCCTCACAAGTTCAAGATCGCTGTGGGTGGTTGCCCCAACAACTGCGTCAAGCCCGACCTGAACGACTTGGGCGTCATCGGTCAGAAAGTGCCTCTCATTGATCTGGACAAGTGCCGCGGCTGCAAGGTATGCCAGGTAGTCAACGCCTGTCCCATCAATGTGCCTGTGGTGAAGGACGGCAAAGTGGTCATCGATGACAACGCCTGCAACCATTGCGGACGCTGCGTAGGCAAGTGCCCCTTCAAGGCTCTGGAAGGATTCACCAGCGGCTATCGTGTCTATATTGGCGGACGCTGGGGCAAGAAGGTTGCTCGCGGCCGGTATCTGGACAAGGTATTCACTGACAAGGAAGAAGTGATGCAGGTCATCGAGAAGGCGATCCTCTTGTTCCGTGAACAGGGCAAGACTGGTGAGCGTTTCGCTGACACTGTGGAGCGCCTTGGATTTGAGAATGTGCAGGAACAGCTTCTCTCCAACGACCTGCTGGCCCGTAAGGAAGAGAACCTGAAACTGGACGTTAAAGGCGGCGCTACCTGCTAACCGCCTGCGGCGGGGCAAGTCGCGCACTGCGGCTAACGCCCCAGAAGTTTTCCGAGAAAGGCACCCAAACCGCCCGCGTTAGAAGCGTGAGGGTAGTCTAATACCGGACGAACTGCGTGGCGCTGCGCCCAAGTCGCGTACTGCGGCTATGCCGCAGAAGTTTTCCGAGAAAGGCGCCCAAACCGCCCGCGTTAGAAGCGTGAGGGTAGTCTAATACCGGACGAACTGCGCGACGCCGTGCCTAATCCGTACACGAAATGAGAGAGGACCGTGGAAACGGCCCTCTCTTTTTCATCTGCCAATTCTGCAAGTTCCCTCGATTGCATCCTGCAAATCCATGGGGTATAATATAGACCAGAAAAGCAATCGGAAAATATCAGAAAGGAGACACTATGGAAAAATACGTACGGGACTCCTACACCGAACAGGTGCAGATCTTGTCCCAATCCAGTTTGAACGGCTACAAGCGTCTATTCGGCGGCCGACTCATGGAGTGGATCGACGTAGTAGCCGGCGTTGTGGCCCGTCGTCACTCCAACCGGAACGTGACCACCGCGGCGGTGGATAATCTCCGGTTCGAGGGCCCCGCTTACGGCAACGATACCATCCTGCTGTGCGGATACATCACCTACACCGGCCGCACTTCCATGGAGGTATGCGTGCGCACCTACGTGGAAGAACTCAGCGGAAACAAGCGGCTCATCAATGTGGCTTACCTGGTGATGGTCGCTCTGGACGAAAACGAGCGTCCTGTGGAAGTACCCCGACTGGTACTGTCCACGGAAGAGGAGCGCCGGGAATGGGAAGCCGCTCAGGAACGCACCCGTTTGCGCAAAGAACGTCGGCAAGCGGAGAAAGCTGCGGGAATGATCTGAGAACTATAAGAAAAGAGGTTGTTGCACTGTCGCAACAACCTCTTTTTTATTTCCGCAGCTTCCTAAAAAAGTCCTGAAGCAGTTTTTTTGCTTCCCCCTCATAAAAACCTCGGTACACTTCTGGCCGGTGGCTATAAGGGAGAGCGAACAAGTCCATGGCAGTGCCGCAGCAACCAGCCCGCTCATCATCCACGCCGTAGATCACCCGATCAATATGGGAGTTGATGATAGCTCCCGTGCACATGGGACACGGCTCCAGGGTGACGTACAATTCACAACCTGTCAGCCTCCAAGTATCCAAGGCTTGGCACGCCTGAGAGATGGCTTCAATTTCCGCATGGGCCAGGGCATTTTTTCCAGCCTCACGGCGGTTACGCCCTTCCCCGATCACCCTGCCGTCCTTGACCACCACCGCCCCCACAGGGACCTCCCCCGACTGGGCGGCTTCCTCCGCCAAATGGAGCGCTTGCAGCATGAACTCTTTTTTAGGTAGGAATACAGGTTCCAAGATCATAGCACAAAGAACATGCTAGCGGTGTAGACCAAAACCACACCCACAATGACCCAGAACAAGGGCGCTCGGACAATAGCCACAGCACTTTCCCCTGCCATTAAGGGTTGAGCGGGACCGTCGTACCGGGGGGAACGGTAGGAGATGAACATATCCCGCTTGACCAACACAAGAAAAATCAAGGCCAGAATACCGGCTCCAATAGGCACCAGCATCAGCAGATTGTCGGCCAAATAAGCCATGTCCCCGAAGAAATAATCCGTATGGGAACCGAAGGTAGCAATAAAGTTGTTCAGTCCATGGATCATAACCGTCAGCCACAGGTTATTGGTTTTGGCGTAAATGAAGCCGAACGCCAAGCCGGAAATGGTGGCGAAAATCACATTGGGGAGCTCCAAATGGGCCATACCAAAAATCAAAGCCGACGCCACAATGGAGAAGCCGATCCCGTACTTCCGCAAAGCGGAAAGGACCACGCCCCGGAACACCAGTTCTTCGATGAAAGGCACCAGAATGGCCACCACAGCAATCTCCAGCAGGATAGCGTCCAGGGAATCAGCGTTGGACGTGTAAGAAGGGGAAGAATCATAGCCGAACTGTCCCAAAAGATTGCTTACGAAAAACGCCGGGTAATTCCCCAAAAGGGAGACAGCCAGCCCTCCCAGTACGCAAAGCAGCCCGCCGGAAAAGCCCACCTTTTCAAACTTCAAATAATCTGAAGGGTCTTTCTTTCGGAAAATCAGATAGGCTACAAAGGGCAACCCCGTGGACAAAGGCACCAGGATGCCGGAAAGCCACATATACCCAATGCTGTTGGTGTAGATATCCACGCCCAGCATCATCAGCAGGGTGGTAAAGGGGATGGACCAGAAGAATGACAACCCGATCATAGCCAAAAGCAGCAAGCACATCCGATTCATCGTCCGGCACGCCCCCTGCTTCCGGGGATCCTTAGGAGGCTTTCCCCCATTGACAGCGAAGGGAGGAGCGTAAGTAGCTCCGGACCATCCGGGACCGGGATAAGGCCCCCACGTCATAGGCTGCACACCCTGGGAGTACCCTTGAAACGCTTCCTGAGAAGGCACACCTTGAGGATAGCCCTGGAACGCTCCTTGAGGGGGCATACCTTGAGGATACCCCTGGAACGCTCCCTGAGGAGGCATGCCTTGGGGATATCCCTGGAACGCTTCCTGAGGAGGCGCACCTTGGGGATAGCCCTGGAACACTCCCTGAGGAGGCATACCTTGGGGATAGCCCTGGAATACTCCTTGAGGGGGCACGCCCTGAGCGTATCCCTGGGGCGCTCCCTGAGGTGTGTCCTGAGAGGGAACGCTCTGGGCATTTACTTGGGTCGTTTCCTGGGAGGGTGTATCTTGAGGGACGCCTTGAGGCGCAGTGTCCTGAGGATTGCCTTCCGGCGTAGGATAACCACCGGTAGGAGGGGTAAAACCATAGTTCACGAAATCGACCTCCTTTGCTTTAAGATCTTTGATAGTGAAATTACAGAAGCTGGCAGAGCTTCTGAGAGAAGTCCGAGGGATCCTCCAGAGAGATACCCTCAATGAGCAGCGCCTGGTCGTACAGAACCTCAGCGTAGAGCTTCAAGCGATCCTTGTCGCTCTCGTACAGGTCGCACAGCCGCTGGAAAATGGGATGCTCCCCGTTAATCTCCAGCACACGCTGGGCTTTGATCTTCTCCCGGGCGGGCATGGAGTTGAGCACCTTTTCCATCTCGGTAGTGATCATACCATCGGTGGTGATGCACACGGCATGGCTCTTCAGCTTTCCGGAGACCCGCACGTCCGTCACCTTATCTCCCAAGGACTCTTTTAAGAAGGTCAGCAGATCCTTGTTCTGTTCCGCCAGCTCCTTGGTCTTTTCCTTTTCCTCACTGGTCTCCAGCTCCAGATCGTCGGAAGAGATGTTGCGGAACTCCTTGTCGTCATACTTCATCAGCATCCGCAGAGCGAACTCGTCCACGTTGTCGGTGAGGCACAGCATCTCCAGGCCCTTTTCATTCAGAGCTTCCGCCTGGGGCAGGCCCATCACACGCTCCACGGTCTCGCCGCAGCCGTAATAGATGTACTTCTGCTCCGGCTTCATCCGAGAGACATACTCCTTCAAAGTGACAGGCTTCTTCTCCGTGGAGGAATAGAACAGCACCAAATCCTTCAGCTCATCTTTCTTGGCGCCGTAGTTGTCATACATGCCGTACTTCAGCTGGAGGCCAAAGTTCTTGAAGAACTCCTCGTATTTCTCACGATCGTTGTTCAGCATGGAGGTGAGTTCCGAGGTGATCTTCTTCTCCAACCGGCCAGCGATCAGCTTCAGCTGCCGGTCATGCTGGAGCATCTCACGGGAGATATTCAGGGACAGGTCCTGAGAATCCACCAGGCCCTTGACGAAGCTGTAACAGTCGGGAAGCAAATCAGCGCACTTGTCCATGATGAGCACGCCGCTGGCATAGAGCTGCAGGCCCTTTTCATACTCCCGGGTGTAGTAGTCCATGGGAGCGGTCTTGGGGATGAACAGCAGAGCTGTATAAGTGGCGGCACCCTCGGTGGAAGTGCGAATCACCTTCAGGGGGTCCTGCCAGTCGTAGAACTTCTCCTTATAGAAGGCGCCCAGCTCCTCGTCGCTGACCTCAGAACGAGACTTCTTCCAGATAGGAGTCATGCTGTTGAGGGTCTCGGTCTCCACGGTGGTTTCGTACTCCGGGTCCTTACCGTCCACACCGGTGCCTTCCTTCAGCTTGGAGCGTTCCACATCCATGAGGATGGGATAGCGGATGTAGTCGGAATATTTCTTCACCAGCTGCCGCACCCGGAACTGATCTAGAAACTCGCTGTACTGCTCGTCCTCAGTGTCGGGCTTCAAGTACAGGGTGATAGTGGAGCCATGACCTTCCTTGGAACCGGGAGTGATCTCATAGCCGGAAAGGCCCTCAGATTCCCAGTGCCATGCTTCCTCAGAGCCGAAGGCACGGGTGTCCACAGTGACTCGCTGGCTCACCATGAAGGCGGAGTAGAATCCCACGCCGAACTGGCCGATAATATCCACGTCCTCCTTCTTTTCCGCTTCCTGCTTGAACTTGAGAGAACCGCTGCGAGCAATAACACCCAGGTTCTGATCCAGCTCCTCCTGAGTCATGCCGATGCCGTTATCGGTAATCGTGATGGTGCGGGCGTCCTTGTCCAGTTCCAGACGGATGGAGAAATCCTCTCGGGAAAGGCCGGTGGCGCCGTCCTCTAAAGTGCGGTAATACAACTTGTCAATGGCGTCGCTGGCGTTGGAGATCAGCTCCCGGAGAAAAATCTCCTTGTGGGTGTAGATGGAGTTGATCATCAAGTCCAAAAGACGTTTTGATTCCGCTTGAAATTCTTTCTTTGCCATACTTACAGTTACTTCCTTTCGATTATAAACAGACAGCCCAAAGGCTGAGTGCAAACAAAACTTAACCCCTTACCGCTTGTTGGCTGCCACCAAAAGCATCATAGGCCGGCGCAGCTCGTCCTTCATACCGGGGATCTCCATCATCCGTTCCGGAGGTTGGGGCTCCACCACCCGGCGCAGTGAAAAGCCGTGGGTCAACAGGGTGTCCAGATAGGTGGTCAAGGTGCGGTGGTATTTTACCACGTCCTCTCCCAGGAAATTGGCCTTCCGCTCCCCTTCGTAAAAGTAACGGTCTACCGGGAAATGGAGAATGTTGCCTTCCTGGTCCCGATACCAGTCCTGCGTTCCGTAAGCGGTGAAAATAGGATGCTCCACGGAAAAGATCAGATCGCCGCCAGACTTGAGCCAGCGTCCGGCTTTATCCACAAAGTCCTGAAAAGACGGGAGATAATGGATAGCCAGAGAGCTGAACACCACATCAAAAGAGGCCTCCGGGAAATCCACGTCCTCCATAGCGCCCCTGAGGTATTCCACCTGTGGGAACCGGGTCTTTTCCCGGGCCACTTCCAGCATTTTTTCGGAAAGGTCCACCCCGGTGACATGGGTCGCCCCATGCTCCGCAGCGTATATGCAGTGCCACCCGTAGCCGCAGCCAAGATCCAGCACCGTTTTTCCTTGAAAATCCGGGAGAAGTTTTTGAAGATCCTCCCATTCTCCAGCACCGGCCAACCCCTTTTGAGAACGGCTCATTTGACTGTATTTTTCAAAAAAGACGGGGTCGTCGTACTTGTTCTCCTTCATCATTTCACCTCATAACTTCTTCGCTTTACTACAAAAGCAAAGATAAAATTATTGTAATACAAAACCGCCCTTTTCGCAAGGGCGGTCCTGGTTTCTTTACAATTTGGAAACAGTGTTGTCACGCTTATTTCAGCTCCGCAATGGTGACGCCGCTTTCTCCTTCGCCGTAGGTGCCAAGGCGGAAACTCTTCACCTGAGAGCATCGCCGCAGATGCTGCTGCACCGCCGCCCGAAGAGCGCCTGTCCCCTTGCCGTGGATAATGGTAACCTGGGACAGGTGCATCCGGGAGGCACGGTCCAGGAAGGAATCCACTTCCATCAGGGCCTCCTCCACAGTCTGGCCCCGCAGGTCCAGGCTGGAAGAAGCCTCCGGAGTGGAGACCGACTTGGTCACCGTTCGGCCGGGATGTTTCTTTTTCATCTGCCGCTTGCTCAGCAGCCGGATATTGGACAGAGGCACCCTGGTTTTGATGATTCCCGCCTGGACCAGCACAAAGCCGTCCTTGGGGGCTTCCAACACCGTAGCGTCCTTGTCAATGTCATAAATGAGCACGTCGTCTCCCGGCACCAGCTCCCGAGGCAGCACGTAGTTGTCGTCCCGCCGCTGGTGCACCGGGTCGGAAAGGCCTTCCAATTCCTTCATTCCGGACCGCAGCCGGGCCTTCTGCTCGGCGGAAAGCTCCTTGTTCTTCTGGCGACGCAGCTCTTCCAACTCGTTCACGAGAGCGTCCGCCCGCTGCCGCGTTTTCTGCACGATCTGAGCGGCTTCCTGCCGGGCCCGTTCCACTTCCTTCTTGGCCTGGGCTTCCGCCTCTTCTTTCAGCCGCTCCGCCTCCTGGGCGCTCTGCTTGGCCTTGGCCACCGAGACCCGCAGCTCCTCCATCTGGTTTTCCATGGCACGGCGGTCCTCTTCCAGCCGTCCCACCACCTGTTCGAAGGCGTTGCTCTCCTGGCTCACCAGTTCCCGAGCCCGTTCCACAATGCTTTCCGCCATACCCAGTCTCTGGGAGATGGCAAAGGCATTGGATTTGCCCGGCACGCCGATCAGCAGCCGGTAGGTGGGCCGCAGGGTGGCCACGTCGAACTCGCAGCAGCCGTTCTCAACCCCCGCCGTCTGGATGGCGTAGGCTTTCAGTTCGGCGTAGTGGGTAGTACAGGCCAGCCTGGCGCCCTTACCCCGCAGCTCCTGGATAATGGCCTCCGCCAGAGCGGCGCCCTCCACCGGATCGGTGCCGGCGCCCAGCTCGTCCAGCAGGATCAAACTGCTGTTGTCCGCCACTTCAAAGATTTTGATGATATTCACCATGTGGGAGGAGAAGGTAGACAGGGACTGCTCGATACTCTGCTCGTCCCCGATGTCCGCCAGGATGTGCCGGAACACCGACACCCGGCTGCCCTCTCCCACAGGGAGCATCAGGCCGCACATGGCCATCAGAGTCAGCAGACCGATGGTTTTCAGGGCAACGGTCTTACCACCGGTGTTGGGACCGGTGATAATGAGGGTGTCAAAGTCCACACCCAAGGTGATGTCCGTGGGCACCACTTTCTCTTTCGCAATAAGGGGATGCCGGGCGCTGTGGAGGACGATCTTCCCGTCCTCGCCCACCTGAGGCACCACCGCTTTCATTTTGTAGGCTACTTGAGCCTTGGCGAAGATCAAGTCCAGCTGCACGGCGTACTTGTAGCTTTCTATAATGGAATCCGCGAAGGATCCCGCTTCCCCGGAAAGCTCCAGCAGGATCCGGGAGATCTCCTCCTGCTCGTCGGAACGGAGCACTCGGATCTCGTTGTTGGCTTCCACCACACTCATAGGCTCCACAAACACGGTGGCGCCGCTGGCAGAGGTGTCGTGGACCAAGCCCGGTACTTCTCCCCGGAACTCTGCCTTTACGGGCACCACGTACCGGCCCCCTCGCTGGGTGACGATGCTCTCCTGCAAATGGCGCTGGTGAGCCGGTGAATGGATCAGCTTGTCCAGCTGGTCCCGCACCCGTTGGGAAGCCGCTCGGATCTTCCGGCGAATGTTCGCCAAAGCGGGAGAGGCGTTGTCCGCTACCTCTTCCTCGCTGACAATGCAGGTGAAGATCTTCTCTTCCAAATATTTGTTGGGGGCCAGCACCTCGAACCGGCCGGTAAGGGCGTTACGCACACTTTCGCTTTTGCCCCACCACTGGGTCAGCCCACGGATGGTCCGCAGGGTAGCGCCGATATCCAGCAGTTCCCGCAGGCCAAGACCGCCTCCCGCCTGAGCCCGGCGGAGAGGGCTGGTCACATTCTTCATCCCGTAGAAGGAGGGCGCTCCGAATTTGGCCATGGCCACAAAGGCGGCGTCCGTCTCCTCCAAAAGCCACTTGGCTTCGGCGGCAGTGGAAACAGGCTCCAACTCCCGGGCAAGCTGAGCCCCGTCAGCGCTGGAAGCCTCTTCGGCTACCATCTCTAAAATTTTATCCAGCTCTAAAGCTCGGCAATGTTTGTCCATCATATGTTTCCTCGTAGTTCTCGTCGGTTAAATTATGTCAATTAGCATCTGGAACATGCCACTGTCTCACCAGCATAATTCCAGATCACAGTAAACTATAATAAAAGTCCAGCGTCTTGGGCCGCTTTTGCAGGATATGTACGGTGTATGCCTCAGCGGCAGCAGAAAGCTCCTGCTGGGCCCCGGCAGACACCGAAAAGGAAAAGATCCGTTCAAAGTCGGCAAAGACGATATGCCTCATGGCGGTCAGCGCCGCAGGAGACAAAGAAGCACAGGGATCTCCGTTGTCCAAGTAGCAGTCCTTGCAGTACAAGGTCCCTCGGTTGATTTTGAAGTACATCCGCTCCGACTCGTAAGCGCCGCACTCAGCGCAGTAGGCCAGGTTGGGCATGTACCCCGCCTCGGAGAGCATCCGCAGCTCCACAATGGCCTTGAGCACTGGCTGGGGCCGGGTACCCTTGCAGAGAAAATGGAGTGCGTTGAGCACCAGCCGCAGGTATTCCCCAGACTCCACCCCTTCCGGCACCAGCTCTGCCGCCAGCTGGCAGAAATACTGAGCCAAGGCCAGGGCCGTTACGTCTTTGCGCAGGTCGAAAAACACCTCCAGGGGAAAGGCCTCGTTGATGTTGTAGGCGTCTTTCCCCTTGGAGAGTTTTAATCGGGAATAGCACAGAAGGCCGGTAGCGGCGTTCTTGCTGTCCTTGAGATTCTTGGCCCGGCGAGCAAACGCCCGCACCACGCCTTCATCCTTGGTAAGAACCGTTACCAGCCGGTCGCTCTCTCCCACCGTCTGTTCCTTGATGATCAGTCCCTGGGTCTGTACCTGCACCCCGCACCTCTTCTTCGCCGCGGTTTTCCACGCTGTTTTTGATCTGTGTATATCGAATATAATCCTGGATACGGCCTGTCCGGTAAAAACTTTCCCAAGCTCGTTTCACATCCACAAAAACTTCCCCCTTTCCAAAGGCGATGCGCCCTGGTCTATAAGAAAAGTATTTGCGGAACTTTCCCCGCCTATGACAGGAAAAGATTTGTTTGTTCGACGCACTTCGGCAAAATCTCCGGACGGTTTGTGCTATGGGAGGGCTCTCTGACCCTCTCCTCGGACACAAACCCCTTACATTTCCAGATCTTTCTCAGAAAAGCCCAAGCTTTGCAATGTCTCCGGACGCTGGCGCCAATCCTCTTTCACCTTGACCCAAAGCTGCAAATTCACCTTGCAGTCAAAGAACCGTTCCAGATCCTGCCGGGCGGCGGTGCCGATCTTTTTCAGCATAGCTCCGCCCTTGCCGATCAAAATGCCCTTGTGGCCGCTCTTCTCACAGTAGATGGTCACGTCCAGGTCCAGAATGCCATCTCGGTCCTTCATCCGTTCCGTGACAGCAGCCACGCCGTGGGGCACCTCTTGATCCAGCAGCCGCAGCACCTTCTCCCGGACGATCTCCGAAGCGATGACCCGCTCCGGCTGGTCGGTAAGGGTGTCCTCCGGGAACAGGTGCCCGCCGGGCAGACACAGCTTCTTCAGCTCTTCCATCAGGTCCTTCAGCCCGCTGCCGTCCTTGGCGGAGATGGGCACCACTGCCTGGAAATCGTACAGCTGAGAATACTGGGCGATCTGCTCCATGATGGGGCTTTTGTCCTCCAGCAGGTCGATCTTGTTGATGGCCAGCACCGCGGGGACCTTTCCCCCCTGGAAACGGCGGATCAGCTCCTCGTCGGCGTGGGACACCTTAGCCCCCGCTTCCGTGACCAGCAGGCAAGCGTCCACGCCGTCCACCGTGCTGGTGACGGACCGCACCATGTAATCCCCCAAGGAGTTTTTGGGCTTCACCAGGCCGGGAGTGTCCAGAAATACCAGCTGGTCCTCCCCCTGAGTGACCACGCCCATGATCCTGGTCCGGGTGGTCTGGGGCTTGCGGGACACAATGGCGATCTTCTGGCCAATGAGTTTATTGAGCACGGAAGATTTTCCCACATTGGGTCTGCCCACGATAGCGATAAACGCCGAACGCTGTTGTGCGAAATCGTTCATAGGTTCTATTCCTTTCCACGCAACACAAGGGGGCCCCACGAAATCGCGGCGCCTCCCGTTGCAGTCTTTTTCATTTCTTGCGGAGCTTTTCCAGACGCTCCTCTACCCAAGCGGGACCCAAAAACACAAAGCCAGCTGCCACCACCAGAGAAATCAGCAACAGCCCCAAAGCCACGGGATGAGCGACAATCCTCCACAACAGAGCCCACAGCTCTGGCCGGAACAGGATCACCACGCCCACCAGCAGAGCAGCAATGGCGGACAGCAACACCGCTCCCGCGGCCATGTCCTTGATGACCCGGATATAGCGGTTCAGATTTTTCTGGTTGAAATCGCAGAGCTTTTCCACGGCGGTGTTCAAGGTCTCCGCTGTCATCACCCCGCCGATCGCCAAAAGCAGACAGGCAAATTCTCCCCGGCTCAGGGACAGCTGGGAAGCGAAAAACAACACATAAACGGTCATCACCAGATGGACCCGCATGTTCCGCTCGGATCTGACACAAGCTCCGATCCCTCGAAAGGCGTCAGCGAAGCTGTGCCACATCCGCCGCTTTCCCATAGGCGGCCTGTTAATCACGGGGACGAGTGGCGTAACTGGCGCTGGCGGGCAGGCCCAGCTCCCGCATGACCTGCTCCTCTTTCTCCCGCATGCGTACACGTTGGAGACCGCCGGCCTCATGATCGTAGCCCAGCAGATGGAGCATGGAGTGGGCGGTCAAAAAGCCCATTTCCCGCTCGAAACTGTGACCGTAAGTCTTAGCCTGCTCCATGGCCTTGGGGACGGAGATAACAATGTCTCCCAAGATCTTGGCGCCGGTCTCATGGTTCACGTCGTAATTCCCATTTTCACCCATGGGGAAGGAAAGCACGTCAGTAGGGGCGTCTATATTCCTGTATTGCCGGTTCATTTCCTGGATCTGATCGTTGTCCACGAAGGAAACGCTGATCTCCGCGGAATCCTTAAAGCCTTCCAGCTGAAGCACCGCGTGGCAGCAACGGCGGATGAGCATACGGATACCAGTAGGGATCTTCACCGCCTTCTGCTGATTTGAAATGATGACTCTGATTTTTTCCATTCTCTGCACCGTTCCTTTCTGTGGGGGTTCCCCGAAATTTTCACCCAATCCATCCCATACCCATTTCTGGAGGGGGTTCTCACGATTTATTTCCGGCCCTATTGGCCCGTTCGTAGGCTTTGATGATATCCTGCACCAGCTTGTGGCGCACCACGTCCTTTTCCGTGAACCGGAAAATGGCGATATCTTCCACGCCCTTTAAAATGCGCACCGCTTCTTTCAATCCGGAACGCTTCCCGTCTGGCAGGTCGATCTGGGTGACGTCTCCCGTGATGACCATTTTGGAGTTGAATCCCAGCCGGGTGAGGAACATTTTCATCTGCTCCCCAGTGGTGTTCTGGGCCTCGTCCAGGATGATGAAGCTGTCGTCCAAGGTACGGCCTCGCATGTACGCCAAGGGGGCCACTTCGATATTTCCCCGCTCCACGAAGCGCTGGTAAGTCTCGGCTCCCAGCATGTCGAACAGGGCGTCGTACAAAGGACGCAGGTAAGGATCCACCTTCTGTTGGAGGTCACCGGGAAGGAATCCCAGTTTTTCTCCCGCTTCCACCGCCGGACGGGTGAGGATGATCCTGTTCACCTGCTGAGCCCGGAAGGCGTTCACAGCCATGGCAACAGCAAGGTAGGTCTTGCCGGTACCGGCAGGTCCCACCCCGATGGTGATGGTGTTGTCCTTGATATTGTCGCAGTAGGTGCGCTGGCCCACAGTTTTGGGCTTGATGGGTTTGCCCTTGCTGGTGATGCAGATGCAGTCCCCGGCAAGGCGCGCCACCTTGTCCTCGCTGTCCTCCCCCACCATGCGGATGCAGTAGCGCACGTTTTGCTCGGTGAGGGTCTCCCCGCTGCCGATAAGGGTCAGCAGGCTTTTCACTGTGCGGGAGGCTTTGTCTACCGCTTCCGGGTCTTCCCCGGTGACTTTCAGCTCTGAATCCCGCACCACCAGAGCCACGCCGAATTCTTTTTCGATGAGCCGGACGTTTTCATCGAAGCTTCCAAAAAGCGCTTCCGCCTGGCCCAATCTGTCCAGATTGATCTTCTGCTCCAAATAAGCTCTCCTGTTTCCTGTTAAATTGCCGTTTCCAAATTGTAAAGGAAACAGCTATATTTCACTCTCGTGAGCTATTATACCACAGAAAGGAGCCTTTCTTCAAGCAAAAACTCTATGAATATTCAACAAAATCAATTACCACAGTTGTACTATTCAAACGAAATCTTTTTGACCACGCCGATCTCCTCCTGACAACGGCATTTCGCCGTCAGCACGCACACATTCCCTTTAAACTGATAGGACAGCGTCTCCTCCACCACTTGGCTGTCCTGAGGAAGCTCTTCCCGCTGGACACGGCGCAGTTCCAAAAGAGCCGCTTCCTTCCACGCCTCCTCTTCCAGGATCTGGGTCTCCTCTTCCAAGGGTTCATAGGTGGTAGTCTCCCAGCTGAGGGGCAGCGTTTGCCCCAGAGGATTCCAGCTTTCCGTTTCCGTCCAGGTTCTGTATTCCCCTTCCGGAACGCTGTACAGTCCCAAAGGGATCCGCACTCCGAAAATCACCAGGGAATGGGATTCTCGGCGTTTCCCTGTGGGAACCAGCTCCACCTGTTCCCGAGGAACCTCCACTGTAAATTCCCGGTAGGTCAAAGCTCGAACGCTCCCTCTTGCCGCTCCCAGAATCTGGTACAGTTCCTCCGGTACGGGCGAATAGGGCTCCACCTCCTGCTGGTACAGCCCGGCAATCAGCAGCTGGCCCGCCTCCACTGTCTCTCCCAGTTCCACTTCTGGCCTGCCCCGCTCCGCTTCCACGGAGATCACCGTCCCCGCCCGGGACGCCACAATGTTAGACCACTCCCGATCGTCTACCACTTCCGGCGCCGGGAGTGCTTCCTGAAGAGCCACCTCCACAAAACAGCCGTCCGTGTTCACCGAAAGCCAAGTGGCTTCCGGCAGGGCGTTTTGAATGGCCAGGGCCGCTTCTTTGGGATCCAAGTCACGAAGAGACGCTCCCACAAACACGCCTTTTTCTGCCGCAGTTTCCAGCACATGGGTCTTTGTAAGGACCTCCGTTCCCGTTACCGTGACGCCCCAGCAAAATCCGCTTAAAAAAATATAAATAGCAGTCCCGCCCAGAGCCCCCAGCACCATACCCTTATGCTTCCAGATCCGAGCCCTCAAAAAGGGAAAGCCTCGTTTTTGCCGGATCTTTGACCGGACTCCGCACCGGCGGAAAAGAGGTCTTAACCGTTTGTAGTCGCTGGGAGTTCCTCGGAGGATGGTGTGCTCCCCTTCCCGACGGAACCCCCAAAATTCAACTCCAGTTTTTGCCGCGGCGTTGAGGAAACGGGGCCCGCTTCCGGAAATTTGAAACTCTACCCACCCCGTAAGATAATGGGCGATCCGTTCTACCATTAGGCCCCCTCCTTCATCCGCGTTCTCCATAAACATAGCTCACCTGATGGATACGGCCCTGGATCACAGCGGAGCTTTCCGTTAATCGAGTCAGCCGCAGACCTTCCCCCTGGATTTCCAAGGTAAGCCGGCCCGCACGCAGGACCACCTTCTCCTGGTCATAATCCACGATGCCGTCACAACCATCCACCACTGCCCGCCGGTTGCCGTAAAGCTCCACCACCGGGCCTCCCTGTCCCTTTTCCATGGGTGTCCCCCTTTCGTTCCAACTCACCCATCCATATGAGCCGCCTCTGGAATGTATCACCCTCCCATTTCATAAGGATACTGTAAAAAACCTTAGGAAGGAGCCGCCATGGAAACCCTTCTCCCCGCCAAAAGAACTGCCCTCATCCTATCCACCCTGGCCTTTGTCACCTTTGCCGCTGCCCTGCTGATCTACCCTGCTCAGGTTCGGGACAGCGTAGCCGCCAGTGCTCTTTACTGTCTTTCCTCCCTGGTGCCGTCCCTGTTCCCCTTTATGGTCTTAGCCAGCTTTGGGGTCCGTTCCGGAGCAGGAGACGTTCTGGGGAGAATCCTAGCGCCTGTGACCCGCTATGTATTCCGCCTACCCAAAGTCTGCGGAGCCACGGTACTCCTCAGCTTTGTAGGAGGCTATCCCGCCGGAGCAAGGGCGGTATCTCTACTGCTGGAAGAAAAAAAGATCACTCCGGAGCAGGCGGGACGAATGATGACCTTCTGCGTGGCTCCGGGAGCTGCTTTCGTGGTAACCTTTCTGGGCTGTGGGGTACTGGGAGATCTGGTGATAGGTTGGCTGCTGTTTCTATCCGTGACACTCTCCGGTCTGCTGTTGGGGATCCTTGCCGGTTTCAGAAAACCTCTTCCTAAAGAATCCTCCCTGATCCCCCAAGAGACTGCCAGAGGCGCTTTGATCCGATCTGTGGGTGACGCTTCTTCTGCCACTGTAAAAATGTGCGGGTGCATTCTTTTGTTCGCGGGAGCCATGGCCATCCTTCAGGGCAGCGGGATGTTTCAAACTTTGTCATCTCTAGTGGCGGCCGCCGGCCTTACGGATCGAAACAGCGCAATGGCTTGTCTTTCCTTTTTGTGGGAAGTCACCGGCGGCACCGGGGATGCCGCCCGGCTGGGTGTGACTCCTGTTTTGTACGCTTTCGGGCTAGCTTTCGGCGGATTATGCGTCCACGTGCAGGTGTTCTCCTTTTTCCCGGAATTCCCTCTGTCGAAAGGGAAATTTCTCCTGTTTCGCTTCCTCCATGGGCTGCTTTCCGCCGGGATCTTCCGCTTGTTGATCCCCCTTATTCCCATCAAAACCCAGGCTGTATGGGCTGCCGCCAGCCAGCCTGTTGTCTATGAACTCACCGCTTCCACTGCGGCAGGTGGACTTTCTCTGCTGCTGATGTGCGGCGCCTTTCTGGTGTTTCTCGGGAAAGGCCTTTCCTCAAAGGATCCCCAGTCCCCATCTTGCACGGGAAAGTCCGGCGTGGTATAATATCCGCAGAATCATTCAGAAACGTGGGCGACCTGCTCACCGCAGGTGCGGTATCATAGCCGCAAGCACCGACGCGTCGGCGCAGACGTGCACTGACATAATGAACAGCGCGGGCGAAGCCTGCCGCCCGGGGCGCGGTATGCCCACCGCAGGTGCGGCAAAGATCACAGAGAAACGAGGATGTCATCATGGGTTGGTTCCGAAAAAAGAAAAAACAGACACTGTTTGGTGGGAACATCCAGCCCAGCTGCATCTACTGCCAGCATAACAGCGCCAAAGAAGGGGAAGTTGTCTGCGCTCTGCGCCAGACTCCCCAGGATGACTCCTGCAAGAAATATCAGTACGATCCCTTGCGGCGGGAACCCAAAGTGGCCCCTTCCCTGCGGACCTCTCAATTCCGGCCGGAAGATTTTCAACTGTAACATTGCGCCCCGCGGGATCCCCCGTTGGGGCGTTTTTCACAGGGACCTTTTTGAAAGGGTCCGCTCAAATTCTAGACAAAGCGAGGTGCTTTCCCGTGGGGGAATTTATCAAAGGCAAAGATTTATGCCGTGGCTTTTTCTTTGACGTAGCCAAGCCCATTCTGGACCAGCAGTTTCCCCATCTGAGCTATGCTGCAGGCCTTTTGGGCTACGGATCCGACGTGCTGGGCTACGACGACCCGGTCTCCACCGACCACATGTGGGGACCTCGGTTTTATCTGTTCTTGAAGCAAGAGGATATCGGCCTGAAACACGAGATCCTAAAGGCTTTTTCCGCCCAATTCCCACCCCTGTACAAGGGATACAACGTGCACTTTTCCCAGCCCGACCCCAACGATCAGGGGATCCGCCATGCTGTGGAAGGCACCCCTGGAAAAGTGGACCCGCTGATCTTCTTCTACACGCCGGAAGAATACTTGGACTTCTATATGGGCGCTCATCAGTTTGACTCCCTGACCGATCTGGAGTGGCTGTCCTTCTCCGAGAACAGACTGCTCACCCTGGCGGTAGGAGAATTCTACGTGGACAACCTCCATCTGGCGGAGCGTCTGGCACCCTTAAAGTACTACCCGGAAAACGTATGGCTGTATCTGATCGCCTCCAACTGGGGGATGATCTCCCAGGAACAGGCTTTTGTCAAACGCTGCGCCACTCGAGGGGACGACACCGGCTCCATCCTAGTGTGTGCCCGTATCGCTGAACGGCTGATGCGTCTTGCCTTCCTCTATTGCAAACAGTACGCCCCTTACAGCAAATGGTTCGGCACAGCTTTTCAGCAGCTGCCCATCTCCCCCCAGATCAAAGAAGCCATCCACGACGCTGTAACAGCTTCCACGATTGCCCGGCGGGAGGAAAAGATCGTGTTGGCCCAGCAGCTGTTGGCAAGACTCCACAACAGCCTGTCCATCACAGCACCGGTATCGGACAAGTCCGTGTCCTATTTCAGCCGAGACATTCAGGTAATCTACGCAGACAAGATCGCCGAGGCAGTCCAGGAAAAGCTCACCGGCCCTCTAGCCCATGCGCCCCTCATTGGGTCATTGAGCCAAGTATCCAGCTTTGTGGAGCTTTACGAGGACGCGTCCAAACGCCCCGCCATTGAGTCCCTTTACTAAAAATGAAAACCAGCGCTCTGGCCAACCGCCGGGGCGCTGATTTTTTGCAAAAAAGAAGGGACAGATCACTCTGTCCCCTCTCAAAACCCTTTATAAATCTTTGTAAGTCAGATAGACTTATTTGCCGAAGTAGCGAGCCAGCAGGCCAGCGAAAGCCTTGCCATGGCGGGCCTCGTCGCGAGCCATCTCATGCACGGTGTCATGGATAGCATCCAGGTTCAGAGCCTTAGCCTTCTTAGCCAGCTCGGTCTTGCCCATGGTAGCGCCGTTCTCGGCTTCCACACGCATCTCCAGGTTCTTCTTGGTGGAATCGGTCACCACTTCGCCCAGCAGCTCGGCAAACTTAGCGGCATGCTCAGCCTCTTCGTAAGCAGCCTTCTCCCAGTACAGGCCGATCTCGGGATAGCCTTCACGATGAGCAACACGAGCCATGGCCAGGTACATACCAACCTCGGTGCACTCGCCCTGGAAGTTCTCGCGCAGACCCTGGAGGATCTCCTCGTCAACGCCCTTGGCAACGCCAACCACATGCTCGGCAGCCCAGGTCATCTCGCCAGCCTGCTCCACGAACTTCTCAGCGGGAGCGCCGCAAACAGGGCACTTCTCGGGAGCAGCATCGCCTTCGTGAACATAACCGCAAACAGTACATACAAACTTTTTCATGATAAATACCTCCGTGTTGATAATAATAGTAACGTCATTTATAAGTTAATTTTGTGGAACTGCAAATCAAATATTCCGAAAGTTATACTACTTTACAGAAAGTCCTTCGCACTAAACACCTTTAGGATTTTTCTGGTTTTTCCAAACCAGCGTTCTAAACCATCCTGTAAAGTTGTTTGACTTTTCAGCAAATATGTTCCTTTTGACATTGAGGGCATACACCCTGGAACAGTACACTGGCGCTGTCCACTTTGAGATGGAACTTTGCGGAAAGGGCGTCCAACTCTTCCTGCCGGAAAAATTCCTCTGGAATGTCCAGCACCGCTCCGCAGTTCTTGCATACGAAGTGGGCGTGGGGCTCTACCCGGCCGTCAAAATGTTCCTGCCCGTTAATAACCCCAACACTGACCGCTTTCCCTGTCTCGCAGAATTTTTTTAGGTTCCGATACACAGTGCCCAGACTGAGATTGGGGTATCGGGGCTTCAGTTTGGCGTAGACCCAATCGGCGGTAGGATGAACGGTAGTCTCCTGCAAGGTACTGAGGATGGCGATCCGTTTCCTGCTGAAATTCTCACGCTTTTCCAAAACCAAGCCTCGTTCCTTTCTCTCCAGATTTCCAGACGGTCAAGGCTTTATTTTCCTCGTCTCGTCTGACTGTGACCATAGTATAGCACAGCTTTTCTCATTTGTAAAGTAGTAATTGTTATTATTTTTAATTTTTTATCTTGTCTCTGCCAAAGCGCGCATGAGGGCCTTCTGACTCTTCTCCTCGCTCACTGCAACGAGCTCATCTCCTGCATGGAGAATGGTGGAGCCGTTGGGGATGGTGAGCACGCCTCGGCGAATCAGGGAGATGACCAGCGTGCCACCGGGCAGGCTGATATCCTTGAGCGCCACTCCGTCCAAAGCAGTGTCAGTAGGCAAGGTCATGGAGCAGATACCCGCCTTGCCCTGATTCAACGTGGCGATCAGGTGCATATGGACCAAGTCCGCTTCCTGCTCGATCATCTTTGTCAAAATGTCGGTACTGCTCACTGTATTCTCAATGCCAAGCACCCGGAAGGTCTCAATATTTCTGGGATCGTTCACACGGGAGATCACCTTTTTGGCATGAAAGTGATCCCGGGCCAGCTGACAGGCAACCAAGTTGTCCTGATCGCTGCCGGTAACGCTCATAAAGCAATCGGCATCCTGAGCGCCGGCGGCTTCCAGCACTGCCACATTGGTGCCGTCTCCACGGAAAATAGCCGCGTCCAGATCATCGGCCAAACGCTCGCATCGTTCGCGATTCTTCTCAACCAGGCTGACGGTATGTCTCCGCTCCAGCAGGATCCGAGCCAGGTTCCAGCCGGCTTTACCGCCGCCTATGACCACCATTTTCATCTTCGGTACCTCCCCTTAGTCGATCTTCCGGCTGCACACCAGGGAATCCCCGCTGTCCAGGTAGATTTCCTCATTCTTGGTTTTCAGCAGGAAGCTGCCGTCCTCTTTGATGACGCCGAACAGGCCGTCACCCTGGCGCAAGTCCACACTGGCAGTGGTATGTCCGAAATAGCGGTGCTCCACAGGGATCACTACCAGGGAGACCGTGGAGGTGCCAAACGTGATCTGACGGCTTTGCCAAGGACTGGTCAAGGCGGTTACCAGCTTGTCCCCCGCCATGTTGGTGGGGCAAACTGTTTGAAGACCGAAACGCTCAAAAATATTTTCACGATAGGGGTCAGAGATTCGAGCGATCACCTTGGGGATCCCAAATACGTTTTTGGCGATCTGGCCAACGGTGATGTTCAGGTTATCGTCCGGGGTGGTAACGGCTACAGCGTCGCAGCCCTCAATTCCCGCGGACCGCAGGCTTTTGATGTCCATCGGGAATCCAACGGCGGTCACACCGCTGAAATCTGGGCTGAGCAGTGCCAGATTTTCCTGGCTGGCATCGATCAGCACTACATCGTGACCGGCCTCATCCAGCATCTCCGCGGTTTTACGGCCCAAAAGTCCGCCGCCAACGATCATAATATTCATGTCGATTTTGTCCTTTCCTCTTTACGGCGCGTCAAAATCCGCCGAGTAAAAATAGGCCCAGGAAAAACCTGGGCAGGAAAAAGAGAACGGCGTTATTCGCCGTCCTCGGAGTCCTCTGAACTGGTAGAGCTTGTACTGCTTTCGGAATCGCCTCCGTCGGGAGACTGGGTGGACGTAGTGGAAGTAGTATCTTCCCCATTGTCATCCGAACCAGATTCGCCTCGAAGCTTGTTGTACTCGTCCACAGTCACTTCAATCACTTCCGCGTAATCAGCGGAAACATAAGCGGTCTTGCCATTATACTGGACTTGATACCAACCGTCTTGGGCATCTTCCATCATCAGCGCCAGCCTCTGGCTGCTTTCCGCCAAACCCAGAATCTCGCTGTCAGTGGAAGCCTCTGCGCGAATATTCAACCCAGAGTCCGCGGTGACACGCAGAGCTTTAGCGGTTTGAGGTTCCGGCGTAGGAGCGGGGCTTGTTGTGGCGGGAGTACTGTTCAGACCACTGGAATTGGTCTCATCTCCCTTATCATTTCCACAGCCGCACAGCACAAGGGCAATCATGCAAAGCATTAAGGTAAGGCAAACCAACTTTTTCATCTGTTACAACACTCCTTTTTCCCCAAAGTATTATGTAACTTTATTGTAGCATAATCCGGGGAAAAGTCCACAGGTTTTTCCCCATTTTCACAGATTTTCTCTTTGCTTCCCACCCTCTATTTACGCCTCCTCAAACAGGCCGAAAAATCCTCTTCTAAAAAAATTTAAAAAATTGCATTTTTACGCTTGACTTTCTATGGCACCTGGGATATAATAAACGAGCGCTAAAAAATCCGCTGGTGTAGCTCAGTTGGTAGAGCAGCTGATTTGTAATCAGCAGGTCAGGGGTTCGAGTCCGTTCACCAGCTCCACTGGCAGACAAGCAAGCGCGTTCACATACCCAGCCGTCCGGCATGGGGCTTATATGGGAGAGTTCCCGAGTGGCCAAAGGGGGCAGACTGTAAATCTGTTGTCGACGACTTCAGTGGTTCGAATCCACTCTCTCCCACCAGGAAAACCGATACCAAATGGTATCGGTTTTTTGTTTTCCGCCGCGAATTCCACACAAATGGGATCCGCGGCTTTTTCTATCCGGTTTTCTTGTTAAATTTATTAAAATCCCTTGTAAATCAGCCAGGAATATAGTAAGATAAAGATAAATAACACGTGTTATTTATAAATTGAGAAAGGAGTTTCCTATGCCGCCGCGAAAACGTATCTTTCGTGAGGATATTTTGAAGGCCGCAGTAAGTTTGGTCCAAGAACAGGGTACAATAGCTCTTTCGGTTCGAAACATCGCTGGGAAATTGAATTGCTCCACCCAGCCAATCTATTCGGAATTTGAAAGCATGGAAACTCTCCGGGACGAACTGATGGCTTATATCCGGGAAAATTTCCTGCGCGAGGACGCGGGTAGTTACAAACAGGTCGCCCTCTCTTTCCTCCACTTCGCGCAGCGGGAAAAGAATCTGTTCCAGTTGGTCTATCTGCGTCAGCGGGCTGCCGGTGAAACATTCTTTGAAGATCCCAACGAAGAGCAGACGATCCACAAGCTGGAAACAAACCTGGAACTTTCTCGGGAACAGGCTTCCGAAATGCACCGAAGAATGCAGTATTATTGTTACTCCATGGCAGTAATGATGGCCACCGGTTACCTGAATTTCAGCGAAGAAGAAATCAGCCAAGAACTGACGGAATATTACCGTATTATTTTAAGTTACTATAAGCAGGTGAAAAGCGAAGAAGAATTACAGCACTGGCTGAAGCGTTCGCGGAATCTGCTGGTATAAACTCAAAGGAGGTACACTATGGCAACAAAAGCAAACAAAGCCTATGACGTGGTGGTCATAGGCGCAGGCAATGGCGGTCTGGTTGCCGCCATCCGGATCTTGCAGGCTGGATATTCCTGTCTGCTTCTGGAAAAGCACAACCTGCCCGGCGGTTTTGCCACCAGTTTCAAACGGGGACGTTTTGAATTCGAAGCGAGTCTGCATGAATTGAACGATTTCGGTTCTCCCCAGGAGCCAGGCGATGTGCGCAAGCTGTTCCGTGACTTGGGCGTGGAGGATAAAATCGATTGGGTGCGCATCCCCGAGGCCTACCACCTGATCACCACCGACAAGAAATATGACTGTGTTATGCCTTTCGGCCAGCAGGCGTTCATCGACAAAATGGTGGAATACTGCCCCGAGTCCCGCAAATCCATCACGGAATTCTTTGAGTTGTGTAACGAAGTCCGGGACGCTCAGACTTATTCCAACTCTGTAAACGGTAACACCGATTCCGCTTATATGAAAAAGAATTTCCCAAATTTCGTAAAAGCCGGAAGTTATTCGGTGAACCAAGTTCTGGACGCTTTGAAAATGCCTCAAAAGGCCAAGGATATCCTCAACGCCTACTGGTGTTATCTGGGTGTAGACTGTGATCGCATGAGCTTCCTGCATTACGGTTCCATGGTGATCCGCTATATCACCCGCGACGCCTGGATGCCTAAAATGCGCTCCCACGAGATCAGCCTTGCCCTGGATACCCGTATCCGAGAATTGGGCGGAGATATTTGGTACCAGTCCGAGGCGGAAAAGATCCTGGCGGACGACGCTGGGAAGATCAGCGGTGTCCAGCTCACTGATGGCAAGGTCATCCAGACCCGTCACATCATCGCCAACTGCTCTCCCCATCTGGTGTTTGGCAAAATGTTGGAAAAGAAGGCCGTCACCCAGCAGATGGTGCGGGCTACCAACAGCCGAAAATTCGCCGGCCGGGGGTTCTCCCTCTTCCTGGGACTCAACAAGTCCGCGGAAGAACTGGGCATTACCAGCCACAACTATTTCATTTATGACACGGCGGATACTGTCAAGCAGTACGACCTGATGAAAAAGGTCAGCACCAACCATGTGCAGGCCACGGTCTGCCTGAACAACGCCTATCCCCAGTGTTCTCCTGAGGGCACCTGCATGATGTATTTCACCACCATGTTCATGTCCGATGACTGGGGAAATGTCTCCGAGGAAGAGTATTTCAAGATAAAGGATCAGGTGGCTGATGACATGATCCGTGTCTTCGAGCGGGAAACCGGCTGCAAGATCCGGGACGCCATTGAAGAGATCTGCGTGGCCTCCCCCACCACCTACGCCCGTTACTGCGGACATCCGGAGGGCGTGATTTACGGCTATGAAACTGCCGATTGGGACAGCCTGATGCCCCGCATGATGATGATGAAAGAGGACGCCCTGATGAGTCCCGGACTGCGGTTTGCAGGCGGTTACGCCATGCGTTCCAGCGGTTATTCCAGCGCGTATATCTCCGGCGATCTTTCCGGACGTCAGACTGTGGGCGATTTGAAAAAGGAGGCGCAGGGAGAATGAATTTCAAGAAACAGATTTTCGGATTTATGGATATGCTGCGGTTCAAAAAAATGGTGCCCACCCGGCGCCAGATGCTGGCTGAGGGTCCCAACACCCCGCTGCCTCAGGAATACCGCACCAACACCCTGGCGAAAAAGCTCCACCCCGGCTATATGCAAGTGGAACTGACCGACACCCGTCCCCTCACGGATACCATCCGGGAACTCACCTTCAAACGAGTGGACAGCGGAGAGTTTCCCTTCTTCCGGGCAGGACAATACGTGTCCATCCAGATCAAGATCGGGGACAGCCTGGTCAGCCGCCCCTATTCCATTGTCTCCACACCACGGCAGGCCCTGGAAAACAAACTGGTGCTGGCAGTGGAGAACGTGGGTTTTGTGTCCGGTTATCTCAACGAAACGGCAAAGGTGGGCGACCGCTTTGTCATGACCGAACCCTCCGGTGAATTCCACTATGAGACCCTGCGAGACAGCCGGGATATCATCTGTATCGCTGGCGGCAGCGGAATCACACCCTTTATGTCCATGGCGGGCAGCCTTGCCGAAGGGGACGAAAATTACCACATGACACTTTTTTACGGCGCCCGCACCGCAGCACAGCTGGCCTATCGCGAGGAACTGGATGCCCTGGCAGCCCGCTGCGATCATTTCAAAGTGGTGTATGTCCTCAGCGATGAGGAGCAGCCTCATTGCGAAAAGGGCTTTGTGTCCGGGGAACTGATGAAAAAATACGTGGATCTCACCAGCAGCACGTTTTTCCTGTGCGGTCCTCAAGCCATGTATGACTTCATAGGAAAAGAACTTGCGCCCCTGGGTCTGCCCAAAAAAGCAGTGCATC
>HF972620.1:0-205 GCA_000432995.1 Clostridium sp. CAG:1013
CCCCGTGAGTTGAAGTTATCTATAAACTCCCACCGTGGGAAAGAGGGTGAAAAAAGCCCGGTTTTGCTGGATTCTCCCAGGTGAATCAAAGCGGAAAGGGTTGAATTCTCTTTTTTACGACTTACAGCAAGCTAAAAAAAGCAAAAAAAACCCCGGCTCAGGGGGAACCCGAGCCGGGGACTGGAACTTTATTCTGCTTAAAACG
>HF972620.1:260-763 GCA_000432995.1 Clostridium sp. CAG:1013
GGAGCTTGAAGTTCTCCTTCATAGCGGGATACAGGCTCTTGTACACCTGATAGAAGCTCTCATACTTGGGCACGTTCTCAGCGATGGGAGCCTGAGGCTCGTTGGTCTGGATCATAGCGTCGCAGGCTTCCTGCACGGAGGGATACAGCCCAGCGCCAACGCCGGCCAGAATTGCCACGCCCAGGGCGGGGCCTTCCTTGGACTTCACGGTCTTAACGGGGCAGTTATAGGCATCTGCCAGCATCTGCCGCCACAGGGGGGAGCTGCCGCCGCCGCCGCAGGCCAGCATCTCGCCGATGTCGATGCCCATGCCGCGAAGAATCTCCATGCAGTCACGGAGAGAGTAGGTCACGCCTTCCATGACAGCCCGGAGCATATCCCACTTGGTGTGCATAGCGGACAGGCCGAAGAACACGCCGCGGCAGTCGGGATCCAGGTGAGGAGTACGCTCGCCCATCAGGTAGGGCAGGTACAGCAGGCGGTTGCAGCCGATGGGAGAACGG
>HF972620.1:768-5160 GCA_000432995.1 Clostridium sp. CAG:1013
CAGCCGATGGGAGAACGGTCTGCTTCCTTATCCATCAGGTAGTAGGGATCCACGCCCATGCCCAGAGCGGTTTCCTTCTCAGCGGAGCAGAAGTTGTCCCGGAACCACTTCAGGGACAGGCCTGCGCCCTGGGTCACGCCCATGACGTGCCAGGCGCCGGGAACGGCACAGCAGAAGGTATGTACACGGCCCTTGGGGTCGATGGAGATCTTATCGGTGTGGGCGAACACCACGCCGGAGGTGCCGATGGTGGTGAAGGCCTTGCCGTCACGGACCACACCGGTGCCCACAGCGGCAGCAGCGTTGTCGCCAGCGCCGCCCACCACGGGGGTGCCAGCCTTCAGGCCGGTAAGAGCAGCGGCTTCCGGAGTAACGTAGCCGGTGACCTCGGGAGACTCGTACACCTTGGCAAGCAGGGCGGGATCGATGTCCAGCTTCTCCAGGACTTCCTGGCTCCAGCAGCGGCCCGGCACATCCAGCAGCTGCATGCCGGAAGCGTCGGACACTTCGGTGGCGAACTCGCCGGTGAGCTCATAGCGGACATAATCCTTGGGAAGCAGGATGTGGGCGCACTGAGCGTAGATCTCGGGTTGATGGTTCCGGACCCAGAGGATCTTGGAGGCGGTAAAGCCGGTGAGGGCAGGGTTGGCGGTGATCTCGATCAGCCGCTGGGCGCCCACTTTCTGGGTGATCTCCTCGCACTCGGCAGCGGTGCGCTGATCGCACCAGATGATGGAACGGCGCAGGACTTTGCCTTCCTTATCCAGCATCACCAGGCCGTGCATCTGACCGGAGATGCCCACGCCCTTGATATCGCCGCTGTCCACGCCGCTCTTCTCGATGACGGTCTTGATGGTGCGGCAGGTGGCGTCCCACCAGTGAGCAGGCTCCTGCTCAGCCCAGCCGTTGTGCTCCTGATACATGGGGTATTCCACGGTGGCGCTGGCCATCACATGACCTTCCCGGTCGAACAGTACGGTTTTGGTACCGCTGGTGCCCAGGTCAATACCAATCAAATATTCCATTATACTTCGCGTCCTTTCTCTGCCCCCCAAAAGGGAGGAATTTGTCAGTACAATCTACTTATTATTTTCCCTGATTTTAAAGGGTCTGTCAAGGGAGAAGGCGCCTTTTTTCACGATTTCTTTTCTTGCGGCAGGGAAGAGTTTGTGCTATTCTAATACTATCGGTTTTGAGCTGGTTTCAACCGGAATCACCCGGGTTTTTCCGGGGGTTTTAGAAATAGAGAACAAGTATGGGCGGTGAAAGAATGGAACAGTACGATGTGATCGTGGTGGGCGCGGGAGTTGTGGGTTCCGCGGTGGCCAGGGAGCTTTCCCGCAGGAAGGGAAAATTCCTGGTGGCGGAGCGTGCTCTGGACGTGTGTGAGGGCACCAGCAAGGCCAATTCCGCCATCATCCACGCCGGCTTCGACGCGGAGCCCGGCACCATGAAAGCAAAGATGAATGTAAAAGGCAACCAGATGATGGACAAGCTCTCAGAAGAGCTGGACATCCCCTTCAAGCGGGTGGGGGCCTTTGTGGTATGTTTTGCCAAAGAGGAGTTGCCGAAGCTCCAGGAGCTGTATGACCGGGGCGTGAAAAACGGCGTTACCGGCATGAAGCTGCTCACCGGGGAGGAAGCCCGAGCCCTGGAACCCAACCTTTCGGAAGAGGTGGAAGGCGCCCTGCTGGCGGAGACTTCCGGCATCGTGTGCCCCTTCGAGCTGACCCTGGGCATGGCGGAGAGCGCCGCCAAAAACGGGGTGGAGTTCTCCTTTGACACAGAGGTCACCGGCCTGGAGCGTCAAGGGGAGGGCTGGGTCCTCCATACCAGCAAGGGCGACTTGGGAGCCCGGGTAGTGGTAAACGCCGCCGGTGTGTATTCCGACTGGCTCCACAACCTGGTGTGTGAGGAAAAACTCCATATCACTCCCCGCCGGGGAGAATACTGCCTGCTGGACCGGACCGCAGGAAACCATGTGTCCCACACCGTGTTCCAATTACCTGGGAAATACGGCAAGGGTGTGCTGGTGAGCCCCACCGTCCACGGGAATCTGCTGCTGGGACCCACCGCGGCGGACATTCAGGAGAAAGAGGACACCGCCACCACCGCCGCTGGTCTGGCGGAAGTGGTGGAGAAATCCGCCCTGGGAGTGAAAAACATTCCCACCCGGCAGGTGATCACCTCCTTTAGCGGCCTGCGGGCCCACGAGGACGGGGATGACTTCGTGCTGGGCGAGACCGTTCCCGGCTTCTTTGACGCAGCGGGCATTGAGTCTCCCGGCCTTACCAGCGCCCCGGCCATCGGGGAGTACCTGGCGGGGCTTATCGGGAAGAAGCTGGGCCTGGAGGAAAACCAGGACTTTGACCCCATCCGCAAAGGGGTTCCCAAGCTGAAGGAGATGGATCCTGAGCGCCGGGCGGAGATGATCCGGGAGAATCCGGCCTACGGGCAGATCGTCTGCCGGTGCGAGGAAGTGTCTCAGGGAGAGATCCTGGACGCCATCCACGGCATCCTGGGGGCCAAGACTCTGGACGGGGTAAAGCGCCGCACACGGGCCGGCATGGGCCGTTGCCAGGCGGGTTTCTGTTCCCCCAGAGTGATGGATCTGCTCTCCAAGGAGCTGGACCTGGACCTGACCCAGGTGCGTAAAAGCGGGAAAGACGCCCAGATCGTTCTGGAAAAGACCCGGGGGGAGGATCGTCATGAAGCATGACAACATGAAACATGATATTGTGATTATTGGCGGAGGCCCGGCGGGACTGGCCGCAGCGGCGGCCGCCCGGGAAAACGGCGCCCAGGACGTGCTGATCCTGGAGCGGGAACCGGAGCTGGGCGGCATTTTGAACCAGTGCATCCACAGCGGTTTCGGCCTGCACACCTTTAAGGAAGAGCTTACCGGACCGGAATACGCCGCCCGGTTCATCGAGAAAGTGCAAGAGATGGAGATCCCCTATTGGCTGTCCACCACGGTGGTGGATCTCAGCCGCCAGGGGGACAGTTTGTTTGTCACTTGCGTCAGCCGGGAACGTGGCTTGCAGGTGGTGGAAGCGGGAGCCGTGGTCCTTGCCATGGGCTGCCGTGAGCGCCCCAGAGGAGCGCTGAATATCCCCGGAACTCGGCCTGCTGGCATTTTCTCCGCCGGCACCGCCCAGCGATTGGTGAACCTGGAAGGCTACCTGCCCGGCCGGGAAGTGGTCATCCTGGGAAGCGGCGATATCGGCCTGATCATGGCCCGGCGCATGACCCTGGAAGGGGCCAAAGTCAAGTGCGTGGCCGAGCTGATGCCCTACTCCGGAGGCTTGAAGCGGAACATTGTCCAGTGCCTGGACGACTACGGCATCCCCCTGAAGCTGAGCCATACCGTCATCGACATCCAGGGCAAAGAGCGGGTCACCGGAGTGACCATCGCCCAGGTGGACGAGCGTATGAAGCCCATCCCCGGCACAGAGGAATATATCTCTTGCGATACCTTGCTCCTCTCCGTGGGCCTGATCCCGGAGAACGAGCTTTCTAAGGCGGTGGGAGTGGAGCTCTCCCCCGTGACCAACGGGCCCAAGGTGAACGAGAGCCTGGAGACCAGCATCCCCGGGGTGTTCGCCTGCGGCAACGTGCTCCACGTCCACGACCTGGTGGACTACGTCTCTGAGGAAGCGGAGCAGGCTGGACGCCACGCGGCGGCCTTCGTGGTTGCCGGCGGCAAGGAGCAGGCGGCTTTGGAACTGCCCGTAAAGCCCGAGGGCGCCGCTCGGTATACCGTGCCCGTGGCCATCAGTCCCCAGCGGATGGAGGAAAACGTGGTCATCCGGTTCCGGGTGGGACGGAATATCCGAAAAGGCGTGGTGAAAGTCTACGCTGATGACAAACTGCTCTACTCCCGGAAGCGGCCTGTGATGGCTCCCGGTGAAATGGAGCAGGTGGTATTTCAGAAAGCATGGCTCACCGGCGGGGAGAACCTGATCCGCGTGGTGGCCGAAGAAGAGGAGGCGCAGTGATATGGCAGTGATTGAGCTTACTTGCATCAGCTGCCCGTTGGGCTGTCCCCTGAAAGTGGAGACCGACGAGGCGGGCCAGGTGGTCCGAGTGACGGGCAATACCTGCAAACGTGGGGAACTCTACGGCAAAAAGGAAGTCACCGCCCCGGAGCGGATGGTGGCCTCCACCGTAAAAGTGGAAGGCGGCAGCGCGCCCCTGGTGAGCGTGCGCACCCAGGGACCCATCCCCAAGGGGAAAATCTGGGACTGCATGGCGGATATCCGCCGGGCAACGGTCCAGGCCCCGGTGAAGCTGGGAGACGTGGTGGTGAAGAACGCCGGAGGGACCGGCGTGAATGTGATCGCCACGAAAAGCGTAGATTAAAAAAGAAAAGCGCCGAAGGCGGATAAAAGT
>HF972621.1 GCA_000432995.1 Clostridium sp. CAG:1013
CAGGATCACCGGACCCTTTCGCTGGCCTTCCTGCTCCGGAGGCGCGGCCTGAGATCCCAATACCAGACACAAGTCCCACGGGGATCTCCCTTCCCCCTGCCCCCAGGACAGAGCGATCCCCTTCTGCGTGAGATGAGACGCCAGGGCCCCGGCCACCTGGCCCATCCAGTAGGCTTCGTCCCCACCGTTGGGATAAGGGGCGTTCATGGGCCCCGCCAGGATCAAATGGATGGTCGGCATAACAGCGCGCTCCTTTCTTCGGGATAGTCCCCGCCCTAAATTGACATACCATTGTTACAGTATAGTCAGGAGAGGGTGGATTCATGCCAAAAAAGACGCAAAGAACGATCCGTTCCGAATCAAAATCATCTCAAACAAAGTTGTGGGCCCCGCCAAAAGAGGCAGGACCCACCAAGATCACTTCTTTTGTTCCTGTTTATATCTGCCAAGAGCGTCATCGTACACACGACGGCGCAGGCGGAACCCCGCCTCAAACACCAGGGCGATAACAAGATACCCGGCCAAAAAGCAGCTTACGAATACGATCCAGCTCCCTGTCTGGCCCATAGGGAACCACTGGAACAGGGCGGCACAGGCAGCAATCACCGGTAGAAACAGCACAGCGAACAGTACCATCCGCCACAGGTAAGACAGACGTTTGACCACATTCCCGCTGAAAAACACATATTGCAGCACCGTGGCCGCCACGCAGACCAGAAGCAGCTCGTAAATCCTGCTTCTAAGCACGGTCTCTTTGGAAAAATCAAAAGCTGTATACACCAGCAGCGCCACCGTGAAGGAAATACACAGGTTCGTCAGCACCTGGGGCAGGCTTTGGATGATCTTTCTCATTTCACGTTCCTCCCTTTCTCTGGGATCCCCAGCTTTTTTCGGATATCCGGGGCATACTGCCGGGAGACTCCCACCATTTCCCCGTTTTCCAGGGTCAGCCGCAGCCGGCCCCCCAGGTCCGGGCAAATGGACTGGACCTTCCCGAAATTGACGATCACGGATTTGCCGGCCCGGATAAAATCCCGGGAAACAAGCCGCTCTTCCAGCTCGTAAAGCCGCAAGGGCGTCTCATAGACACCATCGCAGGTGTAAAGAAAGGTGCGTTTGTCCACCGACTCGATGTACAGCACTTGCCCCGCTTCCAACAAGTAGGTGCGGCCCTCCCGTTCCCCGGTGAGACGTTGGTCATAGGACCGGAGCGCCGCCAGCATCTCCATCACTTGGGGGGTGGTCTCCTTACACCGGACGATCACCTCTGTCTCGGTGAGCACCGGGTCCTCTTCCACTATGATCCTCACACGCTCACTCCTTTCCGCAGCTGCAACACCAGTATATCCGCCCGGGATCCCCAGCGCAAGGGGGCAGGACCAAGGGGTAGAAACAGGCTCCTAAGGCGCGTTCCCGCCCGCCCAAAAACAAACGCGCCCCGGGACAAAAGCCCCGGAGCGCGCTTTATTCACATATCCTTACTGGAGGATGGCCCACACGCTGATGGTATGGAGCACGCTACCCCCCAGCACAAACAGGTGGAACACCGAGTGCATATAGGGCACCCGCTTCCCCACACCGTACAGGGCGGCCCCCACCGTGTACAGGATGCCGCCGCCCAGCAGGCACCAGAAAGTCAAGGGAGATGCGGCCCGGTAGAAATCCCCCATGGCCAGCACTACCACCCAGCCCATGGCCAAGTAGCAGGCCATGGAGATTTTCTTGAAGCGCTCCACGCTGATGGCGTTGAGCACCACGCCCACCACACCGGCGGCCCACACCACGCCGAACATGGTCCATCCCTTCCAGCCACCCAGGCAGACCAGAGTGATGGGGGTATAGGTTCCGGCGATGAGCAGGAAGATGGTGCAGTGGTCCAGGGAACGGAACACCACCTTGGCCTTATTCAGGCCCAAGCTGTGGTACAGGGTGGAGATGGTGTACAGCAGCACCATGGTCCCACCGTACACCGCTGCCGAGACCACATTTAGAGGCGTTTTTTGGCAGGTTACCAGCAGGAGCACCAAAGCCCCCACTGCGAACAGGGCTGACACTCCGTGGCTGACGGAGGAGAAGATCTCCTCCCCCAAAGTGTACCGGGGCAGGCCCAAAGCCCGCCGTTTTTCCATGCGGAGCCCGTTGATCCTGGCCCGCTCCATGGGGATACTCCCTCTTGTTGCAGCGTAATCCATATGACACCATCCTCTCTATGGTAAAGATCAATTTTAAATTACTTAGTTTTAAAAACTAGATGTAAGTATATTATAAACCCTGTTTTCCAAAATTACAAGGGGAAACCCTGGAAAATCCAGTGTTTCTTTTCCAAGTCCATTCCCCGGAGGAGAAAACCGGTTGACTTTTTCCCTATGCCATGATAAAGTGGACTCAACCGTCATTGCGAAAGGCGCGGCGCCGTGAAACGCGTCTTTCTTCCCGGCCGCTGTACGTTGCGGGGGCTAGGGAATTACCAGGCTGAGACGCCGGGACATACTCCCGGCTTATTCGTCGTGTAAGGACGGCAGGCCTGGTGGTCTGCCGTCCTTCTTTTTTTGCTGAATGACGGCGGCCTGAAAGCCGGCCTTTTCCAAGGCCACAGATCTATTCTTTTGGGGCAATGGCCCTTCTGAGGTGTATTATGAGTCAACAAACCCCTAAAAAATCCACCATCCTGCGGTTTTTCCCCTACAC
>HF972622.1:0-16882 GCA_000432995.1 Clostridium sp. CAG:1013
AACACCGTAGGGGATATTTGAGGAAAAGGTGGGGTTCTATGAAAAAGTACTGGATCGTATTTACCAAGTCGCTGAAATCGGAAATGACCTACCGTTTTGCCGCGTTGGCAGGAGTGGTCAGCGCGTTGCTGGGATTTCTCATCCAGATCTTTCTTTGGAAAGCCTTGTTGGGTACAGGCGTTCAGCAGGACACCAATTTTTCCGATATGCTGGTGTATGTGCTGATCAATTCCTTTATGATGGAGCTCACTCGAGCAGATGTGGCCTCCCGCATTGAGAACGCTATGGTGGACGGCACCGTCTCCCTAGAACTGTTGCGGCCCATTTCCTACAAATACTACACGCTGGCAAACACTTTCGGAGAGAACCTCTACGGGACCATCACTCGTACGGTGCCCATCCTTTTGGTGGGGGCGTTCTTTATTTCCGCCGACTCTCTGCCGGATCCGGTCCACGGCGCATTGTTCGCAGTGTCGGCTTTGCTGGGAGCGCTTCTAACGTTCCAGGTCACCTATTTGGTGGGGCTGCTGGCCTTTTGGCTGCAAAGAAGCTGGTTTGTCAGGTTCTACCTGGGGGGCTTCATGAAAATCTTTGGCGGCACTGTGGTGCCCCTGTGGTTCTATCCTCAGTTTCTAGTCACCGCCAGTTATTTCCTGCCCTTCCGCTACATGACCTTCGAGCCCATCAACCTGTTTTTGGGAAAGACAGCTGTGGAGGACGCCTGGGTGCCCATTCTGGCGGCGGCTCTATGGCTGGTGATATTGAGCATAGCGGACAAGTTGGTCCTTCAAGCGGCGGTCAAAAAGCTGACTGTCAATGGCGGTTGAGGAGGTGGACACTGTGAAAGATTTTTGGAGATTGTTTTCGTCCTTCTTCCGAGTGGCCTTGCGCCGAGAAATGGCCTACCGTGGCACGTTCTTCGCGGGTATTGTGGGGCAGTGGATCGGCTACGGCGGCACATTCTTGTCTTTGTACGTTCTTGCCACCAGCTTTCGGGAGGTGGGCGGCTGGAATAGTGCGGAGATCATGGTGCTGTACAGTCTGTCACTCATGTCTTACGCCATTGGAGCCTCCTTCTTTTTCAATTTCTCCACGGGTCTGACCCGGCGGATCCGTTCTGGAGAGTTTGACGCTTCCTTGATGAAACCCATCCATCCCTTTCTCCATGAAGTTTTCTCAGCGGGGTATAACGTGGCTTACATCAGCCATTTTTCCATTTCCTTTGTGATCCTGGTGGTGTCCCTTTACCAGCTTCACTACACGCCCACTGTTTGGAATATAGTTTATCTGGCTCTGATGGTGCTGGGCGCCGCGTTTATCCAGGCCGCGGCTCTCATTGCTTCCTCGGTGATGGGATTTTTCACTGTGGGACGCAACCCCATCGCGGACTTCCTGCTGTGGGACATGAAGGAGTTTACCAACTATCCCATCACCATTTTCCCGAAGGCTATTCAATTTGTTTTGACGTTCCTGCTGCCCTTCGCCTTTTTGAATTTCTATCCGGCTGCTGCTCTGTTGGGGAAGGCAATCCCAGAGGGGTATCCAGCCATCCTGCCTTTCCTGAGTCCGTTGGTGGGAATATTGGTGTTCGCGTTGAGCGTTCTGCTTTGGAATTGGGGATTGAAGCACTATAAGAGCACAGGCTCTTGACAGGAGGGAAGAACCATGAGCTTTATCGAAGTAAAAGATCTTTGCAAGGACTATCGGATCGCCAAATCCGGGAAGGGCATTTCCGGTGCGGTGAAGTCTTTGTTCCATCGGGAGTATACCGTAAAAGAAGCAGTGAAGAAGGTTTCCTTTTCCATTGAGAAGGGGGAGATGGTAGGGTACATCGGCCCAAACGGCGCGGGGAAATCCACCACATTGAAAATGCTTTCCGGAGTTCTGATTCCCACCAGTGGCACCGTGGATGTGGGCGGTGTGGTCCCTTACCGAGATAGGAAAGAGAACGCCAAACATATCGGTGTGGTGTTTGGCCAGCGCTCCCAGCTCTATTGGGACCTGCCCATTTCCGATACCTTTCAGCTTTACGAGAGTCTGTATTCTGTTCCCAAGGAGGTCTTCCGGAAAAATCGGGACTATTTTACGGAACTTCTTGACATGAGAGAGTTTCTGGATCAGCCGGTGCGACAGCTCAGTTTGGGTCAGAAGATGAAGGCAAACATCGCTATCGCGTTTCTCCACGAGCCTGATGTGGTCTACTTGGATGAGCCCACTATCGGCTTGGATGTGACCAGCAAAAAAGTGCTGCGGGATGCACTGAAAGCCATCAATGAGGAAAAGGGAACCACCATCATCCTGACTACCCACGACATGGACGATATCGAGGAGTTGTGCCACAGGATCATCATGATCGACCAGGGTAAAAAGCTGTTTGACGGCACTCTGGAAGGGTTTAGAGAGCGGTATGGCAGCGGTATTTCCTTGAAACTGGAGTTTGAGGAAGGAGCACCGGCTTGGAAAGAAAGCGAAATGTACACCCTGTTGGAAGCTACCGATCAGCAGTGGGTGATCAAGGTGCCAGAGGATGTTTCCGTAAAGGAAGCCATGATCCATTTGATCCAGGCGTATAACCCTACAAACCTTCACGTTCAAGAGGAGCGCATCGAGGAAGTGGTGCGTCGCGCCTATGTGAACCTGTAAGACCGGGACAGCTCTCTGGTGAGCTTGCCCCATGGCAGACATAGAAAATCTAAGAGTGTAAACATCCCTCGGCAGAACTTTTGGCCGGGGGATATTTGTTCTATGGATTTTATCTATGGAAAACTATAAAATATAGGTATTCGACATGGAAAGGTAACTGGTTTATACTGGTATTGAAATCATTGGAGGAGGTAACCAAAATGGATCGCAGAGATAGAACGGAAGAGAAGATGCAAGAGCTGTTCCATACCCATGCCGCTGGCAATGAGGGGAATGACCCTGAGTTTATGCAGATCCTTCAAGGGTTTATTTTTGGGGATGTGTGTTATACCGGCAGTTTGGATAACCGGATGCGGGAACTGGTAACCATTACCGTGCTCACCACATTGAGTACTTTACCTCAGCTGAAAGCTCACGTGCAAGCAGGCTTGAACGCTGGGTGCACACCTGTGGAAATTCGGGAAGCTGTGTATCAGTGCGCTCCCTTTATTGGGTTCCCCAAAACTCTCAATGCTATAGACACCATGAATCAGGTGTTCCAGCAACAGGGGATTACGCTGCCCTTGCCGGAGCAGAAAACGATTTTGGAGGATCAGGAGCGCTTTGCCAGAGGACGGGAGCTGCAAGCGCCAATTTACGGCACAGAGATCGCCGACCGTTATACGTGGCTGCCTGGTGAATTCGCTGAGGCGGTTCCCCGCTTTTTGACGGAACTCTGCTTTGGAGATTTCTCCACCCGGAGTGGCCTTGACACCAAGACTCGTGAGCTGCTCATTGTGGTGCTTTTGGCCTCTTTGGGAGGGGCCGACGTTCAGGTGAAGAGCCATGTGGCCGGTGCTTTAAAAGTGGGGAATACCCGGGAGGAGATCGTGTGCGCTCTGGTCCACGCCAGCGGATATATGGGAATTCCCAGACTGTTTAACAGTTTGAATGTCTCTAAAGAACTGTTAGCCCAAGAATAACAGGACAACACGAGAATAGATCAATTCCAAATGCCGATATCAACAGCTGTTTGTAGGAGAAACTCCAGCAAATGGCTGTTTTTGTTTTTAAAGAAGAGTTTCTGTCTCTTGACGCTGTGCAGAACCAAAGGTATAATGAACATTGTTCACATTGGGGTGATAGAATGAATACTGTTGTAACATCGAAAGAAGAAATCTTGGAGGCCAGCCGGGAGTTGATCCGGCAGCAAGGATGGTCTGCGGTCAACATTCGATCCGTTGCATCCGCCTGCGGGGTTTCCATTGGATCAATCTACAACTATTTTGATTCCAAAGCAGATCTGGTGGGGGCCACGGTAGAAAGTGTTTGGCACCAGATCTTCCAAAGCCCGGAGGATGAAACGGTATTTCAGGATACACAGGCTTGCGTTATTTGGATGTATGAACGTTTGGCTGTTGGTTGTGAACAGTACCCTGGTTTCTTTACGCTCCATTCTATGAGTTTCATAGGGGAAGATAAGTCAGATGGGAAACGCCGGATGCAGCACACATGGGAGCATATTGTGGATGGACTGTGTTCTGTTTTGAAGCGTGATCCCAAGATTCGGTCTGACGCTTTTTCAGAACAGTTTACAGTGGAGAAATTCGCGGATGTTTTGTTTTCTCTCATGTTATCCGCGCTGTTTCGGCAGGACTACGATCCTTCCGCTGTGCTGGAAATCATTGGACGAACCCTTTATTAAAATCCCACCGAGCTGTGGGATTTTAAATCCACCAACTTGAACAACGTTCATTTAAGGAGACAAATCATGAAAGTAAAACGCAATACACTGTTGCTCCTGGCCTGCATGGTATGGAGTGCGGCTGGGTTTAACATCCTTCGCATTGGTGTGCTTGCCTATCCAGCTTACTGTACTCTGCTGAATTTCCTCTTGTCTGTACTGGTGTTTGTAGTTTTCCAGATATTTATTTTTGGAAAGCTGGTTAAGAAACATACAACCAGGATCAGCGCATATGAGGAGGAACGTCATCTCTTTCTCAAGTTCTTCGATGGAAAATCCTTTGCGATCATGGCCGTGATGATGACGGGAGGCATTGGCCTGCGTGTAAGTGGGCTTGTGCCTGAGAGGTTTATCGCTGTTTTTTACACGGGTCTGGGTGCCTCGCTTTTGTTGGCGGGATTGCTGTTTGGCCGTAACTTTGGAAGAGCGGTATTCGCTGCCAAAGTGCAAGATACAAATGAGGATAAAGGAGAATAAACTATGCAAGCAATCGTTGAAACACTGTTTGACGCGGTCTATCTGGTTTCCGTGATCACCATTGGCATTTTGATGATCCGTGGAAGCAAGGGCAAGACACAGTTCCAGCTTTTTGGCTGCATGGCAGTAGTTTTGGGGGCAGGAGACGCATTTCATTTGGTTCCCCGCGCTTTGGCTCTGTGCACCACGGGCCTGGAGAATTATACCGTGGCGCTGGGTCTGGGAAAGTGGATTACCTCTATCACCATGACTGTTTTTTATGTGCTGCTCTATTATGTCTGGCGGCAGCGGTATGGGATTAAAAGCATGGGCGGTCTGACCGCCGCCGTGTACGGTCTGGCCGGTGTGCGGATCGCCCTGTGCATGATGCCTCAAAATCAGTGGCTCAGCGCGGAAGCGCCTCTCTCTTGGGGCATCTACCGCAACATTCCCTTTGCCCTGTTGGGGCTCTTGGTGATCGTGTTGTTCTACCGCAGCGCGAAAGCCCATAAGGACCGGGCATTCCGTTGGATGTGGCTGACGATCGTGCTGAGCTTTGGGTTCTATATCCCGGTGGTGCTGTGGGCGGATGCAATCCCCATGATCGGGATGCTGATGATTCCTAAAACCTGTGCTTATGTATGGACGGTACTGATTGGGTACTTTGCCATGAAGCAGGAATGCAAATAAAGGGGAAAAGAGTATGAAACGATATATAAACATAGCGCTTCTGTATGCTGTTCTCGCCATGATCGGTGGGGTATTTTATCGGGAGTTCACCAAATTCAATGGCTTTACCGCCAAAACCACCTTGGGAGTGGTACATACCCATTATTTTCTGTTGGGCATGTTCTTTTTCCTGGTACTCTTTCTGCTGGAAAAGAATTTTTCCTTCACTGGGGCTAAGACCGGTCGGGTGCTTGCTGTTTATCATATTGGACTGAACCTGACTGGGGTGATGTTTGTGGTGCGAGGAGTGACCCAGGTGCTGGGAACAGAGCTTTCATCTGGTATGAGCGCGGCGATCTCAGGGATCGCGGGGATCGGCCATATCTTGTTAGGGGTCAGTCTCGTGTTGATACTGGTGCAAATTAAGCGAGCGGTATCGAAAGAATGAACCTGACCAACATGGTGCGAACGAAAGCGCACAGATGGAAATTCGTAGAAGAATTACTTTGAACGAAAAAAGGCCTCTGGCTGAGAAGTTGGCCAGAGGTCTTTTTTTATGTCTAAACCGCTTACAGAAAATCTTCCCGCATGGGGGTGAAAAAGTCGATCATCACGCCGCTTTCCAAACATACGCAGCCGTGTTCCACGCCATTTCGTTTCAAGAGAGTGTCCCCAGGTCCTACTTCCCGCACTTGATCTCCTACAGTAAAGCGATATCGTCCAGACACGATGTAGGTGATTTGGGTGTGGGGGTGATGGTGCATTGCGCCTACGCCGCCTGTTTGAAATACATTCTCCACACACATGGCGTCCGGCCCATAAGCCAATACCCGGCGCACAACGCCTTCTCCCGCAGGCTCTGCTAGAATTTCATTGTGAGGCACAAATACCTGATTTCCGTGTTGCTTTTCCATGATCCTCATCCTTTCTTTACTGGTGTAAGAGCAATTACATTCCGGGTCATAAATGATTGTGATTCTATCTGTTGTGTTCCAGACCGTGGGACAGCACCAGGCAACCGAAGTAGATTAAAAGATCTACGCTATCGTTTGCGTTATGGTGAAAATAAAAAAGCATTTTTCTTGAAACACCAATGCTGATTTTGGCGATTGCAGGGAAAAAGTGCCGTTGTTCTGGTTCCAAGTATAGTGGTGACCAACCCATTTGTCAAAGGTTTTGACTTTGATTTTACTTCTTTTTTAGGAATTGCTCAAAGGGATGCCTAAAAAATGAGTGATGGACGCACTTTTTGCGGCAAATGTTATGATTTTGCGTTTTTATTGCGCTTTCTGTTGACATTGACTGCATGCTTTGCTTTAATAATACGTAAGGATGTAATGCTTTTTGAGGAAAGGGAGATAATCAAATGGCAAAAACTGTAACACTTGCTGATGTTGCAAGAGCAGTTGGCGTGGCTCCTTCCACAGTGCAGCGAGCTCTTTCCGGGGCGGCGGGAGTCAGCAAAGCGAAGAGTCAGGAGATCCGGGAAGTGGCGCAGCGCATGGGCTATCACCGAAACGCTATGGCAACGCTGCTGAAATCCGCCAACAGAGACATTGCGGTGATCCTGCCCAAGCGGGATTATTATTCCAACGACCTTTGGGATGGTGTTCAGCAGTTTTTTGAGGAAAACGCGGGATTTGGGTTCAATCTGTGCAAGTACACTTATACGCGTACCACGGACGGCCTTATAAGCGCTTTGCAGACGGCGTTTGAAAATCACGGGATAGGTCTTTGCGGCGTGCTGACAATGGGAGAGTGCTTGCCGGAAGCCCGAGAGGTTTACCAGAAATGGATGACGGAACGGGTGCCTGTGGTGTTCGTTGGGACGGATAGCGTACCTGAGGACCGGCTATGCTGCAGCCTAGGATACGATGACCTGGCTGGGAAAATGGCGGCGGATCTGCTGCTCTTAGCCGGGCAGAAGGAGCATATAAAAATCCTGATGACTGGAGACTTCTCCATCGCGGATCAGTACTACAATATGCAGGGCTTTGAGAGAGTCATTATGGACCAGAAAACCGACTGTGAGATTTTAAAATTCAGCCGGCGTACTACTTCTCATTCCGTCAAAGATACACTGTGCACCTATTTGATGAATGACCCCTCTATTACTACGATCTACTCCACCAGTGCCCGAAATACAGTGGCTATGTGTGAGGCTGCGTTGGAGGCTGGCAGGTGGGAAGATCTGCGACTGATCGGGAACGATCTTTTCCCCCAAAGCAGGCAGTTCTTAAAAGAAGGTATCTTGAATGCGGTGATCCACAAACTTCCCAAAAACCAGGCTTATAACGCGGCCCAGGCCCTGGTCAATTTCCTTGTTCACGGACAGCGTCCAGCGGACCTGGTGCGTTGCTGTCCTGTGGTGGTGACTCGCAGCAACTGCGAGATCATAGATTGATAAATTGCGGAGCGTATGTGCCAGCTTGATAGGCATACCCTGCAAATGACCTGCCCCGATGATGGGGGAAGTAGGGAGGACGAATAAAGTCGAAAGGGACGATCTCATGAAATTGGCGGTGATTGCAGACGACCTGACAGGAGCGCTTGATACAGGCATTAAATTTGCGGGTGGTTCTACCCAGGTTCAAGTGTGGGCCGGAGGACTGCCGGGGGAGCATGCGCGATCGGCGGATGTTCTTGTGGTAGATGGGGAACTGCGGCACAGCTCCCCGGAACAGGCGTATAGGGATTGCTTTGACATAGTGCGACGGGTGTTGGACGCTGGGGCAGAGCGGCTCTATATCAAAACGGATTCTGCCTTGCGGGGAAATATCGGCCCTATGTTCCAAGCTGCTTTGGATGCTTCTGGGTGGGAGTTTGCCGCTTTTGTTCCCGCTTTTCCGCAGATGGATCGGATCACTCGGAAAGGGATTCATTACAACGGTGGTGTGCCCATCCATGAGAGTGTTTTCGGTAAGGATCCCTTCGAGCCTGTGCGCTCATCTCAAGTAGCAGATCTGTTTCGGGGCTTAAAAGTGGAAACGCGGCTTTTCGAGAAGGGAGATTCTTCAACGCCTATGACGGGCCGGCCCACTGTGGGGATCTTTGACGCGGAGAGCCGCGAAGATCTGGACAGGATCGCCGAAAAACTGAAAAAGGCAGGGATGTTTCAGCTGCTGGGAGGTTGTGCTGGCTTTGCGTCCCGGCTGAGCGGTCCTTTGGGATTAGAACAAGACGTTCGAAGTCTTGCTCCTGATGAACGGCCGCTGTTGGTTCTTTGCGGCAGTCTTAACCCCATTTCTAAAGACCAGCTTGCTTTTGGAGAGAGTCGAGGCGGTATCCGCCTGTCTTTGGACAGCACGCAGCTTGTTCCGGAATACGTGAACGGTCCAGAAGGGGAGAGGTTGATCGACCGGATCGAGAACGCCATGGAGTCGGGCCGGGACATTTTGTTAGATACCGCCGGTCCTATGGGCGAGAACCAGGAAAACAACCGTCGGGAGACCGTGGCCCAGGCGTTGGGGGCTCTTATGTTCCGCCTGCTCCACAGCTCCCATATAGAGGCGTATCAGCCCATGGTGATCGGAGGCGATACCCTGATGGGCTTGATCCATCATCTGCCAGCTTCCCAGCTTTCACCCTTGGCGGAACCAGTACCGGGAGTGGTGCTGTCTCAGATCCAAGTGGGGGATGGGCGGACTAGGACGCTCTTGTCAAAATCGGGGGGATTCGGAAAGAAAGAGCTTTTTTCACAGCTCCATGAGGCTTTGGCCAGGGGCGTGGCGCGGGGACCGTTTCAGGGCTGAGTCAAGTGAAGGTGTATTTGTGTCAGTGAACCATTGAGAAAGGGTGGAAAAAATGAGCTTTATGAGGAAGATTATTGGCATTACCATGGGAGATCCCGCTGGTGTAGGACCGGAGATCACAGTGAAAGCCTTGAGGGACCCGACAATTTATGAGAAATGCAAGCCTTTGGTCATCGGAGACAGAGCAATCTTGGAAAGAGCCTGCCGCCTGGTGGGAGCGGAGGAGATCCAGATCCATCCCGTCAGCGATCCTGCCCAGGGACTGTATCAGGCGGGGACTATCGATTTGTACGACATGGAGCTGTTGACTCCGGAGGAGTACGAAGTGGGCCAGGTGTCAGCCAAGGCTGGCAACGCCGCGTTCCAATATGTGAGAAAGACCATTGAGCTTGCCATGGAGGGAAAGGTGGACGCCACGGTCACTAATCCGCTCAACAAGGAAGCTATAAATCTGGCAGGTTATCACTTTTCCGGCCATACGGAAATCTACGCCCATTATACGGGTGCTCAGCACTACACCATGATGCTGGCCCACAAGGATCTGCGAGTGGTCCACGTCTCCACTCACGTTTCACTGCGGGAAGCCTGTGACCGAGTGAAAAAGGACCGTGTGCTTGAAGTGATCCGTATCGCTGACAAAGCCTGCCGGGATATGGGAATCGAAAAGCCCCGGGTAGGCGTGGCGGGACTCAATCCCCACTGTGGGGAAGGCGGACTTTTTGGCCAGGAAGAGATTCAGGAAATCGGACCGGCTATTGCCCAAGCTCAGCAAGAAGGCATCGACGCCCAGGGCCCTGTTCCCGCAGATACTATCTTTTCCAAGGCACAGGGTGGTTGGTACGATATCGTAGTGGCCATGTATCACGATCAGGGACACATCCCTCTGAAAGTGGTTGGATTTGTGTATGACAAGAATCTGGGCCAGTGGAGTGCTGTGGAAGGGGTGAACATCACCCTGGGGCTGCCTATCATCCGGACCAGTGTGGACCATGGCACCGCTTTTGACCAGGCTGGTACGGGCAAAGCCAATGAATTGAGCTTGAAAAACGCCATTGACTATGCCGTCAGCTTTGCGGCCACTCGGAGTGGTTCCCAGCAATAAACTTAGTGAAAAGCCTGGCAGGTTGCTGAAAACTGCCAGGCTTTTTGTTTGATAAAATGGTTCTTTTAAAGCGAGCGAAACGGTAAAAAAGACCGAGCTTAGAACGAGGCTTGCGTCCAGGCTAAGCCAAAGGGGGAAAATGCCGAATCAAATGTTGTTTTTGGCGCGAGAGAAAAAGTAAATAAAAAAGGCCGGGCTCAGGACGCGACTTGCGTCCAGGCTCAGCCTGGTGGTGCCGCTGACCGGACTTGAACCGGTATGGTATTGCTACCGAGGGATTTTAAGTCCCTTGTGTCTGCCGATTTCACCACAGCGGCGTGGGAAAAGAATATGAATTAACTAAGTTATATTATCATAGCTTTTCTGGAAAATCAAGAGGGTTGGCTGGTAAAAAAACATGGAATTTTCTCTGAGAAACATTTACTTTTGGCATTCGTTTATAGTATACTGATAATCGATTGGGGAGACCCCCAGAATTTCTGCTGAAGGAGCAACTGTTATGTATTATCTCGGAATCGATCTGGGCGGTACCAATATCGCTGTTGGGATCGTGGATGAAAACAATCAGATTATTGCCCGCGCGTCGTCCAAGACCAAGACGGACAACGCTGAGCAGGTGGCCGACGCTATGGCGGAGACTGTCTACGCCGCATTGAAGAACGCCGGCATCACCCTGAACGATGTGCCTTGGGTCGGCCTGGGCTCTCCCGGGACTATCAATAAGGCCACCGGTATCATTGAATTTGCCAATAACCTGCCTTTTAAGAACACTCCCATGGAGAAGATGCTCTCCGAGCGGCTGGAAGGCAAGAAGATCTACATGGAAAACGACGCCAACGCTGCGGCTTACGGCGAGTACATGGCCGGCGCATTGAAGGGCGCCGACAACGCAATCGCCATCACTCTGGGCACCGGCGTGGGCGGTGGTATCATCATCGACCACAAGATCTATTCCGGCAGCAACTACGCTGGCGCTGAGCTGGGCCACACCGTGATCGTGGTGGACGGCCGTCCCTGCACCTGCGGTCGTCTGGGCTGCTGGGAGACTTACGCTTCCGCTACTGGTCTGATTAAGACCACTAAGGAACATATGGAAAAGGCTCCCAAGGATTCCGCTCTGTGGACTTTGGTGGACGGTGATATCAACAAGGTCAGCGGCCGTACTGCTTTCGATGCCATGCGTCAGGGTGACCCCTTTGGCAAGGAAGTGGTGGACGAGTACATCAAGTACCTCAGCGTTGGCATCATTGATATGGTGAACATCTTCCAGCCTGACATCCTGTGCATCGGCGGTGGCATCTCCAACGAACGGGAGACCCTGATGGCTCCTGTGCGTGAGTATGTGGAGAAGGAGCAGTACGCTATGAACTCCTCCAAGAAGACCGTGATCTGCCGCGCTGAGCTGGGCAATGATGCTGGTATCATCGGCGCTGCGCTGCTGGGCAAGGAGGCTTAATTATGTCTGTTGAGAAATCTGTTTTCGGAAAACTTCCTGACGGCCGTGAGGTCGCTCTCTATACCTTGAAGAACGCTGCCGGCATGACTCTGGTGGTCACTCCCTATGGCTGCCGGATCATTCAGCTGCTGGTCCCCGATAAGGACGGCAAGCTGGGAGACGTGGTGCTGGGTCACCGTACCTTGGAAGAGTACTACGGCGCTAATTTCCAGGGCACCTACGTGGGCCGCTACGCCAACCGGATCGGCGGGGCCGAGTTCACCCTGAACGGCAAGACTTATACCTTGTCCAAGAACGACGGTGCTAACACCCTGCACGGCGGCCCCGGAGGCTACCATCAGGTGCTGTTCGACGCCCAGACCCAGGACGGGGAAGAGCCTTCCATCGTGTTCACTCATGAGAGCCCTGATGGGGACGAAGGATATCCCGGCAACCTGAAGGTGAAGGTCACCTATACTCTGAAGAAGGACAACACCCTGGCCCTTCAGTACGACGCTGTCTGCGACCAGGCAACTCCCTTCAATCCCACCAACCATTCCTATTTCAACCTCACCGGCGATCCTCAGAAGGAAGTGCTGGGCACCTACCTGACTCTGAACGCCACCAAGTCCACAACCGTTTCCGAGGATCTGATCCCCGACGGTGGCTTCGTGTCTGTTCTGGGCGGTCCCCTGGACTTTACCTCTCCCAAGAAGCTGGGAGACGACATGTTCGCCGACGACAAGATGATCAAGCTCTGCGGTGGTTTCGACCACAACTTCTGTGTGGACGGCGAAGGCTTCCGGAAGTTTGGCGAGGCCTATGAGCCCGAGAGTGGCCGTATGATGGAAGTGTGGTCCGACCTGCCCGGCGTGCAGCTGTTCACCTTCAATGCTGTTGCGGACGGATTGGTTGGCAAGGATGGCAAGCCTATGAAGCCCCATTCTGCTCTGTGCTTGGAGACCCAGTTCTATCCTGACTCGGTGCATCATGAGAACTTCCCCTTCCAGTATCTGGAGCCGGGAGTGCCCTTCTCCACCAAGACCGAGTATCGTTTTTCCGTAAAATAAAAGAGCTTTACAAGGGGACGCCTGGGTCCACGCCTGGGCTTCCCCTTTTTCTATGAAGATTTCTTAAAGGAGGTCATCATCGTGAAGAAAGAAAAATCCTGCGGCGCCGTAGTCTACCGCAAAGGAGACAGCGGCCTGGAGATCCTGCTGATCAAACACAAGAACGGCGGCCACTGGGCATTCCCCAAAGGTCATGTGGAGAAGAAGGAGACGGAAACCGAAACCGCCCTGCGGGAGATCCGGGAGGAGACCGGGTTGAAGGTGAAGCTGGATACTGGTTTCCGGGAGATGGTGACCTATTCTCCCAAGCCCAACGTGATGAAGGACGTGATCTATTTCGCTGCCAAAGCAAAAGAGGATGACGCTCGGCCTCAGCCGGAGGAAGTGCTGGAAATCTGCTGGAAGGAGCCGGAGGAAGCGTTGGAGCTGGTCACCTACGCCACAGACCGGGAGATCCTGCAAGCGTTCCTTACGTATCGGGAACAGCGCTCCAAGGAGAAATAACAGAAATTCATAGTATTGAAAGCCTCTGCCATACGGCGGAGGCTTTTTTTGTTGCCCTTTCCTTTTGGGAGAGGGCAGTTCTATTTTGAAAGTCCTGTCCATAGATATGAACATCTCATGGACAAAGGAGGAAAGGCTATGGAACCTTCCGGTTTCGATTATGTGGCGGGGCAAATCCCCCTGTACAGGGACTTGCTGCTGTCGCTCCCGGAGCAGGTAAAAGCCCAGGCTTTTGATATCCATATCGCCAGCGGTCAGCCTGTTTCCATTTGTGGGAGAGAGGGGACGGAGTTCCTCACATCTGGCGGGGAGACCGTCCGGGCGAAAGATCGTGGGATCGTCACGACGCCCCGGCAGTTACAGGAACTGTTCCTTCACGCCTGCGACCATTCTGTGTTCCGCCACGAGGAGGAGATCCGCCGGGGATATGTGCGGCTGGGAGAAAACTGCCGAGTAGGCATCTGCGGGACCGCTGTGGTGGAGAAGGGGCACATCCAGAGCGTGCGGGATGTGACCAGCCTAGTGTATCGTATTCCCCGTCAAGTGGTAGGATGCGGGGACAGGCTGTTCCTGGAAGGAGTACCTGTTGACCGGGGAGTGCTAGTGGCTGGTCCGCCGTCCAGCGGAAAGACCACCTTTTTGCGGGACGTTGCCCGATCCTTGTCTTTGGGAAAGTTTGGCCCAAGCCGGCGGGTAGCGGTGGTGGACGAGCGGGGGGAGCTGGGCGGGTTCGATTTGGGTCCTACTGCGGACTTGCTTCGGGGATATCCCAAGGCGGCGGGGCTGGATGTGGCGGTGCGGATGCTTTCCCCGGAGGTGATCTTCTGTGACGAGCTTTCTGCTGGAGACCTGGACACGGTGAAGTCCGCAGCAGCGTCAGGGGCAGCTTTGGTAGCGTCTGTCCACGGGGAGGCGGAGGAGTTGTTCCGGCGGCCTTTGTGCCGGGCGCTTTTGGAGACAGGAGCTTTCCAAACGGCGGTGTGTCTGGCGGGACGAGATTCCCCCGGGGCGATCCGAGCGATTCTGACGATTTCTCCGGAAGGGGGTGAGGCGTCCTGTGGAGGTTTTAGGGGCGGCCTTACTGATCCTCAGCGGACTGCTGGCGGGGATCCTGGCGGCGGGCCGGTTAAAACGCCGGGTCCGGTTGTTGCTTGACTTAAAGGCGCTTCTGCAGGGATTCCAAACGGGGATCCGCTACGCTGCTGGAAGTGTGGCTGAGCTGATCCTAGAACGGGAGGAATGTCCTTTCTGCCGGTTGGCGGAACGTGACGGGGAATTCCTTTTGGATCCGGTAGACGCTCTCAGTCGTGCCGGGGAATGTCTTTTGTGGGATGGGGGCGACCTGGAATGGTATCGGGGATTCGTGGCGGGGCTGGGAGTCAGCGATACCCAAGGGCAGCTGGAACATATTGGGCTTTACCGCTCTCTGTTGGAGCCTCGTCTGGCCCAGGCACAGGAGGAAGCAAAGCAGAAAACAAAGATCTTCATTGCGGTAGGGCTGTTCGCCGGTGTGACTTTAAGCCTGCTGCTCATTTAAGAAACGGACTGGAAAGGGAGGCGCGTCCTCGTGGAAGTGGATCTCATATTTCAAATTGCCGCCATAGGCATCATCGTCGCGGTGCTGAATCAGCTCCTGATTCGGTCAGGCCGGGAGGAACAGGCCATGATGACCACTCTGGCAGGACTCATCGTGGTGCTGATGATGATCATCCAGGAGATTGACGCCTTGTTCCAGGCGGTCAAGTCCATCTTTTCCTTGTAGCCATGGAACTGTTTGGTATTGGGATCCTGGCGCTGTGCGCGGTATTGTTTGCCGCCTTGGTGCAGAAGAGCAATAAAGAATACGCCTTGCTCATCAGTCTTGGTGCTGCGACAGTACTTCTTCTGCTTATCCTAGACAAGGCTGCCCCTTTGCTTCAAGAGCTTCGCTCCATGGCAGGCAGCGGCGCGTTGGAAGGGGACGCAATCCAGTTGATGCTTCGGGCGGTGGGCATCACGGTAGTGGGTCAGGTGGTATCTCGGCTGTGCAAAGACGGAGGAGAGTCGGCTCTTTCCTACACGGTGGATCTGGCCGCCCGGGGCGCAGTGCTGGCGGCGGCTTTGCCTGTTGTGGGGAAGATCTTGGAATATCTGGGCGAGATCGCCGCGATGTAAGGATGTGAAACTGTGCGGACGAAACGGATATTGCTTCTGATGTGCCTGGTCCTGGCCTTTGTATGTCTGTTTCCTTGCTGTGCCGGTGCCCAGGAGGTGTCCGACATTTATGAAAAGAGTGGTGCAGGGGAAATGTACGATGCCTTGGACAAAGACACCCAGGAGCTGCTTTCCCAAGCGGGCGCGGAGGATGGCCTGTGGGAGGGAAATGGTGGCGAAGCGCTGCTGGATACTTTTTCTGAATTGCTGCGGGAGAAATTGGCAGCGCCGGTCAAGGGATTGGCAGCGCTTCTTGGGGTGGTGATCCTCTGCCGGTTGGCGGGGTGCTTTGAAGAGGGCGGAGATTTTTCCCTTATGGCGGGGACTTTAGCCTGCGCCGGGATCTTGACGGCTCCTCTTATGGAGCTGATCCAAGCGTCGGAGCAAGTGGTAGAAAGTGCCTGCGTATTCCTAGGCGCCAGTGTGCCGGTGTATTCCGCTTTGCTGGTGGCATCAGGAAATACCGTGGTGGGAGGATCGTACAGTTTTCTAACGCTTTTGGCAGGCAGCGTGATTCCTGTCATTTCTTCAGCGCTGCTCATGCCACTGCTCCATGTTTTTCTCATGCTTTCTTTGGCTACGTCTCTCTGCGGCGCTAAATTTGACCGCCTTCTTTCCAGCTTGTATGGATTTACAAAATGGCTTTTGGTGCTGGCAGTGACTCTGTTTACCGGGATCCTCTCAGTACAGACAGTGCTCAATGCTCAGGCGGACGCAGCCACGGGAAAGACAGTAAAGCTCATTGCTTCTTCTGCCATTCCCATTGTGGGAGGAGCTTTTGGGGATGCAGTGGCGGCCATCCAAAGCAGCGTGCAGATCGTGAAGTCCGGAGTAGGAGCCTTTGGTATCTTGGCAGCTATCTGCATCTTCGCCCCTTCCATGATCCAGGCATCTCTCTGGATGGGGGTGTGCCTTTTGGGACAGGTTGCGGCGGACTTGTTCGACACGCCCCGTCTGGGATCTCTGTTTGGGGCGTGTGCTTCTGTGACTAGAATGATCTTGGCGATACTTGTCAGCGTGTGTGCTGTGGCAGTAGTCTGTGCGGCTTTGGTTCTCTTTGTGAAAGGAAGTATATGAATACTGTATTGAAAAGCGTGCTGACTCTCTGCACAGTGTTGATTGCCACAGAGCTGGTGCGAAAGTTCTGTCCTGAGGACCGGATGACCCGGTTTGTAGGGAGCCTTGTGGCGCTGAGTCTGCTGATCTCAGCGGTGGGGACGGTCTTGTCCCTGGATGTGGAGTTTTCCCTCTCTGGCGTGGAGGTTGAAAAACAGCAGGAGGAGCTCTCTTCTTATGTGGAGGAGCAGGTGGAACAGGCTGCTCAGCAGGATGTTC